>JASJIW010000048.1:0-39991 GCA_037624665.1 Flavobacteriales bacterium
CCGTAATTTGCACTACCTGTAATTTGAGAAATTCCTGACATTACTAAATTTGTTTTACTTCCGAACCAATCGGTAGGAGTTCCTGCAGCCCAAGAGCTTAAATCGCTTTGAAATACAACTTGACCAAAAGCCATTGTACCAATAGAGGCGGCAACTAAAAGAGTAAAAATTTTTTTCATAATTGATAAATTTTAAGAGTTAATAGTTTTTAAAGTTATTTATTTATAATGATATTGTCTAATTCCCATGTTTTACCATCAGAAGTTGTTCCTGTGTATTTGAATGCAATGTGAGTATTGGCTCCTAAAAAAGCAGAAAGATTAATTGATCCAGAGGATACCCACTCAAAACCACCACCAGATAATGTGGCACTTAAAGGACTCCAAGTTGCAGTTGAAGGCAGGCTTGTTCCGTCATAATCTGTTGAAACATATACTTCTAAATCTGGACCATTATAATTGGACGCATTTTTAAAACTTAATGATGGAGTAGTAGAATTACTAAAATTAAAGGCTGGGGAAATTAACCAAACTTCAGCCGCTGTATTTCCACTGTTGTAATTTGTTAATGCTGCATAGTATGAACTAGAACCTTGATTAGTTGTGCTCCAATCAAATAGCCCTACTACAACTTGTGTTGACCAACCTTCAGAAGTAATGCTTTGATCGTTAAATGTTTTTAATGTCGGAGCTTGTCCAGCCATATCTAGTTCTTGAGGGTCTCTGATTAAAAGTTGTAATCCATCATTGTATTGCGCTACAATTCCGATAAACTTACCGCTTCCGCTAGGCAATGTGTCATTAGCAAAGTTTGAATAACCACTTGTTCTTACTTCAATGTCATCTCCATTTAATGCAAATAAATACCTGCTTCCAGCAACTTGGTTTGCAGCATCTGCATAACTAAAGCCTAATCCACCTTCCGCAAAGAAAGCGCCATCAATCTCAATAAGTTTCCCCTGAGCAGCATCTAAATCATTCAATAAAGAACTAATACTTATTACTTCGGGAGCTTGAAAGTTTTGAGTTGAAAGTTTAACAACACTGTTGTCTGGATGAAGAGAATCAACCTGTAACATTTGGTTGTATTTTAGAATTTTAGCCCCATTTAGGTTGACTCTAACAGAATCGCCAACATATAAGCCACTACCCGAAGTAAATCTAAGGTATAAATTGCCTGTAGCATCAGTAATGTATGATTCTTTATAAAGGTTTCCTGTAGTCTCATCCATGGTTACAACACCATAAACCGAAAGGTCTTGTGTAATCTTTATTGTCTTTCCTGGTTGATATAGCGCTCTTACTTGTGCAATCGTTTGTACGTCTCCAGTAGCTATAACTTTAACTGTTGGATCATCAAAATCTTTTTTACAAGAACAGGTTATAGCTGCTAGAATAAAAATCAGAATAAGTGGGTTTATTAAGCTTCTCATAGATCAATTATTTTAATATCATCAATTTCCCAAGTACTTCCATTTGAAGAACCTCCTACATATTTAAAAGCAACCCTAACACCAGCTTGTTTGTAGCCTGATAAGGTTACGGCTCCCGAAGGAACGAAAGTGTTCCAACCTGTATTGTCGGTGTCTAAAGGCACAGAAAGCTGTGTCCAAGAAGTTGTTGCCGCATCTCCAGTATAATTAATTGTTACATAGACTTCTAAAGCAGCTCCATTATAGTTTACATCAGACTCTACAAATAATTCAGGATTCGATGTGTTTGATAAATCAAAAGAAGGAGAAATTAGCCATGTTTCACAAGCAACATTACTTGAGTTTACAAAATTTGATATTCTACCGTAAAAACTAGGGTGTGAACCTTGATCACTAGTTTCCCAATTTACATTTCCAACTACATTTTGCTGAGACCAACCTCCAGATGAAATACTTTCGTCTTCAAAGTCTTTAATTTGACTAAACGCAGGACAAGCAGCGCAAGCCGTTGTTCTGGTGTTAGAAACGATAAATTCATTTGGGTTTCTAATTGTGATTTGAACCGTTTCATCATATTGAGAAACCACACCAATTATTGACCCTTGATTGAAAGGAAGCTGTTCTCCTGCAAAGGTAGAAAAGCCACTTGAGCGAACAATAATTGTATTACCTACTGCATCAACTAAGGTTCTGTTTTCATCTCGTTGCCCTATGGCGTCTGCCCATGTGCTACAAGCATCAGCACACACAAATTCCACATTGTTAATTTGAACTAGTTGCCCTTGGTATTTTGAAGCCCAAACATCAACAAGGTTTATAGAGTCTATTGAAACAACCTTAGGAGTTAAATCTTGATTAGCTTCTTGTTTTATAATTGCGACGTCTGGATTAATACTATCAAGCACTAACATATTTCTATCTCTTCTGATTGTAGTCCCTTTTATGGCAACTCTTACCCTGTCTCCAATAAAGAAATCAGCAGAAGATAATAGCCCTAGTTTAATAGCGTTGGTTTCATCTTGTATATAAAGCTCTTTATAAATGTTTCCAGTAACAGCATCTGCAGTAACAATACCATAAACAGAAATGTCTTGGGTAATTGTAGTATCATATGCTGTATAAATGTTTCTTAAGGAATCTATTGTAATAATGTTTCCTATAGGCAGTTCTTTTACAGGAACCGTGTCAAATTCTTTTTCACAGGCCGTAAAAAATGCTAAAGATGCAATTAAAGCAGCTCCTAATATTTTTTTAGTTTGTTTCATCTTCATATTAATTTAATAAAAACAATGGGGTTAAAAAGAGAAACTAACCATTGCAAAATATGTTCTTCCGTACATATAACCAATCATTGGAGGAAACTTTCCTATTTCATTTTGATCATATCTTAACTGTTCGAAACCACCTGTTTGGAATTCAGTATTGTCAAGAACATTGTTAATGTTAATATTTAATCTAATAAAGTATTTATCTTTTAATTTCCACGATTTTCCCGCAAAGAGATTAAGTGTAAAGTCGTTGTCTAATTTTGTCTGGCCAACAATTTCAATAACTTGAGGGTCTGAGGAAACATATTTAGAAATAGCCTCTTCTGTTCTTCTGTCAGGATTGGCATCTAAATAGATGTCTGCAAAATAGTTAAAGTTTGTGCCAATAAACCAATACTTAGGAGATCTATATTGTACACCAATTGAAGCTGCTGTTTGAGGAATCCCTCCAATTCTGAAATTTTTAAAATAAACTGTTTTGTCTTCAGCAAGAAGCTCTGTAGAGTTATCTTGAATTATAGTTGCCTTAGGTCTTGAGTCATAAAGGAACTTTCCTGTTGCAAATGCTCCAGTTACAATTATTGTTGATGTAATATTTGCTTCAGCACCAAATTCAAGACCAGTAAAAACTTGGTCAACCCCAGTCATCATATAGTTAACAAAAGTGTTTAGTTCGTCATTATAAAAGCTTCTACTCCATGTTTTGTCTTTAAGTGTTGTGTGAAATAGTGTAGCCCTCGCTTTTAATTTAGGGTAACGAACGAGGTAGCTAATATCTCCAGACATTAATTTTTCACTTTCTAAATCTGGAACAACCTGGTCTCTTGTTCTTGGAGATACAAATGCAGTTCTTGAAAATGGAGCTCTTGTTAAATGTGCACCATTTAAACGAATTAAATGTCTTCCTGACAGCTTGTAAATAGCACCAGCTTTAATTCCATAATTAAAAAAGCTTTGTTTTTCAGAATCACCTAGTGAGTTGTTAGGAAACAAACCGGTTTGGTAGTTTCCTGTTCTCCAAAAAGAAGTGCTTGCTAAAGATATGGCTGCAAACCAATCTACCTTTTTTGAAGTTCCTTCAACCTGGCCAAAACCTTTGTAGGTGTTGATGTTGATGTCGTAATCATATCCAAAACGATCGCCCTCTTTAATGATTCTGTTAGGGTTGTTTATGTCACTTTGTGCAATTGTTTCATCAGCAAAATCTCTTTCAGCAAACTGATCAACATCAATCCAAAAATCAGCCCCTAATAAATCATTCATCAGCTTATAGTTGTTGCTTTTATATATGCTAACATCCAAGCCTCCATTTATCATTATTTGCTCATTGTACTTGTGAGAAGCGGTTGTGTTAAAACCATAGTGCGCAACATCTTTTCTCGCCTCCTCAATAGCATACTTGGCTCTATTTCCTGTAACACTATTTCCAGCAACACCATCTGCATTTGTTAGGGTAAAAAGATTTTTAGTGTTAGCAAAGTACATTTGATCAAAATCTAATTGTGTTGTGGCAGGATCATTAGCTTGCCATAAATTAGTTTGTTGTTCAAAAAGAGCCTCATCTCCAGGGCTGTTGAAGAAGCTTGGTAAATTTCTGTAGTAGTTAGGTCTAGGGTCTGCTGCGCTGTACCAGTTTAATCTTGTGTTCCCCTCTTTTCCGAAAGAATAATAAGCGGAAGTGTTAATGTTTGTTTTGTCACTTACTTTAAAATAATGATTTAACATAATTCGAGGCTTGTGATTCGTTCTAACTCTAGAGTTTCTTTTCTTCCCATTTTGATACCCCCAGTAAGAATTATAATAATTATTTCCTGTTAGATCATATGTTTCTTGTGTAGAAATACTTCTTTTCCCTCCAGATGTAGGAGCTCCATAACCAACCAAACCAATAGTATGTTTATTATTAATCTTTTTTTCTATTGACAACAAATAACTGCCACCATCATAAAAAGCTCCTTCAACATAACCTTCTCCAGCCCATCTTTTAGAGGCTGATACTGCAATTGCAAATCCGTTATCCATCATTCCTGTAGAGTGCGTAACCATTAAGCGGTTTCTGTAAGACCTATTGGCAGAAGCATAAGAAATTTTTGTTCCTTTTCTGACAGATGATGCCCGAGCATTAATGTTTGAAAAGCCACCAATACCTCCAAAACTAAACGGTGAGGAGCTGATTCCTGCTTTCGACTCTTGGGTTCGTGTAATGTCATTTAACCCACCCCAAAAAGCCCAAATAGCTCTACCTCCTTCGGGCTCGTTTAATGAAACGCCATTCATGCTTACTGAAAAATTCTCGGAATCATAACCCCTAACACGGTACCGAGCAGCACTAAAGTTAAACCCAGCTATATTAGAAAAGACATCCTTAGAAGACTGTAGCAACCCAGAAACATCTTGAGCTTGAGCATCTCCCTCAAGTAAATCTAATGAAGTTGTAAATGTTGGTATAGTTGTTGCGTTTTGAGTGCTGTCTTCATTTGGTGAAGAAGGTGTTGTTTGTGCGACAGCAGAAAGTGTTGTAAAAACAAAAGCCACCGATAATATCTTTATTATTTTCATTGTGTTTAAAAAAGGATAAGAATAAAGCGGTTTGAAGGCTTATAAAAGTTGCTTCATAGGATATTCACTTTTGTTATCAATACAAAAATTACGTTTTATGATGGAGCAAAGATATGTTAAAAAAGTATAAAAACCTCAAAGGCATTTATTTGTTAATAAAAACATAATCTATAAATACAGGCCTAATTAAGGTTGTCTTAACCAACTATAAAAAACATATAACACAATATTTAGTTACTTTGCAAAAAAATAAACAATGAAAAAGCACTTACTTTTATCACTTTTACTAACAGGAGCTCTTGTTGGCAGCTTGTTTTCACAAGATAATAAACAGGAATATTTAGTTACAGGTATTGGGTTTTACAATTTAGAAAACCTCTTTGATACACTAATTGATCCAGATCCGAATAAAATTTTACAAGAAGATTTTACACCAAAAGGACAGAAAAAATGGACAGCCGAACATTACCAAGAAAAGCTGGTTAATATGGCTAAAGTAATTTCAGAATTAGGAACAGAAGTAACTCCTGATGGTTTGGCAGTTTTAGGGGTTTGTGAAGTTGAGAACAAATCTGTTTTAGAAGATTTGATTAAAGTTAAAAGCATCAAAGAAAGAAGGTATAAGGTTGTTCATTATGACTCACAAGACAAGAGAGGTATTGATGTGGGGCTGTTGTACAATCCTAAATATTTTAAAGTAATATCTAGCAAAAACTTTTCTTTAAGAAGTGTTGATACTACATTTTACTCTAGAGATCAACTCTTGGTAACCGGACTGTTAAATGGAGAGAAAGTCCATTTAATAGTTGCGCATTGGCCTTCTCGAAGAGGCGGTGAAAAAAGAAGTAAACCCAGAAGAGCTTCGGCAGCAAAATTGGGGAGAATGATTGTTGATTCTTTACAGGCAAACGACCCAAACGCAAAAGTGTTTTATATGGGAGATTTAAATGACGACCCAACAGATGAAAGTGTTAAAAAACATTTAAGAGGGCAAGGGAAGAAAGAAAATATGAAAAAAGGCGATTTGTTTAACCCTTGGGGAAGCTATTATAAAAAAGGAATAGGAACACTGGCTTATCGTGATACCTGGAATTTATTTGATCAAATAATGGTTTCTAAATCGTTATTAGGAAAAAACTACGCTTCTTTAAAATTATATAAGTCTAAAATATTTAGTAAGCCGTATTTAAAAAATACTGAAGGAAGGTATAAAGGATATCCATTTAGAACGTATTCTTTTGGGTCTTATATTGGAGGTTACAGTGATCATTTTCCTGTTTATATGTTCTTAATTAAAGAACAGAACAAGGTTCAGAAATAATTATTATACAGATGAAAATAACCACATTAATAATAATCCTGTTCTTAGGATTGATAACACAGGGGCAAGACACACTTACAGTGATGTCGTATAATGTTTTAAATTATCCCTCATCTAATTCAGGGAAAGCAGACACTTTGAAGCCTATTATTAAATTTGTTCAGCCAGACATTTTTATGATAAATGAGCTGGAATCATCCGTTGGAGCAACAACTATTTTAACAGATGCATTAAATGTTGGTGGTGTTACAACTTATCGCAGATCAACTTTTTATGCAGGGCCAAATACGAATAACATGCTCTATTATAATTCTGACAAATTGGTTTTATATAGCCAACATGAAATACCAACGGCTCTAAGGAATATTAGTGAGTATGTGTTGTATTACAAGGCTCCTGGAATAACAACTTCTTCTGACACTGTTTTTATTTTTTGTTATTCTGCTCACTTAAAAGCAAGTCAGTCAGACCCTAATCCTCAAAAAAGAAATCAAGAATCAATTTTATTTAAGAATTACCTAGATGGTAGAGCTAACCTTGAAAATGTGTTTTTGGGTGGAGATTTCAACCTATACACAAGTGCCGAACCAGCTTATGAAACAATATTAAATGGAGGAAGCGTATCTTTGATTGATCCGATTTCATCTACAGGGAACTGGCACAATAATTCATCCTTTTCCGGTATTCATACACAAAGCACTAGAAGTGGAAGCATAGGTGATGGCGGTGCGTATGGGGGTATGGATGATCGATTTGATTTTATCTTTTTTAACCAACAATTACAAACAGGCAGTCAAGGTTTAACTTACGTTCCAGGTTCATATAAGGCAGTTGGAAATGACGGAAATCATTTTAATCAGTCGATTAATTCAGGAACAAACAATGCCGCACCAAACAATGTAATTGAGGCATTGTATTATATGTCAGACCACTTACCAGTGGTATTAAAAGCAAGTATTCCGCTTAATGTTGGAGTGCAAGAAGTTGTTCAGAAAAACAACTGGAAAGGATATTTTACGGAGGCTCATTTCAATTTTAAATCGACTAGAACAGAACAGGGGTTAACCGTTTTTGTTTATGATGTTTTAGGAAATGTTCTTCAGACAAAAAAAACAACCAATACTAAAACAGTTAGTTTAGAGCTGCTTCAATTAAATAGAGGTGTTTATTTTGTGAAAGTTGTTTCTGTATCAAAACAAGAAACGTTTAAGCTTTTTAAGCAGTAATTTTCTAAATAACAATTTGTAAACTGCCTTTAGTAATGGAAAACGCTTTCGTTTATGGTTTTAGAGGCGTGAAGATTACTTTCTTTTAGAAATATTTTTCGGTTTTGAACAAAAGAGAAAGTAACGCACAAAAGAGCAAGTGTTAAGCATACTGTTTTCATAGTTAATGTGTTACGGAGTAGAAAAACAACCAAGTATTATGCCAGGAAAGAGCGTTTATTTTGCTCGGTTGACTAATCTATAATTAAAAAAATGTTACAGAGATGTCAATGTGAAACAAAAAGATAGCGATCAGCTTAGCATATTTACAACTATTTCTTAACTTCGAGCATCTAATAATAGCGCAACGTAAAACGAACATTTTAGCTTGAATATTTATTCTCAAAAACAACAATGGAAACTGCTTTTAGCAGGAACCGCAGTAATTATCATTATTGCCTCGTTGTGGTACACTAATATTGTGGTACAAAAAATTGCCACAGATGAACGAAAAAAGGTTCGGTTGTGGGCTGAAGCCATACAAAACAAAGCCACTTTAGTGAGTTATACGGGCGAGCTTTTTAGAAAGCTATCGAACGAAGAGCGAAATAAAATTGAACTGTGGGCAGAGGCGAATAGGCGTTTAGCAACTTCTGATAATCATACAGATTTAACATTTTATCTTAACATTATTGGAAGGAATACAACCATACCAGTTTTGGTGGTTGATGAAAACGAGAAAATAAGTACGTACAGAAATTTTGACTTAACTGAAGGGCTTGATACTGGCCAGTTTTTAGAGGTTGAATTAGCGAAAATAAAAAACAGCGAAAATGAACCTATTGATCTTTCTTATAGGGTTGGTAAACATACTGTTACTCAAAAATTGTATTATAAAGATTCAAAAATATTTTCTGAACTAAAGCTCGTTTTAGATGATTTAATAAGCTCGTTTATTTCGGAAATTGTTATCAATTCAGCTTCTGTTCCTGTTATTTATACAGATAGTTCTCAAATAGAAATAATTGAATACGGAAATTTAATTGGTGGAGAATCCAATGTTGGCCAGGATTTTTTAGAGGCAACTATAAAGGATATGCGAGTTGAAAATGAACCAATAACCATAGCAATAAGCGAGCATACTGTTAATTATATTTTTTATTCAGATTCAGAATTATTACAACAATTGAAGTATTATCCATACTATCAAATTGTGATTATTGCGTTGTTTTTATTGATTTCGTACTATTTGTTTAGCACCTCTCGAAAGGTGGAGCAAAACCAAGTTTGGGTTGGTATGGCTAAAGAAACAGCCCACCAGTTGGGGACACCACTATCTTCTTTAATGGCATGGGTAGAGTATTTAAAATTGAAAGATGTTGACGAAAACACACTCAATGAGTTATCAAAAGACATTACCCGTTTAGAAATAATAACAGAGCGGTTTTCTAAAATAGGCTCAATTCCGAAATTAGAAACCGAAAATTTAAACAAGGTCATTAATGACTCTTTAAATTATTTAAAAGTTAGAATTTCTAAAAAAGTGAATGTAACATTTACAACGCAAAATAATGCTCAAATGGGAGCAAAACTAAACCCATCGTTATTTAGTTGGGTGTTAGAAAACTTGATTAAGAATGCTGTTGACGCGACGAAGGGAGAAGGGGATATCGATATTTGCATTACAGATCAAAGTCAGTTTGTTTATATCGACATTTCAGATACTGGAACAGGAATACCAAGAGCTCAACACAAAACTGTTTTTGAGCCAGGCTTTACAACTAAACAAAGAGGTTGGGGTTTAGGGCTATCTTTGGTAAAGCGAATTATTGAAAATTACCATGAAGGTAAGGTCTTTGTAAAACAGTCTGACGCAACCGGTACAACTTTTAGAATTGTTCTTAATAAATAATGAGCGAAAAATTAAATGTGTTCATGTGAAAATTTCAAACTCGTTTTATTCTTTAATTCCCCTAACTTTGAGGCAATTCAGTAGACAAGATTCCGTGCTGAGGATGAATGTCTTTTTACTTAATCATAAACTTCTTATAGCATACACTCATTAATTATGGCAGGCATCTATATCCATATTCCTTTTTGTAAGCAAAGTTGTAGTTATTGCGACTTTCACTTTTCTACATCTTTAAAACATAAAAAAGATTTAATACAAGCACTTCTTAAAGAAATTGAGCAGAGAAAACACGTGTTAACAGGAAAAATAAATACCATATATTTTGGAGGAGGCACACCGTCTATTTTAGAGGAAGATGATTTATTAGTTCTTGTTGATGCCCTTTATAAAAATTATGATATTGCCCCAGATCTTGAATTTACACTAGAGTGTAACCCCGATGATTTAACAAAAATCAAGGTTAAAGAGCTGCAAAATTCAGGTGTTAACAGGTTGAGTATTGGGGTGCAATCTTTTAACAATGAAGAACTTAAGTTTTTTAATAGAGCGCACAATTCTTCTGAGGCAGAATCAAGTATAAAAAGGAGTCAAGATGTTGGTTTTGATAATATTACGATCGATTTGATTTATGGATCTTCAATCTTAACCGAAAAAGGATGGTTAGATAATTTACAAAAAGTAAACGAATTTAATGTGCCACATCTTTCAGCTTATGGCTTAACTGTTGAGCCAAAAACAAAGTTAGCCCATCAAATTGAATCAGGACAATTGCCACAGTTGAATGATGATAATATGATTACACAATTTAAAACGCTAATTGAGGAAGCGAAGGCTTTTGGTATGACTCAATATGAAATTTCAAATTTTGGTAAAGAAGGGTTTTATTCTAAGCACAATAGTAATTACTGGAAAGGAGAAGAGTATATAGGTTTTGGGCCATCTGCACATTCTTATTTAAAAGAGACCTCTTCTGAAAAGGATTTAATAAGCACATCAAAAAGAGTTTGGAATGTTGCTAATAATATAAAATACATTAAGGCACTAGCCAATAAAGAGAAGTATTCTGAAGAGGAAATAATAGATGAAAAAACAGCGTTTAATGAGTATGTGTTAACTCGTTTAAGAACCACTTGGGGAATGGACACCATTTACTTAACAACTAATTTTAGTGAAGAAATAAATACTCATTTTAATAGAGAAATTAAGCAGTACTTAAATTCTTCGTATCTTGAAATTGAAAATAATAAAATAACATTAACCCAAGAAGGAATTTTTATTGCAGATAAAATTACTTCTGATTTATTTCTGGTATAATGCAAACAACAATACAACACAACAATAAAGCATATCAAATAGATTTATCTAAACCATTGGACATTTCTATTCCTTTAAAAGCAGACAAAAGTAATTTAACAGCTTGGTATGTTGATGCGCCAAAGTTTGAGTCTGTTGAGGGAGTTGGGTTTATTGGAGATGTTAATCAAGGTGGGGCAGTTAATTTCAGGAACATTATTTTTAATCCACATGGGCACGGAACACATACCGAGTGTGTAGGCCACATCAGTAAAGAAAACTATACCATTAACCAGTGTTTAAAAGAGTTCTTTTTTTTAGCTGAACTGATAAGTGTTTCGCCTAGGAAAATAGGTAATGATTTAGTGATAACCATTGATCAAATAAAAAGTGTTTGGAGAAACAATAATCCAGAAGCAATTGTTATTAGAACTTTACCCAATAGAGATGAGAAATTGTCGATGCAATACTCTAATACAAATCCACCGTTTATTGCTTTTGAAGCTGTTCAGTTTTTAATTGATCAAGGGGTAGCGCACTTATTGATAGACACACCTTCTGTAGATAAGGAAAGTGATAATGGAGTGTTAAAATCACATCATACCTTTTGGGAATACCCTCACAATACTCAAGAAAGCAGAACAATTACAGAGTTAATATTTGTGCCAGAAACGATTGAAGACGGAACGTATTTTATTAATATACAGATTGCCAGTTTTGAAAATGACGCTTCTCCTAGCAAACCTATACTGTATAAAATTTTGTCTTAATATTTTTGTCAAACTCGATGAATTTCCAATTTTAATTTTGTTATTTTTGAAATAGTAACAGAAAATTCTAAGATGAAGTTAGACGAATTAGACTTAAGCATATTAAAAAGGCTACAAGAAAACGGAAAAATTACAAACCTCCAACTTTCTAAAGATATTGGGCTGTCACCCGCACCAACATTAGAGCGAGTAAAAAAATTAGAAAGTAACGGATTTATTCAAAGTTACCACGCGTTGGTAGATGAATCTAAATTGGAGTTAGGGATTTCTGCGTTTATGCAAATTTCTTTAATCAGACAAAGAGATAATGCAATAACTAATTTTATTGAGCAAATAAAGCAAATAGATGAGGTGTTAGAGTGTTATAATGTTACAGGGCAGGCAGACTATTTATTAAAAATAATGGTTAAAGATATTGCAGGTTTTGATGTTTTGGTAAAAGAGAAATTAACCCCTATTCCAGAAATAAGAAACATGCACTCGATGATTGTTATTTCTAAAGACAAGTACTCAAAAGTATTGCCGTTCAAGTATAAATAATGAATATAGAAGAATACAGAAATTATTGTATTGCTAAGAAAGGAGTAACAGAGTGTTTCCCTTTTGATAATAAAACATTGGTTTTTAAAGTGATGAATAAAATGTTTTCACTTACGAATGTTGATGTTTTCGGTTTTGTAAATCTAAAATGCAATCCTGAAAAAGCGATGGGATTACGGTATATATACGATGGAATTACGGGGGCTTTTCATATGAGTAAAAAACATTGGAATAGTGTTTCTATTGAAAGCAATGTTTCTGATCAATTAATTTATGAGTTAATTGATCATTCTTATGATTTGGTTACTGGTGCATTAACAAAAAAGAGGCAAAAAGAACTCGAAGAATTATAATATGAAAAAACTTTTAGGATATTTTTTACAAGGACTACTCTATTTGGTGCCAATTAGTGTTACTATATATATTGTTGTTGAGTCAATTAGGCTTGTGGATGGTATAATTTCTTTAGACATTCCTGGACTGGGCTTATTAATTATATTAATTACTGTTACGGTTGTTGGGTTTGTTGGAGGAACATTATTAACGCGACAGATATTAAATTTCGACAAAATTTTAGATAGAGTTCCTCTAATAAAAATCATATATACTTCAGTAAAGGATTTGCTGTCTGCTTTTGTGGGTAAGAAAAAAAGGTTTACTGAGCCTGTATTAGTTAAAATGGAAGGAGATGTTGAGCGGTTCGGGTTTATCACTCAGCAAGACTTAACTCGCTTAGGGGTTTCTGCAGATAAAATTGGAGTTTATATTCCCTTTTCATACGCAGTTACAGGGAATTTAATTGTAGTTCCTAAAAAGAATGTTACACCAGTAAATGGTTCTTCTGCCGATATTATGAAATTTATTATTTCTGGAGGAGTTACAGAAATTGAAGATCTTCAGGAAGATTAGATGCTTTAAAACTGTAAGGAATTACTCGTTTGCAAAAATTGTAGCCAAAAACATCCATTTCGAAGTTTCTTGGTAATCTAATTCTATCGAGATAGATTTATCTTCGCTTTTCCACCTATTTAGACCGTTATCATCAGTTCCCTTGCCGTAGATACTTGTATTCATTTCTGTTTGAATGCCAGTTACTATATTTTTAGCGTTAAATTCTAACTCAAAGAATCCATCAACCCCTATTTCATAACATCCTTTTTCATCAAATAAATAAGAAACCTTGTAGGTGTCACTTTCACCAATATTGTAAGCAAACTCTAAAAGGTGTAAATCCTCTTTAATTAGCTCTCCTTTTTCCTCTTTCTTTATTAGCTCAAAGGATTTGTTCAAATCTAAGATTCTTGAACTAAAAGGCTTATCAGCCTTTAATTGATCAAAGTAGGTTTTGTTTTTAGTACAAGATTGGGTAGAAAATAAGAGGGTTATAATTGCAATTGGAAGCAGTTTTTTCATAGTTCAAATATACATTTTTCAGAAATGTAATCTTGAATGAATTAATTTGATTTTTTCACCTTTTTTTGATTTACATTTGGGGGCTATGTTATCAACGTATAAATATCATATTTGGCTTCATATAACCATCTTAATTTTTGGGTTAACAGGCGTGTTGGGCAAACTAATTAGTATAGACTCTTATTTGTTGGTTTGGTATCGAGTTGGGATAGCTTTAATTAGTTTGCTAGCCTATTTTATGTTTACCAAGGTTTCATTAAAAATTTATAGAAAGGAATTGATTAAAACATTGTTAGTCGGAATTATAATTGCAGCGCATTGGGTTACATTTTTTGAGGCAATAAAACAATCAAATGTTTCGGTTGCATTAGTTTGTTTTTCGAGTAGCACTTTGTTTACCGCGCTACTGGAGCCTTTACATTTTAAACGAAGAATAAAACCTTACGAGTTAATATTTGGTTTATTAATAATTACTGGTTTGTACTTTATCTTTAGCTTCGAATTTAAATATTTGACAGGAATCGTTTTGGCGGTTGTTTCGGCAGCACTCGCGTCTTGGTTTACTGTTTTAAATGGAATATTAATTAAGCAAACGAACGCAAAACTAATTTCGTTTTACGAATTGTTGGGCGCATTTATTGTTGTTTCAATTTATTTGTTTGTGACCAATGGTTTAGATCTTTCTCGATTTGCTGTGCCAGCACAAGATTTTAAATGGCTAGTCATTTTGGGAACACTCTGTACCGCTTTTGCTTTTATTATGTCTGTTGAGGTAATGAAAAAAATAGCGCCTTATACCGTAACTATATCAGTTAATTTAGAGCCAATTTACTCTATAATCTTAGCATTAATTATTTGGCCAGAAAGCGAAACAATGTCTTTTGGGTTTTATATGGGAACACTAATAGTTATTGCGACTATATTCTTGAATGCGGTATTAAAAAACGGCTTTTTTAAGAACTATAAGCATCTCTAATAATTACTTTTTGTAATTCTCTTTTTAGAATCAAATCTGTAATTACTTCATCAGTATCAGAATGATGATTTTCTTTTAGTTTTTTGTTAAGAAACGCTTCATCTAAATCTATGCGATATAACATCGCCATTAACTTTGGGTAATCATCATTTAACAGCTCATCAATTAAGGGCAGTATTTGCGCGTACAATTCTTGGTACGGACTTTCTCCTTCTCCTGTAAAGGCTATCTCAAAACTAAACCAATTAAAATCTTTTTTAATTTGCTCTACTACTTTTTCAAGTAAATCTGTTCTATTGTAATAGGGGGTTAATTCGGCTAAAGAAGGGAGTTTCATTCTGCTTAGCTTTCTCTATTCATTAGGCTTTTAGCAAACTGTTCAAAAACAAGTTTTTTATCGGCATTAGCTTCAATACTATCTAAATGTGAAATGGCTGTATTGTAAAACAAATTCATTTCTTGTATTGCTAATTTTTTAATGTTTAACCCATTAAAAATAGCAGTTACTCTTTCTACTTTGGTGTTGTCTTCTAAAACGGCTGAATTTAAACAAAACTCTAAATCCTTCGCGGCTTTTCCAGTTACTAATTCTTGAGCTTTTAACAGTAGGTATGTTTTTTTATTAACGATAACATCTCCACCAATCCGTTTACCTACCTTGTCGGGATCACCATATAAATCCAAAATATCATCCATTAATTGAAAGGCAACACCTAAGTTTTTACCAAATTCATAGATGTGATGTGCATTACCGGCAGGTGTCTCAGAAATAACAGCACCTATTTTTAAGCTAGCACCTAATAATACAGCTGTTTTTAGTTCAATCATATTTAAATAATCATCAATAGAAACTGTTGATAATTTTTCAAAATCCATATCCAATTGCTGCCCTTCACACACTTGAATTGCTGCTGTATTAAATATATCTAAAACATCATGAAGGTTGGTGTGGTTATTTTTGCTTAACAATTGAATGGATTGCATTAACATTACATCTCCAGAAAGAATTGCGACATTAGTGTTCCATTTTTTATAAACAGATGGATGGCCTCTTCGCAAAGGCGCTTCATCCATAATATCATCATGCAGTAAAGTAAAGTTGTGAAAGACTTCAATTGCTAAAGCAGCATCTATCGCTGTTTCATCTTTTCCGTCAAATAAATTATTAGCCAACATCAATAATGCTGGTCTAATTCTTTTGCCTCCTAAATTAAGGGTATAGGCAATTGGTTCGTAAAGATTTATTGGGGTCTTTTTATTCGCTCTTTTTTTAAGAGATTCGTTAATTAGACTAATGTAAAAAGAAATAGTTTTTTGCATTTTTATTTAAGTAATAAAAGAAGTGTTTTAGAGTACTTTTTTAAGACCCTCTTCTAGAGAATAAATCTTTTGGTCTACTAAGTGACTAAATGTATGTTTTGTTGTTCATTTAAATAATTTTATTCCGAATTAAGAGACGTTCAAAAAAGAAAAAATTGTTATTTCTCTTGCTATATTTATTCTTCAGCTATTTGTATCAAGTAGTTTCCGTAACCACTTTTAACTAATGGTCTTGCTAAGGCGAGTAGCTCTTCTTTAGAGATAAACCCTTTTTTGAATGCAATTTCTTCTAAACAACCAATTTTTAAACCCTGTCGCTCTTCTATTACTTGTACGTATTGAGACGCTTGCATTAAAGACTCATGCGTCCCTGTATCTAACCAAGCGGTTCCTCTATCTAAAACACCAACTGTTAAGTTTCCTTGGTTTAAGTAAACACTATTGATGTCTGTTATTTCATATTCGCCTCTAGAGCTAGGCTTTAGACTTTTGGCAATTTTGATAACATTGTTATCATAAAAATATAATCCTGGAACTGCGTAATTAGATTTTGGATTTTCTGGTTTTTCCTCAATAGAGATTGCTTTCTGATTGTCGTCAAATTCAACAACACCATATCTTTCAGGGTCAGAAACGTGATAAGCGAAAACAACAGCGCCAACAGCGTTTGTATTTTCCATTAGCAAACCATCCAGTCCAGTTCCGTAAAAGATATTATCACCTAAAATAAGGGCAACACTATCTTCACCAATAAATTCTTCACCAATAACAAATGCTTGAGCTAATCCATTAGGTACTTCTTGAATCGCATATGTAAATTCACATCCAAACTGTTTTCCATTTCCCAAAAGTTTTTTAAAGCTTGAACTATCTTCAAGAGTAGTAATAATTAGGATTTCTTTTATACCTGAACTCATCAAAATAGAGATGGGGTAATAGATCATTGGTTTATCATAAACAGGCATTAACTGCTTACTAACAGCAAGTGTTAATGGGTGTAAACGGGTTCCAGACCCTCCGGCTAATACAATTCCTTTCATATTTAGTTTTTTATTTCGAGTAGAATTGAAATTTATTCTATCTCTTTATGTTTAATTGGCCTGACTTCTAATTTATCTAAATTAATATCTTCCTCTTCATCCATTATTTCTATTAAAGGCTCTTTTTTAAATGCTCTAGTGGTTAAAGATTTGTCTAAAGATAATAACAGACATGGCAATAATATTAAATCCGCCATCATTGCAAATAATAATGTAATAGAAACTAAAGTTCCTAATGCAATTGTGCCTCCAAAACTAGAGACCGTAAATACCCCAAATCCAAAAAATAATATAATTGACGTGTAAATCATACTTACTCCTGTTTCTTGTAAAGCTAAGTAAACAGCCTCTTTAATGTTCCATTTTTGATGCTTTAACTCTTGTCGGTACTTTGCTAAAAAATGAATGGTATCATCAACTGAAATCCCGAAAGCAATACTAAAAATTAGGATAGTAGATGGTTTTATAGGAATACCAAAGAAGCCCATTAAACCAGCTGTGGTTAATAAAGGTAGTAAGTTGGGCATTAATGAAACCAACACCATCCTTACAGAAGAAAATAAAATTGACATTAATGATGCAATTAAAATAATAGCAAGGGTTAAACTTGTTAAAAGGTTTTCTACTAAATAGTTGGTTCCTTTTAGAAAGACAACACTTGTTCCAGTTAAATTAACATTGTAATCTTTTTGGGGAAATATTTCCTCAATTTTAGGGCGAATTTCACTCAGTAAAATATCCATTTCTTTTGTTCCTATATCAGCCATCTGAAAGCTTACACGAGTAATTTGATTGGTGCTATCTATAAATGAAGAAAAACTTGTTTTCCGAGAATCATTCTTAGCATATTTCTGTAGTTTCTGTAGTTCTGTTGCGGGGGGTAAAATATAAAATTTAGGCTTCCCATTTTTATACGCCTGGTAACTAAATTTTATTGCTTCAGTAACTGAAAGAGGTTTCGAAAACTCTTTATACTTAGCTAAGCTTCTTTGCAATTTCTGAATTTTGTACAATACTTTTCCGTTATCAGCAAAAACACCATTCTCTTTTTTTGTATCAATAACAATTTCAAAAGGCATTACACCATTAAACCCTTTTTCAAAAAACTTAAGATCTTCAACTATAGGATCGTTTTTAGGTAAATCATCAATAATGTTACCGGTAGTGGTAATTTGAGATACACCATAAACACTTAATAAGACAACAACAACAGTAACAATATAAACCGTTTTTCGATGAAACTTTACAATTTGCTCCAAGAAACCAACAATCTTCGCCATCACTTTGTTTTCTAAATGTTTGGTGTGCCGTTCTTTTGGAGGGGATAAAAAGCTAAAAACGATAGGGATAATAAGAATCGAAAGGATAAAGACTATAAAAATATCGATTGCCGCTAAAATACCAAACTCTATTAAAATTTCACTTTTTGTAAAAATAAATGTAGCAAAACCTAAAGAGGTTGTTGTGTTGGTAAGGAATATCGCATTTCCAATTTTTTGAATAACCCTATTAAGGGCTTTTGCTTGATTTCCGTGATTTTTAAATTCAGAATGATATTTATTTAATAAGAAAATACAATTAGGAATTCCAATAACAATAATTAATGGGGGGATTAAACCGGTAAGGATCGTAACTTTGTAACCAAAAAGAGATTGAATACCAACAGACCATACAACACCGACAATAACAACCAGCATAGAATAGAACATTGCCTTGAAAGACCTGAAAAATAGGTACAAAATTAATGAGGTAATAAAAACCGAAAGTGCTAAGAAAATTAAGATTTCATCTTTTACTTTGGTTGTTGAGTTGGCTCTTATGTATGGGAGCCCTGATTTGTGAGCCTTTATACCTGTTTTTTCATGAAAGGCTAAAACTTCAGCATCAATTTTCTCAAAAAGTTCATTTCGATATTTGGAATTTAAAACTCTTGTTTCTAGGGTAATTGCAATTAATGTTGTTGAAGAGTCGGTGTATAAGTAGCCTTTGTAAAAAGGATGGCTATATATCACCTCTTTTAAGCTGTCTAATTCTTCTTGGGTTGATGGTTTTTGCTTAACGAGTTGTTCAATGTCAAATCGTTTTTCTTTTGTGTTTTTTGTTAAAGCAAAAATATTAGCGAGTGAAAGCGCTTCGGTTACGCCATTAACTAAAGTATCTTTCTTGTTGATTTTAAAGTCAACAGTTATTTTTTTAATGTTGTGAGTTAAATCATACCACGCATTATAATTTTTTAATTTAAAAAGATCTTTATTGTCTATTCCAACAACAACAACACTTCCGTCTTTTCCGAATGTAGATTTGAATTTTTCATATTCAACATAAGTTTGATCAGATTTTGGAAGCATTTGGGCGAGTTGATAACTCATGCTAACAAATTGAACTCGATAAGCCATAAAGACGGTGATTAATCCTAGTACAATTAGAATTTTTAATCGATTTCGTAATATTATTCTTGAGAATTTAATCCACATATAAAAAGTTCCAATTAACGATAATAGCCCACAAATATCGTATTAATAGTAAAGGGAGAAAAGGAGAAATAAGTTATTCTTTTTTTTGTTTGATATTGGGGCCTCAATTTTAACAAAATTTAGGTATTGAAGGCTCATTGGAACTTTTTATATGTGGAATGAATTAACTAGTAAGTTTCGTGGTGCCAAAGAGGGATAATAGGCACTTCTGTTGCAATAATTTGATCTACCTCGAGGCAAAGCTCGTATCTTTTCTTCGTGTAAAGAGTTATGGTTGCTAGAGTTAGACACTTTGTTTTTTTTGCATTTTCTAGGGTTTCAGTCTCAGTATTTGTGTTGTCACTTTCTCCGCAAGAAGTGAATATTAAGAGTGTAGTCATAAGCCAGCTTAAAACTAAATTGTTCATCCTTAGATTTTTTCAAATATACTAAATCAAGTATTGTGGCAATAGTAAAGTAGTCTGGAAGTTCTCTGAAATACTTAATCAGTAAGAATTAGGGCGTCAAGACAAAACGATTTTATATTAAGTTGTGTACATTTGCACTGTATTTTTTATATCTTAATAAAAACATGGAAAAAAAACATACATTTCAAATCCCAGTAATGGGAATAGGGTTTACAATTGACACACCTTTTAAGGTTGCTCCTTTTGGTATTTCTTCGGTATTATCATTAGGAGATGATCTATTGGCTGAGAGAATGAGAGCGTTTTATTGTAATAAAATGGACGTGCCATATATAGAGATTGCCAAGGATGATCTTGATAAAAGGGCTAAGAGAATCACATTATATTTAAATGTGATGAATCGAATGGTTAAAAATAAATTCCAAGAATTAAAAAGCGTATCTTTTGATAAGGGTAGTGAGTTGACGAAGTATTTTGAAATGCTGCCAGATATGAGCAACCTTAAAAAAGAGTATAAAAGAATGACAGAAGAGACAGACTCTACTGTGGTTGAAAAAATACAGCAATGGTTAAGGGATAATATGGAGCCTGGCGCTATTGATGTAAACATCATGACAAAATTAGATAAGGCTAACTTTCTTAAGGGAGAACAACTTCCTCAAGAAATGAATGATGCCCATGCTGCATTAAGAGGTTTTGCTCAAAGTGATTTAACTTCAGGAGTTGTATTGTCTGCAGGCTTAAGCCCAAGATTATATAGTTATGTTGCTAATTTTGATGTTTTTTTTCCAGATGAAAATGAGCAATTGAATAAAACAATCATTCTTAAAGTTAGTGATTATCGATCTGCACTAGTTCAAGGGAAGTTTTTAGCTAAAAAAGGAATTTGGGTAACTGAATATAGAGTTGAGTCAGGATTGAACTGTGGAGGGCATGCATTTGCTACTGATGGGTTTTTAATGGGGCCAATCCTAGAAGAGTTTAAGCAAAAGAAAGCAGAATTGATTGAGCAGGTTCATCAAGTACTAGATGATGCACTTGAAGGTCTTGGAAGAAAGAGATTGTCAAAGCCTTTAAATTTATTGGTAACTGCACAAGGTGGCGTTGGAACTGTAAATGAACATAACTTATTGTTAAACAATTACAATGTTGATTTAGTTGGTTGGGGAACACCTTTCTTATTAGTTCCAGAAGCGGTAAATGTTGATGGAAATTCGTTTAAAATTCTTTCAGAAGCAGGAACAGATGAACTTTATTTAAGTGGTATTTCGCCAATAGGAGTTCCTTTTAACTCGGTTAGAGGAAATACAAAGGATGTAGAAAAAGAAGGTAAAATTACTGACGGAAAACCTGGGAGTACTTGTCCTAGTCAATTTCTTAAGATTTACAATACGGAATTTACGGATAAACCAATTTGTGTTGCTTCTCGTCAATACCAAAAATTAAAAATTGTAGAGCTAGAAGGCAAAAACCTTCCTGAAGCAGAGCACCAAAAAGCGTACGATAAAATAACAGTGAAATCTTGTATTTGTGCAGGGTTAGTTATGACTGCTTATTCTGAAAATGATCTATTGAAAAGATCTGATGGAACGGGCGTTTCTTTATGTCCTGGACCAAACTTGGCATACTTTTCTAAAAAATCAACACTGCATGAAATGGTTGATCACATATATGGAAGAGAAAATGTGTTAAATGACACATACCGACCTCATATGTTTGTAAAGGAATTAGGAATGTATATCGATTATTTGAATAAAGAAATTATTGAAGAGCCACTCCAATCATTAAATGCTAAAAGAGTAAAATACTTTGTAGGCTTTAAAGCAAATTTAAATTCAGGTATTGAATATTACGAGAATTTATTGAGTGAAATGAAACATGAATCTGATTTAATTAAAGCTAAATTTAGAGAAGAATTAGCAAGCTATAAAATAATAGTTGCTCAAATTACGCTTCCAAAGCTAGAAACTGTTTAAACATACAATAGCTAAATCCCTAGTACTATGCAGGTTCTGGGGATTTTTTTATTTAGTCAGGAAACATAAAATACAAAAAACGTTTCCAACAGAAAAACGTTTCCTATTTTTGCGCCATGAAAGATGAAGAAAAAGAAAAGTCCTGTCGATTGATTGGGTCGTGTTTAGATCTTTTTATGAAGTTTGGGATAAAGAATTTGACAATGGAAGACATTTCCCGGAAGATGGGAATCTCAAAAAAAACATTGTACCAGTTTGTTAAGGATAAGAAAGACTTGGTAAACAAGGGGATGAAACTTTGTTTAGAGGATGAGCAAGAAGTTTTAACTAAAGTGTCTACTGATAGCGATAACGCCATTGACGAACTAATTGGCTTTACGCGCTTTGTTAACTCAAGATTAAGTGACTTGCACACTTCTGTGATATATGATATTCAAAAATATCATACTGAGAGCTGGAAAATGATGCAAGATCATAAGCATATTTTTATACGGAATGCTATTTTAAAAAATACAAAAAGAGGTATTGTAGAAAGTTTATACCGTAAAAATTTAAACCCTGAAATTATTACATCGCTTTATATGATGATGATGGATGGATTTTTTCAATCGGCTGAAAATTTTGGGAAAGATGTTCGTCTAGAAGATTTGCATTTAGAAATGATAAGATACCACGTTAGGGGAATTGCAAATGAAAAAGGCATGGCTTTACTAAAGGAGTCTTTAAATAAAGAAGAGAACAATCACTTAAACTTAGATTAAGAAAAAATGAAAAAGAGATTAATTATAGCATTATTTTTTGTTTCGAACATTGTTGTTGCCCAAGATGAGGCTGATACAAGAACTAGCTTCAACATGAAAGAAGCTCAGGATTTTGCAATAAAAAACAACTACAAAAACAAGCAAGCAGTGCTAGATATAACTATTGCTAAAAAGAAGGTTTGGGAAATTACAGCTATGGGACTTCCTCAAATTAATGCGGAAGCAAAATTGCAGAAGTTTATTGACATCCCTGTTAATTTGGCTCCAGCTAGGTCGTTTAACCCTACAGCTCCTGCTAATGAGTTAATAGAATTGCAGTTTGGGTTAGACTATAGTAATTCTTATGGAATTACAGCATCTCAACTTATCTTTGATGGATCATATATAGTAGGATTACAGGCGGCCAAAACGTATAAAAACTTATCTATTAATAATCAAATTAAAACAGAGATAGAATTAAAAGAAGCTGTGAAGCAAGCCTATTTTACAGTGTTGATAGCAGAAGAAAATACAACTGTATTAAAAAAGTCTAAAAAGTCTGTAAAAGAGGTATTGAAGGAAACTTCAGCAATGTATAAGGAGGGCTTAGTGGATGAACAAAGTGTTGATCAACTTACACTTTCTGTTAATGAATTGATTACCGCTGTTGGAATTGGCGAAGGACAGATAAGGTTTGCCAGAAAGTTATTGAAACTACAGATGGGAATGGATATTTCTACTACAATATCTTTAACACAGGGCTTAGCTGCTTTTATGGATGAAGTGGAAACTGTAGAAACAGAAAAAGCATTTAATGTTGAAAATCATATTGATTATAATTTAGTTGAAACAAATGTGCATTTAATGAAGTTGAATTTAAGAAAAGAAAAATATTCTTTTTTACCATCAATCAATGTATTCCTAAGTCACCAACAACAAAACATGAACAATAAGTTTGATGCTTTTAGTGGTGGAAGATGGTATCCTTCAACAGTTATTGGAGCTCATTTAACACTTCCTATTTTTACTGGCGGAGCTCGATTATCAAAAGTGGGACAAGCAAAAGTAGAATTAGATAAATCTCAAATAGCGGCAAAGGAAGTTGAACAAAGCTTGCTCTATCAAACTCAAATAGCTCAATCGAACTACGAAACAAATCATGAAACGTATGTTAACCAAAAGGACAACTTGGCTTTAGCAAAGAAAATTTATGATAAAACGTTATTAAAATATAAAGAAGGGATTGCATCAAGCTTAGAGTTATCACAAACGCAAAACCAATATTTATCAGTAGAGGGGAATTACATCAAAGCATTACTAGAGCTCTTAAAATCTAGATCAGTGCTTGATACATCATACGGAATTAAATAATGATAGAATGTCATTCCGATTGGAGTGTAACACGTTTTGCGAAACGAGCAAAAGCTTAGGGGAATCTTTTAAGTTTAAAACAGTTAAAAAATCAGAACAAGAAATAAATTATATAAACATGAAAAAATCAATAATGTTAATAGGTACAGCAGTTTTGCTTTTCGCTTGTGGCGGAAACAAAGAAAAATCTGTTGAAGATGTAATAGCATCTAATAATCTAGAAGAAATTAGAGCTAAAAAAGAATCAGTTTCTCAACTTCAATCAATTTATACTGAACAATTAGAGTTGTTAAATGCCGAAATTGCAGTGCTAGATACAAATAAGAAAATAGCTTTAATATCTTCATTTACAACTAAAGAAGAGGCCTTTAACCATTATATAGAGTTGCAAGGAAATGTGACTACTAAGAATTTAGTGGTAATATCTCCGGAATCTCCGGGAATATTAACATTAGTATTCGTAAAAGAAGGGCAGTATGTTTCAAAAGGACAACAGTTAGCGAAAATTGATGATGGTGGATTAACACCTCAATTATCTCAAATGAAAATTCAAGCATCTTTAGCGAAAACAACATTTGAAAGACAAGAAAGGTTATGGAAGCAAAAAGTAGGAAGTGAAATACAATTCTTACAAGCTAAAGCAAATTACGAAGCGCAAGAAAAAATGGTAAAACAAATTGAAGCGCAAATTGCAAAAACTGTAGTTGTTGCACCATTCGCTGGAACAATAGATGAGGTAATTACTGAACAAGGAAACATGGTTAGTCCTGGTGCAAGTCAATTGTTTAGAATAATAAATCTAAATAAAATGTACATTGAAACAGATGTGCCTGAGCGACATATTACTACTGTTAAAATGGGGAAATCTGTTGAGGTTGAATTACCCGTTTTAGGCGAAAAATTATTAGCAAAAGTTGCTCAAGTCGGAAGCTTTATTAATCCTGCCAACAGAACTTTTAAAGTTGAAATACCAGTATCAAACAAAAGTAAATTGATCAAGCCTAATTTAACAGCAAAAATTAGAATAAACGATTATACCAATGAAAAAGCATTGTTAATACCTCAGAGTATTATTTCAGAGAATGCTAAAGGCCAAGAGTATTTATATGTAATCATTAAAAAAGTAAATAATGTTGGTATTGCTAAAAAAATAATTATTGAAACTGGTAAAACAGAAGGTGACTTTATTGAAGTTTTGAAAGGAATTGAAAATGGGTCAGAGGTTATTTTAGAAGGAGCAAGAAGCATTAAGGACGGACAAGAAGTAAAAGTTATCACTCAAAAATAAGGGAGAAATGACAGAGCAAAAAAACAAATTAGAAAAGGAATTTGGATTATCGTCATGGGCGATAAACAACAAAACAACCATTTATGTAGCAATGATGATATTGCTCTTTATGGGAGTCTCGGCATACTTCAGTATGCCTCGAGAAAATTTTCCAGAGATTAAAGAAACGAAGATCTATATTAGTTCAATTTATCCAGGGAACACTTCTGAAGATATTGAAAAACTGATAACAGAACCTTTAGAGGATAAGCTAAAGATGATTAGTAACGTGGTAAAGATTGAATCTACATCACAAGAAGATTATTCTATGATTATGGTGGAGTTTGATGAAAACATTACTGTAGATCAGGCAAAACAAAAGGTGAAAGATGAGATTGATACAGAAACCTCGACAGAAGATTGGCCAACATTTAACGGTGCTAAAGTAGAGCCTGGAGTAATGGACATTAGTATGTCGGAGCAAATACCAATTATTAATATTAACCTTTCGGGAGATTATCCGGTAGAAAAATTAAAAGAATATGGAGAGTATTTGGAAGATGAAATAGAAGATTTACCGGAAATTAAGGAAGTTGATATTAGGGGAGTTCAAAAAAAGGAAGTTGAAATAGCGGTTGATATCTATAAAATGATGGCTTCAAAAGTTAGTTTTACTGATATTAGTAATGCAATTAATGGAGGCAACGTAAACATTTCTGCAGGTAATTTAGTGGCAAGCGGACAGAGAAGAACCATTAGTATTTTAGGCGAGATAGAAGATCCCTCTGAACTAGAAAACTTTGTAGTAAAAGCAGAAAAAGGAAACCCTATTTATTTAAAAGATATTGCAGCTGTTTCTTTTAAAGAAAAAGAAAAATCAAGTTACGCTCGTGAGTTTGGGGAAAGAGCGGTGATGTTGGATGTGAAAAAACGAGCAGGTAAGAATATGGTTGCTGCGGTTGAAAAGATTCAACTGATTTTAGAAAATGCTAAATCAGATGTTTTTCCTATTGATCTTAAAGCAACGACAGCAAACGATCAATCTTCTAAAACAATAGGTCAAGTTGACGATTTAGTGAACAACATCATCTTTGGAATTATTTTAGTAGTTGGCGTGTTGATGTTTTTCTTAGGGTTTAAGAATGCATTATTTGTTGGTTTTGCAATTCCAATGTCTATGCTAATGTCACTAACAATATTAGAAATGTTGGGTTATACCATGAATACCATGATTCTTTTCGGATTAATTATGGGGCTTGGAATGTTGGTTGATAATGGAATTGTGGTGGTAGAAAACGTTTATCGTTTAATGGATGAAGAAGGAATGAGTAGGACGAAAGCGGCCAGAAAAGGTATTGCTGAAATTGCTTTCCCGATTATTGTTTCTACAGCAACAACTGTTGCGGCATTTATTCCCTTAGGAATGTGGCCGGGAGTAATGGGTGAGTTTATGATTTATTTCCCAATAACACTTTCAGTTGTATTAAGTTCGTCATTGGTTGTAGCGATCTTCTTTAATTCTGTTTTGGTATCTCAATTTATGTCTGTAGAAGACAAAGATATGCCGCTTAAACGTATTGTTTGGATAACTTCTATTGTTGGAGGGTTTGGAGCACTAATTTTAATTTCAGGAAGTGCATATCGATCCTTAGGAAGTATTATGGTTGTTACAGCTGGTATGCTTTGGATTTATCGGTTGGGTTTACGTGGAATGGTTAATTATTTTCAAACAAAAGTATTAACGCGTTGGGAACGTATGTACGAAAAAACGTTGCGTTGGGCATTACAAGGATGGAGACCTTATGCTGTAAGTATTGGTACTGTTGTTTTACTGTTTGTTACTTTCGGAGGATTTGGAGGCTCTGTAGCCAGTCAACGTACGAAAATTGAATTTTTTCCAGACAATACTCCAAATCAGATTATTGTGTATGTAGAATACCCTCAAGGAACAGATATTGCAAAGACAAATGAAATTACTAAGGATATAGAAACGCGTATTTATGCAGCATTAAATGCATCTGAGTATATGGATGGAGAGCGTAACTTTTTAGTAGAAAGTGCTGTTTCTCAGGTTGGAGCTGGCGCAGGAAATCCTCAAACAGATGGAGCTTCTAGCGCTGAAATGCCACATAAAGGAAAGATTACTGTTTCTATGAGAGAATATAAATATAGAAAAGGTGCTGACAGTAAGGATTTACAGAAGCAAGTACAAGAGGCTTTAAAAGACATTTATCCAGGGGTAGCTATTTCTGTAGAAAAAGATGCTGCAGGACCTCCTCAGGGCTACCCTATTAATATTGAGCTTGAAGGTAAAGATTATGCGGAGCTAATTGTGACTGCTGAAAAAATGAAAGATTTCATTAATACCAAAAGTATTCAAGGAATTGATCAGTTAAAGATTGATGTCAATAAGTCTAAACCAAGTCTTCAAGTAGAAGTTGATAGAGAAAAAGCTGGAGAACTTGGTGTTAGCGCAATGCAAGTTGGTCAGCAATTGCGTAATTCTATTTTCGGATCTAAAGCTGGTGTTTATAAAGAAGATGGAGATGATTATGATATTTATATTCGATTTAATACGGACAATAAATACAATAAAAATGCATTATTTGATCAAAAAATCACTTTTAGAGATCCATCAAACGGACAAATAAAAGAAATACCTGTTTCTGCAGTTACGAAGCAAAAAAACAGCTCTGGTTTTAGTGCCATTAAACACAAAAGGCTTAAAAGAGTGGTTACTGTTTATTCTGCTTTAAGTCCAGGATTTACTGATGCAGGAGCAATTGTTGCTCAGGTTCAAAAAGAGATGGAGAGCTTTAATGGGAAACCAGAAGGTGTAAATATTGATTATACTGGACAAATAGAAGAGCAAAACAAACAGATGGCATTCTTAATGGGGGCATTTTTTAGTGGCTTAGGGTTAATTTTCTTGATTTTGATTTTTCAATTCAATTCAATTTCTAAACCAGCAATTATTATGTTGGCTATCTTTTTGAGTTTAATAGGTGTGTTTGGAGGGCTAATTATAACAGGTAAGCCGTTTGTTATTATGATGACAATGATGGGGATTATATCTCTAGCAGGAATTGTAGTAAACAACGGAGTGGTTCTGCTCGATTATACGCAGCTTTTAATTGATAGGAAAAAAGCGAAATTTGGATTAGCAAAAGATCAAATGGTTGATAAAGACACATTGTTTGAATCAATTGTATTGGCAGGGAAAGCACGTTTGCGACCGGTCTTGTTAACGGCTATAACTACTATTTTAGGGTTGATTCCTTTAGCGACTGGTTTAAACATTAACTTCTTTACGTTGTTTAGTGAGTTTGATGCTAACATTTACATGGGAGGAGATAACGTAATCTTTTGGGGCCCATTAGCATGGACCATTATTTACGGATTGTTTATCGCAACATTCTTAACATTAATTGTTGTGCCAGTGTTATTTTTATTGGTAGAGAAACTTAAAATTAGATGGGTGTACAAGAGTTAATAATTCTCAATTAAAAAAGGGCTATTTACATTGTAAATAGCCCTTTTTTTGTTTTAGCTTTTTCTAAAAATTATTGCTTTATAATTTTTTAACTCATCTTTTTATTTCCATTAACTATTCAGATTTGTTTAAATGTTGATCTACCTGCTCTAATTCTTTAAACCATTCTTCTCCGAAGTGTCTAATTAAAGGTTCTTTTAAAAATTGGTAGGTTTTTACACCAAGTTCTTCACCTAAAGTGCAGGCATCATCACAAATATCCCAATGGGCATAATTTACAGCAACAAAGTTTTTGTATTGTGTTAATCTAACAGGAAATAAGTGGCAAGAGATGGGCTTTTTAAAGTCGGAATCTCCATCTAAATAAACTTGCTCTATAGAGCACTTGGTAATCCCTTTTTTATCATAATAAACAAAAGCGCATTCTGCTCCACCTTCTAATTGTGTCACATATTCACCATCATGGTCAAGAGTGTATAAATCTTGCTCTAAAGCTTTGATGTTCTTTTCTGAAAGGTACTTTTTTGTTAATGGGTAAACCTTTTCTATGTCTTCCAATTCCTCCTCCAATAATGGTGCGCCAGCATCGCCTTCAACACAACATGCTCCCATGCATTTATCTAAATTACAGACAAACCTTTTTTCTAAAAGCATTTCTGAAACTACGGTATCGTCAATTTGAATCATAAAGCAAATTTAGAATTTAGAAATCAGAATTATGAATGATTTAATTTAAACTTTTAAGAATCTTAATTGCTTCAGTTAACATCTCGTCTGTAAAGTTTAAATGTGTTACCAGTCTTATTTGCTGTGGTCCAAAAGCAACAACTTTAACATCTTTGGCAGCTAGTTTGTCAATAATTGTAGTAAAATCAATACTTTCTACTACTTCAAAAATAATAATATTGGTAAAAACTGGTAAGACTTTGGCAACATAAGAAAGTTGGTTTAGCTCAGTTTCTAGTTTTTTTGCTCTTGCATGATCTTCTTTTAGGCGGTCAACATTGTTCTCTAAACCATAAATTCCAGCAGCGGCAATATATCCTGCTTGACGCATTCCTCCACCTAAAATTTTTCTAATTCTTCGGGCTTTTTTAATGTCCTTTTTTGTTCCGAGTAAAAGTGAACCTACTGGTGCTCCCAACCCTTTTGATAAACAAACCGAGATTGTATCAAACTGTTCGCCTAGCTCTTTTGCAGTGTAATCTGCCTCTACTAATGCGTTAAAAACTCTTGCGCCATCTAAATGGAGTGTTAAGTTCTTTTCGTTACACAACGCTTTTATTTTTTTGAGTTCTGATAATGGATAAATAGTTCCTCCACCTTTATTGCAGGTGTTCTCTAAGCTTACAAATTGCGTTTCTGGAAAGTGTATGTCATCTGGGTTAATTGCGGCTTCTATTTGCTCTGCAGTAATTTGCCCTGCATTTCCTTTGATGAGTTTAGTGGCTAAGCCCGCATTAAATCCAATTCCACCACCTTCATACTTGTATACATGAGAAAGTTCGTCACAAATTAACTCTCCTGGAGCGTTGGTATTTATTTTTATTGCTATTTGATTCGTCATTACACCAGAAGGACAAAATAAGCCTGCTTCTTTTCCAAACATCTCTGCGCCTAAGCTTACAAGCTTGTTAACCGTGGGGTCATCACCAAAAACATCATCTCCAACAGGAGCGTTAAACATGGCGGTTTTCATTTCTGAAGTAGGAATAGTAACCGTATCACTTCTTAAATCGATAATCATAGCTGTAATTTTCGATAAAAGTATTAAAATAATTATTAAATTTGCAGACCAACTAAAAATTGGTTCCGTGGCCGAGTGGCTAGGCAGTGCTCTGCAAAAGCATCTACATCAGTTCGAATCTGATCGGAACCTCAACTACATTAATGTTAAGCCCTGAATATTAGTATTTAGGGCTTTTTGTTTTCTTGTGTTATCCTTCATTCGTCCAACAATTCGATTTAAAACAGTTCATTCTAGAGTATGATGGAGTAAAGGATTTCTATGCTTCTTGCCCTAATAGTAGTTTTCACATTTGTATTGATACGGACTGTTATTCTGCCAGCGCTACCTCGTATACGCCTCAAATAATTGAAAACACATGAGCTAGTGCTATTGATTCTATTTATGCCAACAGTAATTATGATAAAAATCTTGATTTACGCCCTTTTACTTGGATGTGGAATGATCGCCCAAATGATTCTGCTATATGGCGAGTTACGGTTTACAATCGTGTCAGATACAACAGACACTACAAGTGCAAGAATTGTATATAAATGTGTAGAATCTCCAGACCCTACATGAGTTATAGAGTCTTCAATTGAAAGTTCATTAAACGCTTACCCTAACCCTACAAATTCTAAGCTGAACTTTAGGTCTAAAATTTCGGGGAGATTATTTGATCTACTAGGGAATGAAGTGTCGCGTTTTAATCAACAATCAGAAATTGATATTTCACATTTGACTAATGGAGTCTACTTCTTACAAACAGATGAGACAGTCATAAAAATTATAAAAAAGTAACTTTAAAACATACCATTTAAAGCCTCGCGAGGATTTTTTGTTTGTCAAAAAGATGACAGTAGATAACCTCTAATATTATTACCTTTGAATATGAAGAAAAACACATTAATACTTGGAGCTAGTCCAAACCCAGAAAGATATGCATACAAGGCATCAATAATGCTTTCAGAAAAAGGACATAATATTTTTCCTGTAGGTTTAAGACAAGGAATGATTAACACGCATGAAATATTATTAGACAGTCCTATTATAGAAAATATAGATACGGTAACCCTATATGTTGGGCCTAAGAATCAGCCAATGTATTATGATTATATTCTTAACGTAATTAAGCCTAAGCGTATTATTTTTAACCCTGGAACAGAAAACGATGAGCTAATTGCTTTGGCACAAAAAAACGGTATAGAAACAGAGGTTGCATGTACATTAGTACTCCTATCTCTTAACAGTTATTAAATATCATCATTTACCACTCATCCATATTTAATTGTGATGGTATGTTTTAATAATTATCTTTATCCATATTCAAAATTAATAACACCATGAGAATTATAAAACTTACGAGTCTAGCATTGCTTTCACTTCTTATCTTAAATAGCAGTAGTGCAGTTGCTCAAAAGAAAAAGAAAGGTAAAAAAGGAAAGACTGAGGCTCCAAAAAAAGATAAAGACGCTTTAAAGAAAATCTCTGAAGTCACTAAGAAAAGTAAAAAGATTGAAGGTCTATTTACCATTTACCAAGACACAACAACAGGTTCTATTAAAATGGTTGTTAGTAAAGAACAACTAAACCAAGAGTTTATTTACTTCAGTCAAGTTGCAAATGGAGTATTAGATGCAGGAGCTTTTAGAGGTTCTTATAGAGGTTCTAAAGTTTTCAAAATTCAAAAATATTTTAATAAAATTGAATTCATTACTCAAAACACCTCTTCTTATTTTGATCCAAATAATGCCCTATCAAAATCTGCTAACGCAAACCTAAGTGGAGGAACAATGGCAAGTTTAAAAATTGAAGCTGCAGATAGTGGCTTGTATTTAATTAACGCAGACAACTTGTTTTTAAAAGAAACTTTATCTCAAATTAAACCTCCAAGATATCCTAAACAATCGCCAATGGCTTTTACATTAGGAGTATTAAATAAAGAAAAAACAAAAATTAATGCCATTAGAAATTATCCTGAAAATACTGATTTAGCAATCGAATATGTTTATTCAAAAGGGTCTGTGTTAAACGGAGGTTCTAGAGCTGTTGCTGACGGAAGAAATGTAAGTGTTAAAATTTACCACAGTTTAATAAAAATGCCAGAAAACGATTATGAACCGTTAATGGATGACCCTCGTGTTGGTTATTTTTTAACGCAAGTTACAGACATGACTTCAACAAGTTCTACTCCTTATAAAGATTTAGTTCACCGTTGGAATTTAAAGAAAAAAGATCCTAGTGCTAAAATTTCTGAACCTATAAAACCAATTACTTGGTGGATGGAAAACTCTACACCATTTGAATGGAGAGAAATTATAAAAAATGCTGTTTTACAATGGAATGTTGCTTTTGAAAAAGCTGGGTTTAAAAATGCTGTAGAAGTAAAAATGCAACCAGATGATGCAGCTTGGGATGCTGGAGATATTCGTTACAATGTTTTAAGATGGACTTCATCTCCAAAAGCTCCATTTGGAGGTTACGGGCCAAGTTTTGTAAATCCAAGAACAGGTGAAATTTTAGGGGCTGATGTAATGTTAGAGTTTGTTCATTTTACAAACAGAGTAATGTACGATAAGATATTTAACCTCGCTTCTTTAGAAAAAGAATATGAAGCTCCTGTATTTGAAAAAAACATAGACAAAGCAACCTGTTCTCTGGGACATATAATGCAAGAAAACACAATGTTTGGAAGTGCAGTTTTGGCTGCTGAAGGAGCCTCTCCTTTAGAATTAAAAAAGATGAGAGAAGAAGCAATGGTTGCTTTAATTATGCACGAGGTAGGTCACACATTGGGCTTAAATCACAACATGAAGGCTAGTCAGTTATTTTCTCCTGAGCAACTAGCTGATGCTGATTTTATAAAAGGAAAGTGTCTTACAGGGTCTGTAATGGATTATGCGGCTATTAACTTAACCAAAGATAGAAGTAAACAAGGTCAATATGTAGATGTTGCTGTTGGGCCTTATGATGTGTGGGCTATCCAGTTTGGATATACTCAATTTAAATCTCTAGATGAGAAAAGTAATTTACTGGCTAGATCTACTGAACCTGAATTAATTTTTGGTAATGATGCTGATGATATGCGTTCTCCAGGAAAAGCAATTGATCCAAGAGTTATGGTTGGAGATTTATCAAACGATCAAATTACTTACTCTAACAATATTTTTGAATTGATTGACGAAATGATGAAAGAGGTGAAAACTAAATTTTCTATTAAAGGAGAATCATACCAAGAGCTCAGAAGAGTTTATTATGTGTTAAGTAGACAACGAGCAATTGCAGCTGGTGTAACTTCAAGATTTATTGGTGGTGTTTATGTTGATAGAGCAATGGTAGGGCAAAAAGGAGGGACAAAACCTTATTTGCCTGTTAGCTTAGTAGACCAAAAAAGAGCGATGAAAACATTAAAAAAATATGTTTTTGCTCCAGACGCTTTTAATTCACCAAATGAATTGTATAATTATTTAGCACTACAAAGAAGAGGCTATAATTTCTTTAGAGGCTCTGAGGACCCAAAAATTCATAAACAAGTTTTAACGTATCAAAAGAATGTTTTAGCACATGTTTTACACTATAACACCACGCAAAGATTGGTAGATTCCGAACTTTACGGAAATGAATATAGTTTATCTACAATGATGACAGATTTAAACAATGCTATTTTTAAAGTAGATATTGCTAGCAATGTAAATTCTTTTAGACAAAACTTACAAGTAGCTTATACCAAAAAGTTAATTACAATGATTGTTGGTCCCAAGAGTAAACAATATGTTTCTTCTGCTCAATCAATGGCAATTTATAACTTACAGCAAATACAAAAGTTAGTTGGAAATGGGGGAGGAAATATTTCAACCAAGGCACACAAAGCTCATTTAAAAACTTTAATAGTAAACGCTTTAAAAGAAATTAAATAGCTTAGATAATACAAAAATAGACCTCTTAATAAATAATGCAGGACTTGTTTAGTCGTGAATAAACAAACAATCCATTATTTTGATGGGGCTAAAGCATCGTAATATTTAGGCAGAGTTATTTATCGCTATGTAAATATAATGGACAAATTATAACCCCCACTTTTTCAAAGATAATTGAGATTCAACTTTGTTCTCTACTTTATCATCTAATTCAGGGAAGAAGTCTAATCCAGTAATTGTTTCAATAGTATTAATAGGAACGGCATATTTCTTAATATCTGTATCTGCTCCAACATGAGGAACTAGAAAAGCAATCGCTCTGACTTTTGTTCCTTCAAACCTTAAAAGGACTTTGTAATAGTACCCTGGGATTGTTATTTTCTTAGTTGAAATAGTTCCTAAATTATTAACAAAAACTGGTCCAGTTACAACATATATTTTATTGTATGCTGTAGCTTTTTTTCTAACCCAATCTTCCAAGTAAGCCCATATTTTTCTATTAAACTGAGGTAATTGGGGACTCATGTTTGACATTAAAAAAGATTCCTTATTTGCTTTCTCCGACATGTTATTATCGGCTGCAGGGCAAAGATGTCCTCTGTCAAATCCAGTTGATGTATAATCTTTCTTTGTTGCGCTTCCAGAGACAACACGCTTGTCGGGAGAAAAACAGTTGCATCTATCTTGTTTCTTAGCAACTTCCTCAGCTGTTAATTCATAAGCTACCCAATCAGCTTGTTCATGCGTATTATTATAGGATAAAGTAAATTGGGTATATTCTATTGTTTGATTACTGCCTACTTTTTCGGGAAGATAATTGAAATCTTGGGCAGTTAATCCTAAGCTTATTATTACAGGGAGAACAAAAAGAAAAACATTTTTCATCAGTTAGTATTTTGATTTGATAATGATTTTAAAAGTAACCCATTTTCTAAAATTATACTAAAAGTTCAGCAACTCAATCTGAGAGTCGCCAAACATGAAGGTCCGGCTTACTCTTAAACACGTTTGTTAGTCGGAGAGGTTCTTTGTCGTTTCTTCAATTTTTTTAGAGACCTCATCACTAATGGCGCTGTCAACAATTTCGTTAACATTTATATTTTTTAAGCCTGGAATAATAATTTGAGCGACTCTCGCCATTGGTTGGTATAACATTGAGGTATTTTTCATTTCAGGATCAATAAAGGTGACTTGTTTGTTTAAGATGTTTGTAAAGTTTATGATAACACTCATAATTAAACTAAACTTTAACATTCCAAACAAAGCACCAGCAGCCTTATTTGCAAAGCCTAAAGCGACCATGCTTACTATTTTTTGCAGCATTTTTGCAAGTGTAAATACAATAATCACTATCAAAATAAAAGTAACAGCAAACGAGATTAAGGGCATTATGTTTTCCGCAATATCAAATGCCTCGCTGAGGTGTTTTGCTGAAATTGAGGAGAATTTCATGCCTCCCCAAATGCCTAAACCTAAAGCGATAAACGAGGCAACTTCAATAATAATTCCTTTTTTAAACCCTTTATAGGCTCCCCAAATCAATGGGATTATAATAATAATGTCGAAATAGTTCATTCCTCAAAACTACAAGAATAGTATGGGGTTAATTTTAAGAATGGAAGGATTTATTAAAGTCAAATTGTTTATACCTAAACAAGAAGTACTTACTTTTACCACATGGAAAATGATTTAGCAAAAGATTGGCTACAGGTGGAGAAAATGGTTTTTAAACGATTTGGCGAGAAGTTAGATGAACAAACAATTTTGTTCATTATTGGATTGCAAGAACTTGGAAAAGGTGACGCAGATTATAAAAAAGAAGAAAAATTAGATATTATTCACATAGGAGTATGTACCGTTTTAAGTCAGTTTGGTTATTATCAAAGAATTGGGGATGATGATGATGGATGGCCACATTTTAAAAACATAAAAAAACTCCCCAATGAAATCCAAGGAGAGAGTCAAGAAAACTTAATAAAACAAGCTATTGTAAAGTATTTTAATTTGTAATAGAAAGTTACTCTACGTATACTAACTCATTAAAAATATTTTCTTCTTCTTTTTGTTCGATTACTTCAATTTTAACAACTTTATGTCCTTCTAATATACTTGAAGTTGAATCGGATGTTGCCAGTGTGTAAATTACATCAACATCCAAGACAGCAGAAAAAGGGAAAACAAAAGTTATTTCACCAAGAGCATCTGTTACGCCTGTTTTATCCATGGCTTCATCTCTGTCTCCCCTAGGTATCGGAGTTCCATCATTCGTAGTATCAATTGCTATATCCTCAGTAGGCCAGACATGAACAGTTGCTCCCTCTAAAGGTGTACCATTCAGTCCCTGAACAGTAACAATAAGTGTGGGTTCTCTATCTTTTTTGCTACATGCTGTAAATATTAGTAAAGAGAAGAATAAAATAGTAAGAATATGTAATTGTGAGCGCTTCATGTTTTCTAATTTTAAACTTTCAAAACCTGTTTTAAGGCAGAATTTCTTAATATTGTATAATAACAAATATACAAATTATTCATGATAAAGAAAACATTTTCCCTCAGCCTAATTGTAATGCTATTTTTTAGCATTAATGGGTTTTCACAAAAATCAAAAAAACAAACTAAAGTTTCCATTTCAACATTATATGGTGACATGACTTTAGTTTTATATAACGAAACGCCAAAACATCGCGATAATTTTATAAAGCTAGTAAAGAGTAGTTTTTATGATGGAACATTATTTCATAGAGTTATCGCTGGATTTATGATTCAAGGAGGAGATCCAGACTCTAAAACAGCTGAGAAAGAACAAATGTTAGGAAATGGAGGTCCAGGATATACTGTGCCTGCTGAGTTTAATAAGCAATTCGTTCATAAAAAAGGTGCGTTATCTGCAGCACGAATGGGGGATGGTGTTAATCCCCAAAAATCATCTTCAGGTTCTCAATTTTATATCGTACAAGGGAAAAAATACGATAGAAAAAGTTTAGAAAGTATGGGTAAGCGCTCTGGGACTAGCTACACTGAAGATCAAATTAAAGGATATGAAATAGAAGGCGGAACGCCTCAATTAGATATGAATTATACTGTTTTTGGTGAGGTTATACAAGGTTTTGATGTTATTGATAAAATAGCAGCTGTTGCTAAAGGAAGAGCTGATAGACCAAAAGAGGATGTTAAAATGACAATGAAAATTGTTAAATAAGAGCAATGAAAGAAAAGATAAAAGAACTTTTAAGTGAAGTTGAAAACTTTAAAGCAGAAAATAAAGAGCAGCTAGAGGGCTTTCGAATTCAATTATTGGGAAGTAAAGGTAAAATCAAGGGTTTGTTTGCCGATTTTAGAACTGTGCCTAATGAAGATAAAAAAGAAGTTGGGCAGCTAATCAATACGCTAAAAGTTAAGGCTCAAGAGAAGTTGGATGAGTTTAAAGAAAGCTTAGCAGGCAACGACACTTCAGTAAAGGATGATTTAGATTTATCTAGGACAGGGACTCCTTTGAAATTAGGAAGTAGACATCCTATTTCTATCGTAAGAAATGAAATTATTGACATTTTTAATAGAATAGGTTTTACCGTTTCTGAAGGACCAGAAATAGAGGGTGACTGGCATAATTTTTCTGCATTAAATTTCCCGCCAGAGCATCCGGCAAGAGATATGCAAGACACCTTTTTTGTGGAGTCTGAAGGAGAAGAAGAAATTGCTCTAAGAACGCACACCTCTTCTGTTCAGGTAAGAACTATGGAAAATACAAAGCCACCAATTCGTACGTTGTCGCCCGGAAGAGTATATAGAAATGAAGCAATTTCTGCGAGAGCACATTGCTTTTTTCATCAAGTTGAAGGCTTGTATATTGCAGAAAACGTTTCGTTTGCAGATTTAAAACAGACATTAATGTACTTTGCTAAAGAGATGTTTGGCGAAGAGACTAAAATTAGACTAAGACCATCATACTTCCCTTTTACAGAGCCTAGTGCAGAAATGGATGTTTCATGTTCGGTATGTAACAGTAAGGGGTGTAACGTATGTAAATATACTGGTTATTTAGAAATTATGGGTTGCGGAATGGTTGATCCAAACGTTTTAGAAAATTGCGGAATTGATTCAAAAAAATATTCAGGTTTTGCTTTCGGGATGGGAGTAGAGCGTATTGCCATGTTAAAATACAAAGTAAACGATTTACGTTTATATTCTGAAGGAGATGTGAGATTTTTAGAGCAGTTTAAGTCTGCTTTTTAAAAGCCACCAATTTCTTAAAAATAGTATAAATCCACCACATTTTTGTCGTGGCTTTTTTATGTTGGCAAAGCCAATATTTTGTCTAGATGAGTCAAAAGGGTGTGGTTCACTTGTCTGGGTAATACCGTTGTGTCGTTTTTTAAACTTGCCCATAAAGATTAGGTTAAGAAATCTTAGGGGAGTTTGAAATACTGGTCTTTCAATTTAGCGCTTAACCATACCAAATATTTTTATTGTTAATTTTATTTTTTTCATTATCAAAATTTTCGTTTGGCGGGTTTAATAGAAATTCTAAATTTACCACCAAAACCCCTATGCTTTTTAACCATTGTTACCAACTGGATTTTATTGTTTTGCTTTATTTATCGAGTATGAGATTAAAATAAAAATCAATAAAAGGATTCCGTTAGTAATTATATAGCTTGGAGGCGAAAACGTGAAAAATGAAAAGATTAAATTACTTGCAAATGCAATTATAAAGAAAATTCCCGAAACAACTCGAACATTTGTTGTTGTCCGTGATTGTTCAAAATTAACTCCAATTGTAATTATTAAGGTTGTTGCAAGAAAAATAAAACTTCCTAAACTCAACAACATTTTGTTTTCACTAGCGTGAAAACTGTATAAACCATAAGCGATAAGTATACTTAAAACTATGGCTATAATTGTTTGTACAAAATTCAATTTCATAATATTATTTATTTTGTTGAAATGGTGGGGGTGCCAATGCCACTAATTTTAAAACTTCAGGAACCTGTTCTGCCATTTTCCAGCTTGGTAAACTTGGCATCCAAACATAAGTTTCCTTTACAACTTTTTTTTCTGCAATTAAACGGGCTAATTCCTGTTCAGAAAAAGGTCCAGCTTGCTTGCCTTCAAGCATTGCATAAAAAAACTTCTGTTCGGGTTTTTCCATTGGGTTCATGGCTCCTGGTACATGCATATTAGTCATAGACTGGTTCATGGTTTTCACCATTTGTTGAGCAACGGTCATACCCATACCAAATTCAACTAATCTGTCCATCGAAAAAAAACTACTATCATCCATAATACATTATTTTAAGTAAATACTAAATTAAGGTGCTGGTGGTGGCGGAGGTGGTGGCGGAACTGCACCAAATAAAGATGCTAATTCTTCTACATCCCTTGCCAATTCCCAGCCTGCCATACCCTGTTTCCAAACATGCGTTCCTTTTGTAATCTGACCTGCTTCAACCATTTGTTTTAATTGTTCCCAACCAAAAGGACCACTTTGTTGTCCATTAACTGAAATATTATATTGAACTGATGGAGGAGGAGGAGGAGTTTGTTTTTCTTGGTTCATACCACCCATCATGC
>JASJIW010000049.1:0-34902 GCA_037624665.1 Flavobacteriales bacterium
TGGATTGGGATTTAACAAACCATGTAGATGTGCCAATAGCGAGTGGCGTATACTTAATTCATGTATTGGTTCCAGATGTAGGAGAACGAACGCTGAAATGGTATGGGGTTATGAAACCTACTGACTTAAACGGATTTTAAAATAAGTATTACATTATATCTTATACTATGAAAAAAATTAAATTAATAATACTAGCAATAACTACCTCTTACTCTGTTAATGTAATTGGTGGTAATGAAGATAGGGCTGGAGAAGCAGGAGCATCTCAACTGTTGATTAATCCTTGGACTAACAGTGTTGGTTGGGGAGGAGCAAATACTGCGTCTGCTATTGGATTAGAAGCTATGTCATTAAACATTGCTGGTTTAGCATTTACTAAGAAGACGGAATTATTATTAAACCATAAAAGATATTTAGTCGGTAGTAATATCGGGATTAATACTTTTGGTATTTCTCAAAGAGTTGGAGAGAATGCAGTTCTAGGTTTATCTGTTATGTCTATGGATTTTGGTGATGTTGCTATTACAACTGAAGATATTCCTGAAGGAGGGATAGGTACTTTTTCACCTAAATATACGGTTATGGATATTGGGTTCGCAAAGACATTTTCAAATAGTATTTCAGGTGGACTTGCTGTAAGAATTATAAGTGAGTCTATAGCAAATGTTTCTAGTAGAGGATATGCTTTTGATGCTGGTATTAGATATGTTGCTGGTGAAAATGATGAAATTAAGTTTGGAATTGCATTGAAAAATGTTGGGCCAACAATGAAGGCATCAGGTGATGGTTTATCTTTTGTTGAAACGAATGATAATACAGGGAATAATATTTCGTCAACTCAAAATCATAGAGCAGCTGAATATCAATTACCATCATTACTTAATATTGGTGTATCGTATGATTTTTATATTTCACCAAAGATGGATACAACAAGTAAACAAATAACTGCTGATCATATGATTACTGGAGCAATTAATTTTACATCTAATTCTTTCACAAAAGATCAGTATAGAATTGGTGCTGAGTATTCGTTTAGAAAAATGTTTTTATTAAGAGCAGGTTATGTTTTAGAACAAGGAACTTGGTTTGATTCAGAAAAGAGAACTTCTGCGAATAAAGGGGTTACTTTTGGGGCATCATTTGTTGCTCCAATGGGGGAGAAAGGAACTACATTAGGATTTAATTATGCTTATGAAATGACTGAGAATTTTTCAGGAACACATAGTATAGGTATTCGTTTGAACTTATAGAAGAAATACATATTATGATTAATTAAGAGAACTCTTTGATAAGAGTTCTCTTTTTCGCTTTAATAAATAGACAACAAAAAATATGTCACAAGTTAATTACTATACAGAGGAAGGTCTTAAAAAACTCAATGATGAGTTAGATCAAATGAAAAATGTTGAAAGAGGCAGCATCACCGCTCAAATTGCTGAAGCTAGAGATAAAGGAGATCTTTCAGAGAATGCGGAGTATGATGCAGCAAAAGAAGCTCAAGGATTATTAGAACTTAAAATTTCAAAATTAGAAACGGCATTATCTAGCGCACGAATTGTAGATGAATCACAATTGGATATGTCTAAGGCCTTAATTTTATCAATAGTTAAAATTAAAAATGTAGCAAATGGAGCGATAATGGAATATACGTTGGTTTCTGAAAAAGAAGCAGATTTAAAGCTTAAGAAAATTTCAGTTGATTCTCCTATTGGTGAAGGGTTACTTGGAACTTCAGTTGGAGATATTGCTGAAATTAAAGTTCCTACTGGAATTTTGAATTTTGAAATCGTAGAAATTTCTAGATAATGGATTCTATATTCACCAAAATAATTAATAGAGAAATTCCTGCTTATATAATAGCTGAGAATGATGAATTTATAGCTTTTTTAGATGTTTTCCCTTTGGCTAAAGGTCATACATTAGTTATACCTAAAAAGCAAGTTGATTATATATTTGATTTGGATGATGATACATATACCCGTTTATTTTCTTTTGCAAAAAAAATAGCTGCTAAAGTAAATTCAGCTATTGAATGTAAAAGAGTTGGTGTTGCCGTTATTGGATTAGAAGTGCCACATGCACATATTCACTTAGTTCCTTTAAATACTGTAGAAGATATCAATTTTTCTCAACCAAAATTAAAATTAGAAGAAAGCGTATTTATTGAAATTCACAATAAAATACTTTCACAAAAGTAATAGAGTTTAATTAAGCTAGAGAATTTAGGGCTTAGTTCGTTTAGGGTTAGCTTTAACAAAAGCGTCCCATCCCGAATAAGACTTTTCAGATACTTGCTTTCCTCCTTGATAATAATGACAAACAGCTACAGCTAAAGCATCCGTAGCATCTAAATGTTTTGGTAAAGTCTTTAGTTTTAGAATGTTTTTTAACATTCCTGCCACTTGTTCTTTTGATGCGTTACCGCTTCCAGTAACCGATTGTTTAATTTTTTTAGGAGCATATTCAGTTACGGGAATATCTTTAGATAAAGCTGCTGCCATTGAAACTCCTTGAGCTCTTCCAAGCTTTAGCATAGATTGTGGATTCTTCCCTAAAAACTGTGCTTCAATAGCTAATTCGTTAGGTTTGTATTCACGAATAAGATATTCAGTTCGTTCAAATATTTTTTTTAATTTTAAATAATGATCATCTAATTTGCTTAAGTCTATTGACCCCATTGTGATTAGATTCATTTTATTAGCTATAATGTGAATAATTCCAAAACCCATCATGTTAGTTCCGGGATCAATTCCTAATATTATTTTATCTTTAGTCACTATTATAATTTGTTTGAAAAACTCAATACTATACAAATATATCAATTTACTATTCAGGTTTACAATTGGAGCTATAGCAGTTTGGTTTATCTATACAAAACTCAGTTCTGATCTTATTGGTAATTTAAATAAGATCAAGTTTAGTGATCTGAATTTGATTTTCTTGAGTGCAACTATAATTTTACTCTTTGTAAATTGGGGCGTCGAAGCCTTAAAATGGCGTTTTTCTATTCAAGATATTCATAATATAAGTTTTATTAAAGCCTTAAGGTTAACCTTTACTGGTATAACTATAGGTTTGCTTACTCCAAATCGGATTGGTGAAATCCCGTCAAGAGCAGCACTCTTGAAAAGTGACTCATTTAAAGCAATTGTTTTAAAAACGATTGCTTCAAGTTTTAGTCAAGTTGTGATTACTTTTTTAATGGGAGGTTTAGGATTAATGTTAACTCAAGAATATTTTCAATTAGGCTTAGATTACTTGTTCTTAAATATGCTTGTTATATTAGGTTTGGTAATATTATTCTTGCTTTATTTTAATATGAAAAAGCTAGCTCCATTATTTTGTAAAATCAAACTATTAAGAAATGAAAAGTTAATTAAGGCTTTAATGGATATTAGTTTTAAGGAGCTTTTTGCCCTTTTAATGTATAGTTTACTAAGGTATTTTGTTTTCTTTTTACAGTACTGGCTCTTATTAAAAGCGTTTGGAATTGAATTAGGAAGTATTAAGGAATTTTTCTTAATTCCTGTTTGTTTTTTAATAGCATCATCAATACCAACAATTTTAATTTCTGAAATTGCTGTAAGAGGTTCAGTTGCTTTATTTGTCTTTGGTGTTGTATCAGGCTTAGATATTCAAATCATTTCAGCATCTATCGTACTGTGGTTAATTAATGTTGCTATCCCCGCTATATTTGGTTTGTATGGTTTAAAAGAACTAAATTTCTTAAAAAGAAAGTGATTTACGGAATTACCATATTGTCTTTAATTACTATAATCTATGTCATTGCTATGGTATGGGTAATTGTAGGCTTTAATAAAATAAAAGGAAAGAATAGAATTGTTGGTCAAGAAGATAATCCTTCTAAAATTTCGGTGATTATACCTTTTAGAAATGAAGAAGAGAACCTGTTTAAATGTTTAGCATCTCTTCAGAAACAAAATTTCGACAGAAGTTCTTATGAAGTTATTTTGGTGAATGATCATTCAACGGATAAGTCAGTTCAAATAGCCGAAAGCTTTATTTCGAGTACAGATATTAATATTCGGTTAACTACCTTAACGAATACAACAACAAAAAAGGCTGCATTAAAACATGGAATTAGATTAGCAACTCACACTATAATCGCGACTACAGATGCAGATTGTATTTTACCTGTAAACTGGTTGCAAAACATCAGCTTTAACTTTACTCGTAACAATGGAATGCTATTAGGCCCAGTAATGTTTAGTGAAAAGCCTGGTTTTTTAGCTGCTTTTCAAATATTGGATATGTTGGCATTGCAAGGGGTTGGATTTGGAGCATTAGGCTTTAATAAACCTATTTTAAATAATGCCGCTAACCTTTCGTATTCAGTAACTTCTTATAATACTGTTGACGGATTCGATTCTTTTAATACACCTTCTGGTGATGATATATTTTTACTAGAGAAATTCAAATTTCAAAATCAAAAAATAGAAGGGTTATTATCGAACGATTTTATTGTGGAATCGAAACCCGAATCTACTCTTTTAAGTTTTTTGAATCAACGCGTAAGATGGGCTTCAAAATCTAAATATTATAAGGATAAACTTTTACTACTATTTAGTGGTTTGGTGTTAATTCAAAATATTTTATTGTTCTTTATCTACTTAGGATTATTGTTTGTCGAAAATCATCGCTTTACCTTTTTAATCTTATTGCTTACTAAATGGTTGATTGATTTTATATTACTATTTTTGGTTGCGAGTTTTTTTAAGAGAAAAAGCACAATGTTTTATTTTATTCCGGTGCAATTTGTCTATCCAATTTATGTAACAATAGTTTGGATAGCCTCAATTTTACTTAAGTTTGAATGGAAAGGAAGAAAATACTAATGGCGAAAGAACATAACGACATAGCATCCAAATCACTATCGCAAATCGCGTGGTATAGATTAAAAAAGAACAAGCTTTCTATGTTCGGCTTAGGATTAATCTTGTTTGCCATTTTTATTGCGCTAATGGGGCCTCTTATTCGCCCTGACGGAACACCATATTCAAATGATCAAGTATTAGAGATTACAACAAGAACACCTGGTTTTTCGGTTAATCTATTACACATAAATAAAAATCAGAAACCCACAGAAATTAGTCTGTGGCAATATCTTACTCGTGGAGAAGAACATGCTTTTACAGCAGTTCCTATTTATGATTATAGTTTTGAAGGCGAAAATTTAGTTGTAGAGAAATACACTGGAGGAGATATTAACAACGGACAAATGATTAAATACAATTTAGCTGATGTTGTTTATGCCTTAGATTATACTGCTGAAATAACAACAGATAATGGATTTATTGATTTTTATACGGAAGATAAAGTAAAGAAACACATTGCCATTGAAGTTCTTGCAGCTCAAGTTAAAGAGAACAATATCGTCTCTAAAACCTATTATTTAGGAACAGATAAATACGGAAGAGATATGTTAAGCCGATTAATGGCAGGAACGTGGATTTCACTTTTTGTTGGGTTTATTTCAGTCTTTATATCTATCGTTATCGGAATAACATTAGGTGCAATATCAGGGTACTTTAGAGGTTGGGTAGATGATTTAATCATGTGGTTTATTAATGTGGTATGGTCAATTCCTACATTATTGTTAGTTATTGCAATTACAATGGCATTGGGTAAAGGAACATGGCAAGTATTTATTGCAGTTGGTTTAACTATGTGGGTAGAGGTTGCTAGAGTAGTAAGAGGGCAAATGTTGAGTTTGAGAGAAAAAGAATTTGTTGAAGCAGGAAAAGCTTTAGGTTTTTCTAATGTTCGAATCATATTTAAGCACATTATACCAAACGTACTAGGACCAGTAATTGTTATTTCTGCTATTAATTTTGCTGCAGCTATTTTAATAGAGGCAGGGTTGAGTTTCTTAGGTTTTGGCGCACAACCTCCGCAAGCAACATGGGGTAAAATTATTGCTGAGCATAAAGGGTATTTAATTACCGGTAAAGCATATTTGGCGGTATTGCCAGGTGTCGCTATTATACTAATGGTACTAGCGTTTGTTCTGGTTGGTAATGGATTAAGAGATTCGTTAGATTCTAAATCCATAGATGATACTCCTCTAGTTTAGTTTTTTTTGAGCTTTTTATTGTTTCTCAAAACACTTAAATAGACAGGGTTTCTCTATTAAACTGAAAGATTATTTTTTTAAAAAAATGTAAGGTATTTACACTACTAACTCTGGGTCGTAACCTTTCTTCCTTTTGCGAAAAAGATTGAAAGCGCTGTAAGACTTCCAAATACTAAAAATCCCATAACCATAGGTTCTACAGACCCATTGTATTGCATACCTATATAAGTACCAAATGGCACAGATATAAAGGTGGAAACAGACCCTACAATTGCAGCTCCAATTCCTGCCATATGTCCTAAAGGTTCCATTGCCATGGAGTTTAAATTTCCAAACAAAATTCCTACAAAAAATACGGTAGATAATAAATACAACATAAAGAAGGTTAATGATGGGGTAACGATCATTGTATTGATTAACCCATAAAATATAATGGATATAACTACAATAGATAACGCTGCAGATCTAACCATTTTTTGCATCCCATAGCGAATTACCAGTTTACCATTAACAAAAGATGCCAAACCTAAACTAAGCGCTATGGCAGCAAAATATATGGGGAATCTCTCACCTAAGCCAAATTGAATTTGAAATACTTGTTGTGATGAATTTAAAAAACCTACAAAAGCACTTGAAATAAATCCGGCAGCTAATGTGTAGGCAATTGTTGATCTTATAGTAATAATCTCTTTTAGTTTTTTTCTAAGGTTGGCAAAGGAGAACTTCATTCGATTTTCCTTTGTTAACGTTTCTTCCTGTCTGAGATAAAACCATATAAAAGCAATTGTGCCTAAGGAGAGTAGAACAACAAAAATCATTCGCCAATCTGCAATATATAGAACTCCTTGTCCAACTGCAGGAGCTATTGCTGGAACTGCAATAAATACGGCTAGTACAAACGACATCACTTGAGCCATTCGTTCACCCTTATATAAATCTCTAATAATTGCAATGGTTACGACTCTCGGACCAGATAGTCCAATTCCTTGCAAGCATCTCCCGACTAACATTGTAGTAAGGTCTTTTGAGAACATGGATATGATACAACCAATTCCGAAAATTAATAAGCCAAAATAAACGGCAGGTTTTCTTCCAATATTATCAGATAATGGGCCATAAAATAATTGACCAATAGCTAATCCTAAAAATAAGATTGAAATAATTAATTGATTGTCATTAGGTGCTGTTACGCCTAAATCAGTACCAATATTTGTTAATGCAGGAAGCATTGCATCAATTGACAATGCAGTTAATGCAATCATCATTGCCATTAATGCAACAAATTCTTTAAATCCTATTTCTTTTTTCATTGAGGACAAAACTAATGACAATTCGGGTACATTTTGGAATGCAATGAAGGTTTATTGTGAAAATATTTTCTGTAAAATAGAGGAGGCTTTTTTCTTTATTTAGACTTACTTAGCTTGTAGGCTGACTTGGTCGCTTTACTTGCTTTTACGGCACCTTTAAAAGTGAGCTTCTTGTCTAAAGTACTTGAGCCTTTAGTATCAGAAATAAATTGGATAACGACATCTCTTTCTTGCCAACCAATTTTATCTGTAGTGTTAAACTTTATTGTTATGATGTGGGTAGAATTCGGTTTGATTGTGTCTTTTGGGTAAATTATTTTTGTGCAAGAGCAATCAACTTTTGGTTCTAAAATGTGTAGAGGGATATTTCCTTTATACGTAAAAGGATAGTTTAGTGTTATTCGATGACCTTCGTTAACACGCATAAATTTTTGAGTCGTTTTTTCAAACGTGATATCGTCAGAGTTTTGCCCAAAAGAAAAGCTTGCTACTAAAATTAGTAGCAAGCTTAACAATGTTTTGAAAAATTGATTTTTCAACTAACTTAATTTTTTATTAGTTCGCCACTGGAGAACCAACAACTTCCTTTACAGGAGAAGTTTGAGGAGCAATAATTTTACCTTTAATACGAATTACTTTAGTAGCAGTTTCTGCGTTAGAAGTAATTGTAACAGATTTATTAATAGCACCTAATCTCTTCGTGTCATACTTAACTTTAATTACTGAACTTTCTCCTGGCTTAATAGGATTCTTTGGCCAAGTTGGAACAGTACATCCACAGCTACCTCTAGCGTTAGATATTATCAACGGTTCTTTACCATTGTTTGTAAATTTAAATTCTCTTACACCATCAGCACCTTGTTCAATAGTACCGTAGTCAACAACTTCTGATTCAAAAGTCATTTTTGCTGTGTTTGGATTTTGAACCTTTATAGTTTCAGTTGGATTTGTAGCTACTTGAGCATTAATTCCTCCAGCGATAAAAGCTAATAATCCAAACGTAAATAATACTTTTTTCATAATAATTTTATTTAGTTCTTAATATTGATACAAATGTATAGATTAATTTGAGTTTCAGTCTTCTGTTAACACTTCTTTAACAAAGAATTCTAAACATTATTTCCAAACCTAAAACCAAAATTATGCCAGTTTAGATTTGTGTAAAAGAGTTTCCTGTTTCTTAAACAATAGCCTATCTTTGCATCCTTATAGAAAATAGATTTAATATGAATATCGATAGTAAATACAATCCGAAAGCCATTGAAGATAAATGGTATAAATACTGGATGGAAAATGATTTTTTTAGTTCAAAACCAGATGAAAGAGAAGCATATACTATCGTTATTCCGCCACCAAATGTAACAGGAGTGTTGCACATGGGGCACATGTTAAATAATACAATACAAGATGTTTTAATTCGTAGAGCACGAATGATGGGTTATAACGCTTGTTGGGTTCCCGGAACAGACCATGCTTCTATTGCAACAGAAAGTAAAGTTGTAAACTTATTAAGAGAGCAAGGAACTAGTAAACACGATATTGGTAGAGAGAAATTTTTAGAACATGCTTTCGAATGGAAAGATAAGTATGGAGGAATTATATTAGAACAATTAAAAAGATTGGGAGCAAGTTGTGATTGGGATAGAACTCGATTTACAATGGAACCTAAATTATCTGATGCGGTAATTAAGTCTTTTATTGAATTAAATAAAAAAGGATACATCTATAAAGATTGGAAAATTGTAAACTGGGATCCAAAAGCTCAGACTACTTTATCTAATGAAGAAGTTATTCGTAAAGATGTTCAGTCTAAATTATATCACATTAATTATAAGTTAGTTGATTCTGATGATTACGTTACAATTGCAACTACTCGACCAGAAACAATTATGGGAGATGCCGCTATTTGTGTGCACCCGAAAGATGAGCGTTACACGCATTTACACGGAAAGAAAGTAATTGTTCCTATGGTAAATCGTGAGATTCCAATTATTGTGGATGATTACATTGATTTAGAGTTTGGAACAGGAATGTTGAAAGTAACACCTGCGCACGATACAAACGATTACGATATCGGTAAACGTCATAATCTTCAAATTATAGATACATTTAATGATGATGGAACAATAAGCGAGGCAGGACAAGTTTTTGTTGGAGAAGACAGATTTGTAGTGCGTAAGAAAGTCGCAAAATTATTGAAAGAGCAAGGACTTTTAATTAAAGAGGAAGAGATGACTAACAATGTTGGTTACTCAGAAAGAAATCAAGACACCGTTGTCGAGCCAAAATTATCTTTACAATGGTATGTTAAGATGGATGAAATTGTGAAGCCTGCAATGGAAAACGTAATGAATGATAACATTCAGTTTTATCCTGCTAAATACAAGAATACTTACAAGCATTGGCTAGATAATATTAGAGAATGGCCAATTTCTCGTCAGTTATGGTGGGGACAACAAATTCCTGCTTATTACTATAATGAGGCGAATGATTATGTAATTGCTGAAACAATAGAAGAGGCTTTAGAATTAGCAAAAGTAGATTCTGGAAACAACGATTTACAACTTTCAGACTTAAGACAAGATGAAGACGTTTTAGATACATGGTTCTCGTCATGGTTATGGCCAATATCTGTTTTTGATGGATTTGGAGAAGACAAAACTGAATTTGAATACTATTACCCAACAAATGTTTTAGTTACTGGTTGGGATATTATCTTCTTTTGGGTAGCACGTATGATTTTTGCGGGTTACGAGTTTAAAAATGAACAACCTTTTAAGGATGTTTATTTTACTGGTATGGTAAGAGATAAACAAAAAAGGAAGATGAGTAAATCATTAGGAAATTCTCCTGATGCTTTAGGTTTAATTGATAAATATGGAGCGGATAGTGTTCGTTTTGGAATGTTATCATGTGCTGCTGCTGGAAATGATTTGTTGTTTGATGAAACATTATTAGAACAAGGGAGTAAGTTTTCTAATAAAATATGGAATGCCTTTAGATTAGTTAAAGGATGGGAAGTTGATGAAAGTTTAGAACAACCAGAAAGTGCAAAAATTGCAATTGATTGGTTTGACTCTAAGATGAGTGATACTTTAGTTTCTGTAAATGATAATTTCACAAAATACAGATTGTCTGATTCTTTAATGAGCACTTATAAATTGGTATGGAACGACTTCTGTTCTTCTTATTTGGAGTGTGTTAAACCTGCATATCAAAAACCAATTGATACAGCTACATTAAAAACTACTATAGCTTATTTTGAAGAATTATTAAAAATGTTACATCCGTTTATGCCATTTGTAACTGAAGAGTTATGGCAAAATATGGAAGAGCGAAATGAAGGTGATACTATTATGTTATTAGACTTTCCTAAAGCTGGAGATGTAAACGAAAAACTGTTGAAAGACTTTGATTATACAAACAATGTGATTTCTGAAATTCGAACGTTACGAAAGTCAAAGAATATTCCTAATAAAGATCAGATAGCTTTAATGGTGAAAAAAAATGAAGCTATTAATGGTTCATTAGATACGATTATTACTAAACTGACTAACTTATCTGATTTAACTTACGTTGATGAGAAGGAGGAAGGAGCTTTTTCTTTTGTTGTAAAATCGAATGAATATTTTATTCCAATGGAAGGAAATGTTGATGTACAAGCGGAAATTGAAAAGATTAAAACTGAGTTAGAATATGTTAAAGGCTCTTTAAATATTGTAAACAAAAAGCTTTCTAACGAACGTTTTGTTGCTGGAGCTCCAGAACAAGTAGTTGCGGCAGAACAAAAGAAAAAATCTGACGCTGAAGCTAAGATTAAAGTTCTTGAAGAGCAATTGGTGAGTTTGGCTTAAATAGCAGTTATGAAAATCGTAATAGGATTAATATTAGGTGTATTGGTAATGTCTGGGTTTTCAGCAAATGCTCAGTCTAAATTTAAGGTTGGAGCTGGAATAGGAATAAATAATTCTTCTTTTACAGGTATCGATGCTACTGGAACAACAACATTGTCAGGGTTAAATGTTGGAGCAATATCAGAATTTAAGTTTTCAGATTTTTCAGGTATTGAATTGAATGTTCTTTTTTCTATGAAAGGTGCTTCTGCTATATACTTCTCTAATCAGAAGAAATTAACGAGAGGAGATAGATTTAATTATGTGGACTTACCACTAGTGCTTAAGCTTTATGTGAAGAAAATAATTAGTTTTCAAGCTGGTGTTCAGTATTCTAAATTACTTAGTGCTAATATCGCAGGGGTGGATGTGAAAAATTTAATTAGAGGGGATGATTGTTCTGCTGTATTTGGTGTAGGAATTGATTTAGAAAGAATTCATACTTCATTCAGATATAATCATGGCTTAAGTAACATTTCCTTAATTAGTTCAGATTTAAGAAGTAATATGATTGCTGTAACATTAGGTATTTGGATTAAAAATAATTAATAAAGAAGTTGAATTATTTCACATCTATTGATAATATAAACATCTCATTTAGCTAAAGTGTCAATCATATATTGTGATAATTATTAAATAAACGGTATCCATTACTTTTTGTTTTTTTTAGTTAAAATTTCGTGTAAGTATTGACTAGTAAATGTTTGTGTTAAAACTGAGTTAGAGTATGCTAAAGGTTCTTTAAATATTGTAAATAAGAAACTTTCTAACGAGCGTTTCGTATCAGGAGCAGCATAGCAAGTAGTTGCCGCAGAACAAAAGAAGAAATCTGATGCTGAAGCTAAGATTAAAGTTCTTGAAGAGTAATTGGCTAGTTTTGTATAAATAGAAATAAAATAAATAAAAATGAAAAAAATAAAAGGATTATTAATTGTTGCATTAATTATAACTGCAACTTCAGCAAACGCACAGTTTAAATTTGGATTAGGAGGAGGAGTTAATCTTGCTAATTTAGGAGGTTCTGACATTTCCGGAACTGAAAGTTTAATAGGTTTTAATGGTGGAATGATGATGGAAGTTAAACTTCCCGTAAAGCTAGGTTTTGAAGCAGATATTTTGTTCTCAACTAAAGGTGCTTCCTTTGGTTCATCTGACTATAAGTTGTCTTATATTGATGTGCCTGTTGTCGTGAAAATATATATGGTGAAAGTGTTAAGTTTTCAATTAGGAGGACAGTATTCTATGTTGATTAGCGGAGAATTTGCAGGCTCCGATACTAAAGACCAATTGAAGGCAAGTGATATGTCTGCAGTTCTTGGTTTAGGTGTTGATGTTTTAAAGGTTCATGCTTCAGTACGTTATAATTACGGATTAGCTAGTATTGATAGTGGTGCAGCCGATGTGAAAAATAACATGATTACGTTAACTTTAGGTGTTTGGATAAAATAACACTTTTTTATAAAGCTTGGTTAGTATCTTTAAAATATGTTGCTAAATCACTTTTCTCAATGGGATAGGCATTTAACGTTCCCAAAGCTTTAGCAATAAGCTCATTTTTTTGATTGTATATTTCTCCTGAAGCATGAATTATTCTATTGCCTTTGTGGTCTACTTTACCCTTTCCTGTAAGAATGTCGCCTAAAAAAGCTGGTTTAAAATAGTTGATTTTAAATTCTATAGTTGCTACTAATTTTTGTTTTGATGCAACTGTGGTTAATGCCGCAACACCAATTACTCCATCCATCATTGCAGCAAGTATGCCACCATGTATTGCCGTAGGAGTAGCCAAGTGTTTTTTTACCACTTTCATTGTGTAAACAATTTCACCAGGTTTTATGACGCTTAATTCTAAATTGTTCTCCAAACCAAATTGGTTAACCTGATTGTAAATTTTCAAAATTTTGTCCACGTGTAAATTAGATTTCTGTTACAGAACCAGCTCCGTTTATATTTTTTTTAACTTTCGGATTTCCTTTGTATTTTACACTTCCTGCGCCAGAAACCTCTATATTAAGTATTTTCTTAGCATAAACGATGGCACTACCTGCGCCAGAAATATCGATACTGGTATTTCTAGTTTTTAATTTTTTAGCATCTAAATCACCTGCCCCAGAAATTTTAATGTCAACGTTATTGGCAAGTCCTGATAAATCGGTTTCGCTTGCGCCACTCATCTCCATAGTTAAATTTTCTACATCTAAATCAAGATCAATATCAGCTGCACCGCTAATAGATATATCTAAATTATCAGCATGGTAAATTCCTTTGTTTTTTAGCTCAATTGCACCTGATGCTTTAATTTCATTTACATTAACTGACGTGATGTATACCCGTAATGACTTAGCATTACCAATTGGTTTTTTAGAAGAAATATAAAGTGTATTTCCTTTTACTTCAGTTTCAATAAGTTTTATTAGGTTTTTATCCACTTCAATCTCTAATTTTTCCGTATTTCCCTGATTAAGTAATACTTTAAAACCACCAGAGATATCAATTTTACTAAAAGTAGAAACAGCTCTTGTTTCATTTTTCACATCTCCATTTCCATCAATTGTATTCAGACAAGAATTTAATGTTAAAGCGACAACTATTCCTAAAAATATTCGTTTAATTTGCATAAGACAGATTTTAAATTCAAATATAAGGATTCTGTTTCTTAGGATGAAAAATTATTATTTAATCAATCGAAAAAGCAATTGTTATGAGACCTCAATTTCAACTAGTACAATCAAATTTTTTTAAAGTAACATTATTGTTAAGTTTAGTTACATTTTTTTTTGCATGCAATACAGATGAGTTAGAGCAAAAAATAGCTGATCTAGAAGTTGATAGAATTGAAGCAAATGGAAGTTTAGAAGTTAAAGAAGAACTCATCTTAGATTTTATGTCTTCTATGAATGAAATTCAAGCAAATCTATCAACAATAAAAGAGCGAGAAAATATTATTACAGCACGTTTTGATAAAGGTGATATGGAAATGAGCAATAGTATGAAAGATGATGTTATTGGAGACATTGATTTAATTAACAACTTACTTATAGATAATAAAGAAAAAATGGCTGCTCTTCAGTCGAAATTTAGAAGATCAGCAAAAGAATCTAATCTGAAAATCGCAGAATTAGAAACTATGATTGAAAATTTGGTAAAACAAATGGAACTAAAGGACTTTGAAATTACAACACTTCATACTCAATTAGCTGAAGCAAACAAACAGTTAGTAGTTATGTTTGATGAGTATAATAATAGATTAGAAGAACTTGGAAATAAAGAAGATATACTAAATACAGCTTATTACTGTTATGGTTCTTCAAAAGAACTAAAAGACCAAGGTGTAATCTCTAAAAAGGGTGGTTTTATTGGTATTGGTAAAACAGCTCAATTGTCTCAAGATTTTAATAAAGACTACTTTACTCAAATTGATATTAGTAGTATTAAAACAATTGACATAACAGGTAATAATGTTAAGCTGATTACAAATCATCCAACAGAGTCGTTCAGAGTTGAAGGGGAAGAAGGTATGCGAAAACTAGTGATTATTGACTCAGAATATTTCTGGGCTTCTTCTAAATACCTAGTGATAGAGGTTAAATAAATAACTGCTAAAAGCAACTTTTTAAAAATGACTTGTTATTTGGATTAACAAGTGCGTTGTTAATATCTTAAAGTTTGGAGACTTCTAAAACTTAATAACATCTATAGCTTTGTTATATAATAATAAAAGCAAATTTTATGAGAAAAATAATAGTATCAATCACCACAATAATAATCTTTTCTTTTACAGCAAACGCTCAAATAGAAGAGCATGCGATTGGGGTTAGATTAGGTGGAGGAAATTATGGCGGTGGTTTTGAAGCGTCATATCAATATGAATTAGGGGATGTAAATAGATTGGAGTTTGATTTAGGCATAAATTCTCAAAATGGAGTTAGTTATATGAGCCTTGCAGGGATTTACCAATGGGTTTGGAATTTAAATGCTGTGAGTCATGGGTTTAATTGGTATGCAGGACCTGGAGCTCAATTGCTATTAGTCTCTAACGCTACAGCGTTTGGATTTGGAGGTCAAATAGGTGTTGAGTATAATTTAAATGGGCCTGCAGACGTTCCTCTTACAATTAGCTTAGATACAAGACCAATGTTTAATTTAGTTTCTGAAGGCTCTGAATTCGGATGGGGGATAGCATTAGGTATTCGATATACTTTGTGAAAAAAATAAAGAGTTATTAAAAGGCAAAAAAAATTAGTTTTTCGACTTTTTCTTTTTGTCTGAGATTAATGTAAAAGAAGTTGCGATAAATCTATTCCCTTCAAATGTTCCTTTTACTTCAGCTTTTCTGGTTGCCTCGCAAAACCCATCTGCTGCATGTTCATCACCATGGTCTGCTATTCTTGTTCCATCAACCCAATATTTTTTTCCGCCAAATTTTATGGCTAATGCACAACCTGTTTCAGAATTCATATCAAGTTGACACGAACCACAAGAAGCGATAACTTTATATGCTTTTTCTTTTTTTTGAGCATTTACTGTAAGTGATGCCAACAAAATGGTAAGGATTAAGATCAAATTTTTCATACCGTAAAGATACAATTTTTATGCCGAGGTTAAAAGGGATAGTAGTCATCCAATCTATCTAAGTGAACTGTTGTGAGTTGTCTTCCCTCATAACTTATTTAGCGTTAAATGGTTACTTAATTGTTTACAAGTGGTTTCTGTAAATGCTCTGTTTGAAACGAATATAGGGTTTTGTTTCAGCGAAAATAAAAAGTAAAACCAAATTAAAGGATTATAATTTATGGATAGCTTTGTGTCGATACAATTACAATTAATGGAATTTAAGTCTTTAATATCATTAGAACTACTTACATTCTTTAGTTCTATCTAGGCTATGGATAAAAGTTGTGATGGTCTTAATACTTGGTGTATGTTTAGGGTTTTGTTAAGCCCTTCCGTAAATATTGTAAATGATGATGTTAAAACTTTATAATTATTCAAATGAATAAGTTCTTGTGTATATTTTGTTTAGCTTTACATTAAATTTCTTAAACAAAACGCATGAGGGTTTCAATTTTTTGGTTTAGAAGAGACTTAAGAACTTTAGATAATACAGCATTTTTTAGAGCCCTAGAATTTGGAAATTCAGTATTGCCTATTTTTATTTTTGATGATGATATCCTTACAGAATTAGATCAAAATGATGCTAGAGTTAATTTTATATATAATAGTTTAACAAGTATTAGTGAACACTTAAAATTAAATAATAGTTCAATAAGAATTTTTAACTGTTCGGTAGATCAAGCATGGGAACAGTTAGTTAATGAATATGAAATTGACACTGTTTTTATTAATGAAGATTACGAACCTTATTCGCAAAAAAGGGATGTTCGAATAGCTTCTTTTCTAGAGAAGCATAATATTAAGCTTCATTCTTTTACTGATCATGTTGTATTTAAACCTGGTACCATCTTAAAAGATGACGGATTGCCTTATTCGGTTTATACCCCTTTTAAAAAGAAATGGTTAAAACATTTTGAAACGAATAAACCAGAAATTTTACCTGAGCCAAACTATGATAACCTCTTAAAGGTAACTTATGGTTTCCCTTCAATAGAGAGCATTGGGTTTTTAACTTCTCAAATTCAAGTTGAGGCTTTTAACCTTTCTGAAATAGATAATTATGAGACAACTCGAGATGTTCCTTCTTTAAACGCTACCAGTTATTTAGGGCCTCATTTAAGATTCGGTACTGTTAGTGTTCGATCAATAATAGAAAAGCTTAGTTCACATCATAATGTTTTTTTAAGTGAGTTAATTTGGAGAGAATTCTTCACTCAAATTATGTTTCACTATCCAAGAGTAATTAGTGAAAATTTTAAGCTGAAATACAATGGTATTGTTTGGAGAAATAATGAGGAAGAATTTGAACTGTGGTGCAAAGGAGAGACGGGATATCCCATTGTTGATGCAGGAATGAGACAATTGAATCAAACAGGTTATATGCACAATAGAGTTAGAATGATTACGGCTAGTTTTTTATGTAAACATTTGTTAATTGATTGGAAGTGGGGGGAATCCTATTTTGCTAAAAAGTTATTAGATTATGAATTGGCTTCTAATAATGGTAATTGGCAATGGGTTGCTGGAACAGGTTGTGATGCGGCTCCATATTTCAGAGTGTTTAGTCCAAGTGCACAAACCTTAAAGTTTGACCCTAACTTAAAATATATTAAAAAATGGGTTCCAGAATTAAATGAGCTAACTTATGCGCCAATGGTAGATCATAAAATGGCTAGAGAAAGAGCGTTGCTCACCTACAAGATAGGGTTAGGAAATACCTTGTCATAATAACTAAAGTTTATGTTTAATTTATTTAAGAGAAAAACAGAGAAAGAGAAGCTAGAAGAGCAATATGAAAAATGCTTAAAGGAGTCTTATAGATTATCAACTATAAACCGATCAGAGAGTGATTTAAAAATTGCTGAAGCAAATAAAATTTTAGAACAAATAGAAAAATTAAAATAATGGCTTTTTATCAATTTGAGCGAACACAAAAAGTAAATGCTTCTAAAGAAGAAGTGTGGGACTTTATATCCTCACCAGTTAATTTAAAAGAAATTACTCCAGCTTACATGGGGTTTGATATTATTTCTAAAAATCCATCACAAAAGATGTATGAGGGAATATTAATCAGTTATCAAGTAAAACCTTTGTTGGGTATTAAAACCAATTGGGTGACTGAAATTACACACATTAATGAAGGCCATTATTTTATTGATGAGCAACGAATGGGACCATACAAAATGTGGCATCATCAGCATTTTATAGAAGAAATTTCAGGAGGTGTTTTAATGAAAGATATTGTCAGTTATATCCCTCCTTTTGGTTTTTTAGGAGCTATAGCTAACCAATTGATTATAAAAAGTAAGTTGGAGCAAATTTTTGCATTTAGAAAAGTAGCGTTGGATAATAAGTATGGAGTCTATAATCAATAAATTAATTAGAAAATGAAAACAGATTTAACTGAAATAATGAATTGGGATGAACGTTTTCGTTTAAAGTTTATCAACTCAATTTCAGGTTATAAAGGAGTACATTTGATAGGGACAAAAAACAAAAGTGACCAAACCAATTTGGCAATATTCAATTCTATTGTTCATATTGGATCATCCCCTCCATTAATAGGTTTTATTATGAGGCCATTAAAGGTTGAAAGAAATACCTATGCTAATATTATTGAAACAGGGTATTATACAATCAATCACGTGCATAGATCGTTCTTTAAAAAAGCTCATTACACTTCAGCTAAATTTCCTGAAGGTGTATCGGAGTTTGATGAATGTAATTTAACTCCAGAGTATTCCGATTTGTTTATTGCGCCTTTTGTAGGGGAAAGTAATGTTAAGGTGGGGATGAAATTTAAAGAGGATATTGAGATTGAAGCAAATGGAACACGATTAATAATTGGAGAGGTACAAGAAATACTAATTGAAGACGATTTTGTGGAGGAGGATGGACAAATTGATTTAGGAAAAGCCAAAGATATTTGCGTTACAGGTTTAAATCAATATTCTACTGTAGCCAAGTTTGAAAAAATGCCCTATGCAAGCTTGGCTGAGGTTCCTAATTTTAACGCAAAACAGAGACCAGATAATGTTGTTTTTGATGAAGAAACGCAATCATATAATGCTAACTTACTACCATATGGAACGAATATTGGAGCCCCAAGTATTGATGCTAAAGGTGTTTCCACATGGGTTAATACCAATGTGAGCAGCTTTAACCATAACTTTAAAAATAAGATTGATTTGATAAAAGAAGATTATCAAGCCTTGATTAATGAATATGAAGTAAACGATATGTTATATAAAACAAGTATGAATTTTGAGCCTATTGTTGGACAAGATTATCACCTTTACTTTTCAGAAAAAAGAGGTAAAAATTTTCTGTCATTAATTCCACCTACAAGTTGGGAAATGGAGCATATTGGTTCGTATACTTTGAATAATGATAAAACTTGGAAAAAAATAAGCGCATGAGTTTTGACAGAACAGAAATACGACCAATTATTAAAGGATTAGATTTAAAAGTTCCAAATAGTGTTGAAGAGAAATTTCAGAATGAAACGCTTCGGCCAATTATTAAAATGCAGCATGATTTATTGGTAAAATACTTTAGCTCTTATTTACTTTCTAAAAAGTGTTTTTTTAATAATTTAAGTCAACTAAAGCAAGGGGCATTTATTGATGCTGCTTTTAAGAGAGATACCTCTTTTAAATCAGAACTTAAAGGAATGATAGTTGGACAATTTACTGTTTTTGAATTTACAATATATTGCAGCAACAAAAGTGATTTTAATAAGCGCATTTTAAGGATGATTAAGCAACGTATCCATAGTGTAATAGAGTTATTTTAATTTATTACTCACACATCCTTCAATTTATTAATTTAGCACAATGGAAATAAATACAATAATTACCGGAGCGACAGGGATGGTTGGAAAGGCTGTTTTACTGGAATGCTTAGATAATCCTCTTGTAAAATCAATTTTGGTTATTAATAGAAAATCGATTGGACTTAAACATCCTAAATTAAAGGAGCTTATTCATGCCGATTTTTTTGATTTATCGCCAATACAGCACGAATTGGAAGGTTATAATGCTTGCTTCTTTTGCTTAGGTGTTTCTGCTATAGGATTAAACGAAGCACAATACCATAAGTTAACCTATGATTTAACAGTCCATTTTGCAGAGACTGTTGCAAAAGAAAATGCTGAGATGACATTTAATTATGTTTCTGGAGCAGGGACCGATAGTTCTGAAAAAGGAAAAACAATGTGGGCAAGAGTTAAGGGAAAAACAGAAAATAAAGTAGCTTCCATATTTAAGAATACTTATTTGTTTAGACCAGGAGTTATATTGCCAGAAAAAGGAGTTAAATCTAACGTGGGCTGGTACAATACTGCTTATGTTGTTTTTAGACCTTTTTTTCCATTGCTTAAAAAGATGGACTCTATTACTACAAGTAGTCGATTGGGAGAAGCCATGATAAATAGTGTGCTGCACGGTTACGCTAAAAAACACTTAGAAAATACCCACATAAATATTTTAGCTAAAAACTAAACGGATTTACAATGGTAATTGACGAAGAGATAAAATCATTTTTGGATGAAAAGGTGATTCAATACAATCAGTTTGATTTTATTGAGTCAGACCCGATCTCTATACCACATCAATTTAGCTTAAAAGAAGATGTTGAAATTGCTGGGTTTTTGGCTGCAACAATTGCATGGGGAAATAGAAAAATGATTATAAAAAATGCCAACAGAATGGTAGAATTGATGGGAGAATCTCCTTTCGATTTTATAATGGAACACGATAATAAGCAGTTAGAAAGATTGAATGGTTTTGTGCACCGTACTTTTAATGCGAATGATTTTAAATACTTTATAAAAGCACTTCAAAACATATACCTTCATCACAATGGGTTAGAAGGTGTTTTTACAAAACACACAACTACAGATTCTATACAGCCTGCTATCCATCATTTTAAAAATACGTTCTTTTCAATAGAGCATCCTGCAAGAACACAAAAACATTTAGGTGATCCATTTAAAGGTTCTGCCGCAAAAAGAATTAACATGTACCTCAGGTGGTTAGTTAGAGATGATAAAGCGGGAGTAGATTTTGGCCTATGGAAATCCATTTCTCCAGCAATACTTTCTTGTCCTTTAGATGTGCACTCTGGTAATGTAGCTAGAAAATTAGGCTTGTTAACCAGAAAACAAAATGATGCTAAAGCTTTAGCTGAGTTAGATCGTAATTTAAGGTTGTTAGACCCCAACGATCCTGTAAAATATGATTTCGCTCTTTTCGGGATAGGTGTTTTTGAAGGCTCTGAATTCGGATGGGGATAGCATTAGGTATTCGATATACTTTGTAAAAAAAATAATGAGTTATTAAAAGGCGAAAAACATTAGTTTTTCGCCTTTTTCTTTTTGTCTGAGATTAATGTAAAAGAGGTTACGATAAAACGATTTCCTTCAAATGTTCCTTTTACTTCAGCTTTTCTGGTTGCCTCGCAAAACCCATCTACTGCATGTTCATCACCATGGTCGGCTATTCCTGTTCCATCAACCCAATATTTTTTTTCCGCCACATTGTATGGTTAATGCACAATCTGTTTCAGAATTCATATCAAGTTGACACGAACCACAAGAAGCGATAACTTTATATGTTTTTTCTTTTTTTTGAGCGGATAAGTTATTTCCTACAACAAATAGAAAAAATAATAATGAGGTTTTTCATTTTTCGAAGCTAGTATTTTTTCAGAATAAAATAGACGGAAAAGGAGTTTTAAACTGTCTTCTTTCTATTAATTAAAGTAGTTGATATACCAACAATAGCTGCTAGAATAAAAGCAGGAGCGAGCTCACCTAATTTATCAAAGTAAATACCAACATTCTCAATAGCTGTAAAACCAAATTTAAAAATTGGTACAGATAAGAAACCAGTAATCATAGAAGCGATTGCGCCTTTTTCTGAAAACCCTTTCCAAAAAATAGAAAGAATAATAGTAGGGCAGAAGGTGGCTGCAATACCTGACCAACCAAATATAGCAAACCAAAATATGGTTCTATCAGGAGAGCTTACGGCAATAATTAATGCTAAACATAGCGCCAATAATGCTAATGCTAAAGTAATAACTCTAGAAATGTTAGTCATTTGTTTTTCTGTTTTGTTGGGCTTAAAAATCTGCTGATAAAAATCTCTTGAAATAGCACTAGAAGCCACAATTAACAAAGAATCAATGGTTGACATAATTGCTGAAAGTACCGCTGCAATGTAAATGCCGATTAACGATAAAGGCATTACTTTTTCTACTAACATGGGTAAAACGTTTTGAGCTCCGTTTCCCAAAATACTCTCAGGAGTTTCTCCAATAGACGTTAACAAGTACCTTCCGTAAATACCAATTAGTACAGCACAAGAATCTGTTATTATTGTAAAGACAATAGCAACCCATCTTCCTTTTCTAATTTCAGATTTGTCTTTAATAGACATAAAACGAATAAACAGTTGAGGGGACCCCATAAAACCTAACCCAATGGCAGCATACCCTAAAATGGTAAAGAAGTTCAATAGATTAAAACCACCTTCGCCCCAAATGTTTAAAAAGGAAGGGTCTAAGGCTAATAATTCTTGATTAATTGGAGCAGAAGGTTCTATTGAATAATAGGCCACTATTGGTAATAGAATAAGCCCTAAAAGCATAACAACTCCTTGGAATAAATCGGACCAAACAACAGCAACAAAACCACCTGTAAATATGTAGGTTAACACGATAACAAAACCAAGGATAGCTCCAGTAAAGTAATTCCATCCTAAAAAGGTTTCAAAGGCAGTTCCTGTAGCATCTATTTGTGCACTAACGTAAATAATTACAAATACCGATAATGCTGTAGCAGCTATTATTCGGAGTGTGTTACCAGAAGCATTAAATCGACTTACTAAATAATCAGGAATAGTAATAGAATTGTATTTATCTGAGAGTTCTTTAAAGCGTTCTGCCATAAAAAACCAAGCAATGGAAACTCCAACTACTTCACCTAAAACAACCCAAAAGGCTGAGGCACCAACCATAGCTCCTAAACCTGTTAAACCTAACAGCAGCCATGCGGATTCACCAGTTGCTCTTGATGAAAAAGCGACTGCCCAAAAGCCTAATTTTTTACCGCCAACATAATAATCTTTGATGTCTTTTACTTTTTTAGAAGCAAAATAACCAATCATAAAAAGGATTCCGAAATAGAAAAATAGGATAATGTATTTAGTAACCATAAAGTAAGTTTGTTAGATTTACTAAACTACGGCTTTATAATGGGGATAGAAAATATTTTCTTTGTTGATGACAGCGTTGCCTAATAGAGAGATTCATCACTTCATTTTGTAGATTCCCAGTCAAGCGGAGAATGACAAGAGGCTTTTGCTCGTTTCGCAAAACGTGTTCTGAATGATACTCTGCTAACAACATTAATAATAGCCAACGGGTGCTACCTGTAGACCCCTCGGCAAAAGCTCAGGATTAGTGATTCGCACCGTTTCTAAATAAATTCGGAACGGGCACTCTGCTTACATGTTTCTTCTGTACTGTCCACCAACTTCAAATAGGGCATCTGTAATTTGTCCTAAAGAACAATGTTTAGAAGCTTCCATTAAGTAGGTAAAGATGTTTTTGTTTTGTACTGCGGCTTTTTGTATTTTTTCTAATTGGTCAGCAACAATGTCAGTACTACCTTGGTGCAGTTCTGTTAGCATATCAATTTGGTATTGTTTTTCTTCTTCAGTAGCTCTAATAACTTCTGCAGGAATAACCGTTGGAGATCCTTTAGAATTTAAGAAGGTATTTACACCAATAATTGGGAACTCACCGTTGTGTTTTAGTGTTTCATAGTACAAGCTTTCTTCTTGTATTTTAGAGCGTTGGTACATTGTTTCCATAGCACCTAAAACGCCACCACGTTCGGTAATTCTATCAAACTCAGTTAAAACAGCTTCCTCAACTAAATCAGTTAATTCTTCAATAATAAAAGCACCTTGTATTGGGTTTTCGTTTTTAGATAAACCTAACTCTTTATTAATAATTAATTGGATGGCCATTGCTCTTCTTACAGATTCTTCTGTAGGTGTTGTAATGGCTTCATCATACGCATTGGTATGTAACGAGTTACAGTTGTCGTTAATGGCATATAAAGCTTGTAACGTAGTTCTAATATCATTAAAATCTATCTCTTGTGCGTGTAAGCTTCTTCCAGAAGTTTGGATGTGATATTTTAATTTTTGAGCTCCTGCATATGCGCCATATTTTTTGTGCATTGCTTTGGCCCAAATTCTACGAGCAACTCTACCAATTACAGAATATTCTGGATCTATACCGTTACTAAAGAAGAATGATAGGTTAGGACCAAACTTGTTAATGTCCATTCCTCTACTTAAGTAATATTCTACATACGTAAATCCGTTAGATAGTGTTAAGGCCAATTGTGTAATCGGGTTGGCACCAGCTTCTGCTATGTGGTAACCAGATATTGAAACAGAGTAGAAATTACGTACACCATTATCAATAAAATACTCTTGTACATCGCCCATTAAACGCAAGGCAAATTCTGTAGAGAAAATACACGTGTTTTGGGCCTGATCTTCTTTTAGAATATCTGCTTGTACTGTTCCACGCACCTTTGTTAAGGTATCTGCTTTAATTAATTGGTAAACATCAGCAGGTAAAACCTGATCTCCTGTTACTCCCAATAAATACAATCCTAAACCATTGTTACCTTCTGGCATTTCACCTTGGTAAGCTGGTCTTTTAGTTCCTCTAGCTTTATATATTGCTGCTATCTTACCAGCAACTTCTTTTTCTAATCCGTTTTCTTTAATGTACTTCTCACAGTTTTGATCGATAGCTCCATTCATAAAGAAACCTAATAACATTGGTGCTGGACCGTTAATGGTCATACTTACCGATGTTAAGGCGTGCGTTAAATCAAAACCTGAATACAGTTTCTTTAAATCATCTAAACACGCAATAGAAACACCTGCGTTACCAATTTTACCGTAAATATCTGGTCTTACTCCTGGGTCGTTTCCGTAAAGGGTAACCGAATCAAAAGCAGTTGATAAACGTTTTGCTGGCATTCCTTTAGATACGTAATGGAAACGTCTGTTCGTTCGTTCTGGTCCACCTTCACCAGCAAACATTCTTGTTGGATCTTCACCTTCTCTTTTAAAAGGGAATAAACCTGCTGTGTAAGGAAATTCCCCAGGAACATTTTCTTGTAAACTCCATCTTAATACATCTCCCCAACCCGTGTACTTTGGTAAAGCCACTTTAGGTATTTGTAAATGCGATAAACTTTCTGAATGTGTTTCAATTGCTAATTCTCTATCTCTTACTTTAAACTTATAAATGGGTTCTTTATATTTTTGAACCTTATCGTTCCAGTTTTCGATAATTAACATGTTTTTTGGATCGAAATCCAATTTCATTTTATCGAACTGTCCTTGTAAAACTTTTACGGTATCTGGCTCATCAGCTAGGGTAGTGATTGTTCTTTCAATAGCACATAATTTATCTGCTAATGATACTTGAGTATCAACCCAATCATCATAACTTCTATTGCTTTCAGAAATTTCTGATAAGTAACGGTTACGCTTTGGCGGGATTACAAATATCTTTTCAGACATCTCTTCAGTTACCTCAAAAGTAGAAGGTAAATCAACACCTGTTTTCTTAACCAAGGTATCCATAATCACTTTGTAAAGTGAGTTCATTCCCGGATCGTTAAATTGAGAAGCAATGGTTCCGTAAACTGGCATCTGATCCATAGGCATATCCCATAGCTCATTGTTACGCATGTATTGTTTCTTTACATCTCTAATGGCATCTAAAGCGCCACGCTTGTCAAATTTATTGAGTGCAATAACATCAGCAAAATCTAACATGTCAATTTTCTCTAACTGTGTTGCAGCTCCAAATTCTGGAGTCATCACATATAAAGAAACATCAGAGTGATCCATTATTTCTGTATCCGATTGACCAATTCCAGAAGTTTCTAAAATGATTAAATCATAGTTGGCTGCTTTTAAGACCTGTAAGGCTTCAGCAACATGTTTACTCAGTGCTAAGTTACTTTGGCGCGTTGCCAAAGAACGCATATATACTCTTTCACTTCTGATAGAGTTCATTCTAATTCTATCTCCTAATAACGCTCCACCAGTTTTTCTTTTGGATGGATCTACAGATACAATTGCAATTTCCTTTTCAGGGAAATCAATTAAAAATCTTCTTACTAATTCATCTACTAAAGATGATTTACCAGATCCACCTGTTCCTGTAATTCCTAATACTGGAGTCTCCGTTTTATCTGCCATTGCATGCACCTTTTCCATATCAGCTTTACTTTCTTCTGGAAAGTTTTCTGCTGCAGATATCATTCTAGCAATTGCCTTAACGTTTTTACTTCCGATGTGGTTAACTTCTCCATTTAAGTTTGCACCTGTAGGGTAGTCAGCCTTTTCTATCATATCGTTAATCATCCCTTGCAATCCCATTGATCTTCCGTCATCTGGATGATAAATTCTTGTAATTCCGTATTCTTGTAATTCTTCAATTTCAGATGGCAAAATAGTCCCACCACCACCACCAAATATCTTGATGTGCTCAGAACCTTTCTCTTTCAATAAATCATACATGTACTTAAAGTACTCCAAATGTCCACCTTGGTAAGATGTCATTGCAATAGCATTTGCATCTTCTTCAATGGCACAATTCACCACTTCTTCAACGCTTCTATCGTGTCCTAAATGAATTACTTCAACTCCTGTAGCTTGTATAATTCTTCGCATGATATTGATGGCAGCATCGTGTCCATCAAATAGACTGGCAGCGGTTACAATTCTTACTTTATTTTTAGGTGTATATTTTTCTATTGGTTCCATATTCTGTCTGTTTTTCTTCGCGTAGCGAAATTACTTAAAAAGGAGAGCTTCTGCAATAGTTAGATGTTTAGTGCAATGATTATGTTTATTGAGGTGTCGGAGGTAGAAACTAAAACAATTATATTCTTTTTAAAGAGAACATTGATTTTAAACTACCATAAGTAATTGAAGCAGGGCTTAAATCAGTACCCATTATTGAAAAATGACTATTTACCTTAAACCTAAAATTACTTGTGAAAAGAAAGTATTTATAACCAAATGATTATTAGTTAGGTACAGTCAAAAATGACATGTAAAAAATTGTTGAAATGTAGGGTTTATTTAATTTCTTCGCCAGAAATAAGGTGTAAATAAAATAGCGATTGTAAATAACTCAAGCCTTCCGAGTAACATTAAAAAAGCAAGTACCCATTTTGCAGCATCAGGCAAATGATAGAAAGTGTGAGAAGGTCCGAGTTTTCCTATTCCAGGCCCAACATTACCAATAGATGTTGCTACAGCACTTAAAGCTTCCATAAAATCGAGGCCTAAAAAGGTCATTACAATAGAGCCTGTAACAAACATAAATAAGTAGAAGAATACAAAGGCTAAGAGGTTATATATGATTTTTGGAGAAACAGATTGGTTGTTAAGTGTAACGGGAACGATTGCATTGGGATGTAGTCTTCGTTTAAATTCTAAAAATCCATTCTTCATTAATAGAATAATTCTAACTAATTTCATTCCCCCACTAGTAGATCCAGCACTTGCTCCAGTAAATAATAATAAAAAGAAGATAAATGGAATAAAAGAGCCCCAAGTTGTAAAGTCTGTAGTTGCATATCCGGTAGTAGTAATTATACTCACTACTTGAAATAAAACGCTTCTAAAACTTTCTTCTAAAGATCCATTATGGAGATTGTCTAAGTAAAGAGCTCCAACAATTACAGCTGTTAACCCTGCAACTGCTCCTAAGTACCATCTAAACTCATCATTTTCCCAAAATTTTTTAAATTTCAGTTTAAAGCCAAAATAAAGTAAGGTAAAATTGGTTCCTGCAATAAACATAAATACAATAATAATGTATTGAATGATAGGCGTATCAAAATGAGCAATACTTGCTTGTTTTGTAGAGAACCCACCTGTTGACATTGTTGTTAATGCGTGATTAATGGCATCATAAAAGTCCATACCAGCAAACATTAAGAAGATGCATTGTACAACGGTTAATGAGAAATAAATAAGCCATAATCGCTTAGCAGTTTCTTTAATTCTTGGATGAATTTTATCTTTTGTAGGTCCTGGAGCTTCGGAAGCAAAAAGTTCCATTCCTCCAACTCCTAAAAGTGGTAAAATAGCAATTGTTAAAACGATAATTCCCATTCCTCCAATCCATTGCGTCATACTTCTCCAAAAGAGAATGCCCTTTGGCATTGCTTCAATATCTTTTAAAATGGTAGCTCCAGTGGTTGTTAATCCTGATATTGTTTCGAAAAAAGCATCAGAATAATTTGGGATAGACCCTGATATAACATAGGGTAGAGACCCGAATAAGGTCATTGAAATCCATCCGAGAGCAACAATTAAATAACCATCTCTTTTTTTTACTTCATCATTTTTGTGTTGACGTGTAGAGAATTTAATGAGTAAACCAGCCAGTAATGTTATAATAGATGATACGACTAAAGCATATAAGTCATCTGTTTTGTAATACAAAGAAATTGGGATAGAGAGCGACATTAGTGCTCCTGAAATAATGACTAAACTCCCAACAACATTGGTAACAACTTTAATATTAATTAGACTTCTTGGCATTTTATTGGAAATATTTTTCTATTTCTTGTATAGATCCAGTCTGAGTGAAAACTACTACTTTATCACCTGCCTGCATTTGAAAACCACCGAAAGGAATGAACCCTTCATTGTCTCTAATTACTCCTGAAATATTTGTTGAACTTGGAATTTTTAAATCACGCAAGGGTTTCGAAGTTATTTTACTTCCTGCTTTTACATTAAACTCAATAATTTCACCATCAACACCATGTAGGTTCGCAATTTCTTCAACCTCACCTTTTCGTATAAACTTAAAAATTTCACTTGCCGCAATCATCTTTTTATTGATTAACGTATCAATACCAATACTTTGAGAAAGATTGATGTAATCTATGTTTTCAACGCCAGCAATAGTCTTTTTAACTCCGTGCGATTTTGCAACAATAGAAGTGATAATATTTGTTTCAGAATTCCCTGTTACAGAAATAAAGGCATCCATATCTTCAATATTTTCTTCTTCTAACGCTTGTACATCAGTACCATCAGCATTAATAACCAACGTCTTTTTGAGGTAATTTGCAATTTGTTCAGCTTTCTTTTTATCCTTTTCAATAAGAATAACATTGTATTTTTTCTCTAGCAGTTCAGCAGTTAAAACACCAATTCTACTACCTCCCAATATCATTATGTTTTTGAGGTCGTAACACTCTTGACCACATATTTCAATTATTTGATTAATACTTCGTTTTGTCGAAATAAAATAAACGATATCGTTTTTTAATAGGATCGTATCTCCTTGAACCATTATGGTTTTATCGTTTCTTAATAGAGCGATGGGTTTAAACTCTCTATTCGGATTTAAGTGTTGGGTGTTAGATACTGATGCATTTTTTAAAGGAGAGTTTTCGGAAATGGTAATTCCAAAAACAATTAGTTTACCACCTTCAAATTCATAATCATTTGTAAAAGCGGATTGTCCGACTAGTCGTTTAATTTCTTGTGAGGCTAATTCTACTGGAGAAATTACTGTGTCAACACCGAGGCTACTATAGAATTCTCGCATTTCTGTTCCAATGCCTTCGTAATTACTAATACGGGCAATGGTTCTTTTCGCGCCTAATTTTTTTCCGTTAATACAAACCAACAGGTTCGTTTCTTCAGATGAGGTTGCTGCAATTAATAAGTCACAATTGTCAACTTGCACTTCTTTAAGAACGTGAATGTTTTTTGCGTTTCCTTTTACCCCAAAAACATCAATATGCGACTGAACATATTCTAATCGATCTTCATTGTCATCAATAATATAAATATTCTGAGCCTCATTGCTCATCATTTTTGCTAAATGGAAACCTACCTCTCCAGCACCAGCAATAACTATTCTCATACTACTAAAGTTTGCTGTAAAAGTAGTTTTATTTTATTAATATGATATAAACTTAAAAGCTATTTTTGTGTTGTGAGCAAGTTAAAATTTATAGCAGAATATGTAAAGTATCGTTTTCAGTCTGGAAATGCACATGATATTCATTCCCCTTATTTATTTGAGTTCTATAATAACGTGATTAATGATGAATCTCCGTTTTATATTTATGAAGATATAGAGTCGATAAGAGCGAAACTATTACTGACTGAAATGGAAATCTCCATTGATGATCATGGTGCAGGGTCTAGGGTGAATAGCTCTAGCAATCGTAAAATAAAAGATATTGCTAAAAACACGTTAAAAGCGCCAAAATATGGGCAGCTTTTATTTCGATTAGTGAATCACTTTAAACCTAAAACAATTTTAGAATTAGGAACCTCTTTGGGTGTTAGCACTTTGTATTTAGCTGGACCGAGTAAAAAAATAAAAGTTGTTACTATAGAGGGTTGTCTCAATGCAGCAAAGGTTGCTCAAATTAATTTTGATAAAATTGGTTTTGAAAACATTGAATTAGTTAACAATACATTTGAGGCTTTTTTACCCGCTTATTTAAAAACGGTAAAAGAGCTAGACTTTGTATTTTTTGATGGGAATCATCAGAAAGAAGCAACAATAAACTATTTTAATTGGTGTGTAGAGAAAGCAAATAACGAAACTGTTTTTGTTTTTGATGATATTCATTGGAGTAGTGGAATGTCTGAAGCTTGGGAAGTAATAAAATCGCATCCTAAAGTTACAAGTACAATAAATCTCTTTTTTGTGGGGATTGTATTCTTTAATAAAGATCTGAGTAAGGAAGATTTCATTTTAAAATTTTAAAATAAAAAAATCCCGATTCAATTTTGAATCGGGATTTTTTAGATCTTAATAAAGTAGAATTTAACCTGCTACAAAAGGTCTTATTATCATAAATAATCCTGATCCAGCAACAAATCCAATTAGTGCTAACCAAGATATTTTTTTGAAATACCAGAAGAAAGATATTTTTTCCATTCCCATAGCAACAACCCCTGCAGCAGACCCAATGATTAACATACTACCGCCAGTACCAGCAGAGAATGCAATAAAGTGCCATAAAGGATCATTTAACTGTTCTTGGAACATTCCTAAGCTTGCAGCAACTAAAGGTACGTTATCAATAATAGCAGAACCAATACCTAATAGCATAACAACAACATCCGAATTAGGGATAGTCATTTGTAAACCTTGAGCAAAATTAAATAGCAAACCTAAGCTTTCCATAGCTGCAACAGCCATTAAAATACCAAAGAAAAATAATACACTTGGCATCTCAATTTTAGAAAGAGATTTATGAACCGGACTATGGTGACCAGGATCTTTCGAGTGGTCTCCTAATGTAGTCATAGCAAACTTTCTAGAACTAAAAATTTCAGCAAAAGCACAAACAACACCTAATGATAACATCATACCAACATAAGGAGGTAAATGAGTAACTGTTTTAAAGATAGGTACAAACAAAATCATTCCTAATCCTAAATATAACATGATAGAACTGTAAGTAGTTTCATGAACAGTTTCTTCCTTTACATAAATTTCTTTCACTAGATCTCCTTGAAACGGTTTCATGAAAGAAGCAATAAATGTAGGTAAAGCCATGCATAGTAATGAAGGTCCAATTAGGTATGTAATTAACATATCCGTAGAAACTTTATTTCCAATCCAAAGCATTGTTGTTGTAACATCTCCAATTGGCGACCAAGCTCCACCAGCGTTCGCGGCAATAATTATTAAACCAGCAAACCACATTCGTGTTTCTTTGTCTTTAACTATTTTTTGAAGAATAGTAATTAAAACAATTGTAGCAGTTAAGTTGTCAATTATAGCAGATAATATAAAAGCTAAAATGGCAAAAATCCATAACAATTTCTTTTTGTTCTTAGTTCTAATGTAGTTCTTGAAAGTTGAGAAACCATCGAAGTGATCAATAATCTCAACAATAGTCATTGCTCCTAAAAGGAAGAAAAGTATCTCAGCAGTTTTTCCTAAGTGATGTAGTAATGAACTTTCCATCCATTGACCTTTAGAGCTTATTTCGTTAGCATTATGAGCATCACTGTGAACAGGTAAGCTTGCAAACCCATCAACTAAACTATGAGTTGCAGAATCAAACCATTGTGTAAAACCATCTAAGCCAAATGCGATTAAAGCCCAACAAAGTGCCATCATAACAACTGCAGGGATTAGTTTATCTATTTTTATTGTATGTTCAACCGTAATTGCAAGGTATCCGAGTACAAAAACTATTATGATAAAAATTTCCATGAATTAATTTGTTTTGTTAAAAGTTGGCAAATATAATGTTTTAAACCAATTGTTTTAATGCAATTTCGAAAGCAGTTTTAGCAATGTGGGTTTTACTTGAGTTTTTAGCATGTGACTTAATTAATGCATTTTTAATGATGTTTGAAGTGTCTTCAAAAATAGCTTTATCTTCTAATTTGTCTAAATCAGAACTCATTAAGTATGCAAATACTCTTGCCATACCACAGTTAGAAATGAAATCTGGAATAATACTAATGTTGTTGTCCGTAAAATCAGCAATTGGTCCAAAGAAAATTTCTGGATCAGCAAAAGGAACATTTGCTCCAGCTGCAATCACTTCCATTCCTGAAGCAATCATTCTTTCAACTTGCTCTTGCGTAATTAATCGAGATGCAGCGCATGGTAAAAACACCTCGGCTTTAATATCCCAAATTTTCACATTTACTTCATCAAAAGAAAGCATGTTATCTGCATTCAATTTGTTTCCATCTTTAGCATTAAATAAAGCGGTGATTTCTTCGTAAGAAAAACCTTCTTCATTAATTAATCCACCAACTCTATCAATTATACCAACAATAATAGCACCTTCTTGAGCTAAGTAATAAGCTCCGGCTGCACCAACATTACCCCATCCTTGAATAATTACACGCTTTCCTTTTAATTCTCCTCCATAAATAGAGTAGAAGTGTTTAACAGATTCTGCAACACCGTAACCAGTAATCATGTCAGCTACAACGTATTTTCTAATAACGTCTGGACTTAATTTATCATCTTCAATAACCATTAAAACACCTTGTCTTAATTGTCCAATTCTATTAATTTTTTGTGCTTCTCTTGGTTGAAAGTGTCCGTTAAAAACTCCTTCTTGTGGATGCCAAACGCCACAATCTTCAGTCATTGGAATAACTTCATGAATTTCGTCAACATTTAAATCGCCACCTGTTCCATAGTAATGTTTTAATAAAGGAGTAACCGCAGCATACCATCTTTCTAAAACACCTTTTTTTCTTGGGTCATTCGGATCGAAATTAATACCAGATTTTGCACCACCAATAGCAGGGCCAGAAACTGTGAATTTAACTTCCATTGTTTTAGCCAATGAAGTTACTTCGTGTTTATCTAAACCAACTCTCATTCTCGTTCCACCACCTGCAGCGCCACCTCTAAGTGAGTTAATTACAACCCATCCTTTAGCTTCTGTTTCTGCATCGTTCCACTCAAATACAATTTCAGGAGTTTTATTTTCAAACTTATCTAGTAAATCTTTCATCTGTCTATTTTTTTAAGTCGAACAAAAGTAAAAAAATCATTGGGTTTTGTAGCTTATATTATAGACTAATTTTTCTGACGATTATCATTCCTAGAGCCCTTGTATAATTTAGTTTCTTTACCTACTTTTGTAAACCTAAAAATCAATCTCAAAAATAAAAAATAAACGTATGAAAGTTACAGTAGTAGGAGCAGGAGCAGTAGGTGCAAGTTGTGCTGAGTATATTGCAATTAAAGACTTTGCAGCGGAAGTTGTATTAATTGATATTAAAGAAGGTTTTGCAGAAGGTAAAGCGATGGATTTAATGCAATGTGCATCTTTAAATGGTTTCGATACTAAAATTACAGGAACTACAAACGATTATTCTAAAACAGCAGGTAGTGATGTTGCGGTAATTACAAGTGGAATTCCTCGTAAGCCAGGAATGACTCGTGAGGAGTTGATTGGGATTAATGCTGGGATTGTGAAAATGGTAAGTGAAAATTTATTGAAGCATTCTCCAGAAGTAATTTTAATTGTGGTTAGTAATCCAATGGATACTATGGCTTATTTAGCGCACAAAGCAACTGGATTGCCAAGAAATAGAGTTATTGGAATGGGTGGAGCTTTAGATAGCGCTCGTTTTAAATATAGATTAGCAGAAGCTTTAGGTTGCCCATCTTCAGATGTTGAAGGAATGGTGATTGGAGGACATAGTGATACTGGTATGGTTCCATTAATTGGAAAAGCAGTAAGAAACAGTGTTCCTATTTCAGAATTTTTATCTAAAGAAAGGATGAGTGAATTAGTAGAAGCAACGAAAGTTGGTGGCGCTACATTAACTGGTTTATTAGGAACTAGTGCATGGTATGCTCCTGGAGCTGCTGTTTCAGCAATGGTTCAAGCAATTGCTCAAGATTCACAAAAAATGTTTCCTTGTTCAGCATTGTTAGATGGTGAATATGGATTAAGTGATTTATCTATCGGAGTTCCTTGTATATTAGGATGTAACGGAATCGAAAAAATCGTTGAAATCAGTTTGACTGATGCCGAAAAAGCAAAATTAGAAGAAAGTGCAGCAGGAGTTAAAAAAACTAACGCACTTTTAGATGGAGTTATTGCATAATTTTATTATGTTTGCAAAACCTAAGCGAGAGTAGCTCAGTTGATAGAGCGTCAGCCTTCCAAGCTGAGGGTCGCGGGTTTGAGCCCCGTCTCTCGCTCCATAAAAAATGCCAGACTTGTTCTGGCATTTTTTTACCTAATATTTTATGAAAACAACACTTCCCATAACTATTTTTCCAATAGAGGATGACGGTTATCATTTAAAAATAACACTTATTGTAAATGGGAAGCCTGCCAATATAATTGTAGATACAGGAGCATAACGAACTGTTTTTGATGAAA
>JASJIW010000050.1:0-39165 GCA_037624665.1 Flavobacteriales bacterium
GTAATCCCTATTTCTCCTCAACGCGCAATTTCTCAACACCATAATCCAAATAGTAATCCAACTGATGTGGCTTTAATTTTAGCCTTAGACAAATCAGAAAACATTATTGGATTCATAGGTATATTACCCGGAAAAATAACAACAGAAAGTACTCCCTATTTTTGGAACACCTGTTGGTGGGTTGATGCTGAAAAAGGTAAACTAGCCGCAATGCCCCTTTTTTATAAAATGCTGAAAATCAGCAATAAAAAAATGATATTTTTTGAGTTGACCGAAACCACTAAAAATATTGTAGCTAAATTCAAATTTAAAACAGAGGTAATTCCAGGATTTAAAGGGTTTCTTCTATTTAATTTTGCTCAAATACTAGCAAGAAGAAGTACCTTTTTTAAAACTATTAAACCGCTCTTATCCTTTTTTGATTGGTTTTTAAATTGCTTTATTAGCATAAAACTTAGCAAGTTTAAAAAAGACAATTCTATTGTATTTAAACAAATAGAATCTATAGATACTAAGTCAGAAACGTTTATTCATCAGTTTTATAGCACACAACTAATACCCATAAATAAAAGTGAACTTAATTGGATGATTAAATTCCCTTGGATAAAGACTCAAGCAAGTTCTAAAGAAAAGCAAATTGCTAAACGATATTTCTTTTCATCTATCAGCAAATCATTCTCCAATAACCTTTACAAAATATATAAGGATAAAAAGTTGATAGCAATTTTATTCTTTACCATAAGAGATAATGAAATGAAATTGCCTTACGCTTATTTTAACACAACTGATACTAGTACTGTTACAAATGCTATTTACCAAATTGCAATAAATCAGCTAGTAACTAGTTTTACTTGTTTTAATACTGAGCTAATCAAACAATTTAACACATCTAAGAATCCTTTTATATTTAATAAACAACTCCATAAAAACATTGCATACCCTGCCGATTTAAACCGTGATGGAAAAACCATTCAGGATGGTGATGGTGATGCTGTTTTTTGCTAATTAATACTTTTGGAAATTAAATACACAACATATAAAAACATTGATAAAGCAAAATGGGATAAGTGCGTGCTAAACGCTACTAATCATTTGATTTATGCTGAATCGTGGTATTTAGATATCGTATGTCCTGAAAAATGGGATGCACTAATATTAAACGATTACGAAGTTGTAATGCCTCTCCCGTTAAAATCTAAAATGGGTTTATCGTATATTCAACAACCCATTTGGACACAACAACTAGGTGTTTTCTCTACCTTAAAGATCACAGAACAATTAACAATTTCCTTTTTACAAACCATTCCTAAAAAGAAGGCTATGGTGAGTTTAAATCTAAATGAGGTCAATCTGGTTTCGGATTTAGAATTAATTGCTAAAACGAACCTTATAATAGCTCTAAACAGCTCTTTAGAAACTCTTCAAAGTAAATTCTCTACAAACACTAAGAGAAATAGTAATCAAGCCAATAAAGCAGGGTTGATTGTTGATTTAGAGAGTAAAGACATTAATGGGTTTGTCGATTTTTTTAAATCAAACATTCAAAATCCGATTTCTGAATATCATTACAATACACTTTCTAAATTAGTTGAATCCGCTGTAAATAACAACAAAGGATTTATTGCTTTGGTTAAGCTGGATGATGAAATTGTAGCAGCTTCTTTTATTCTAAAATCGAATATCAGACTAATCTACAGAACTGGAACTTCCAACGCAAAAGGAAAGGAATTAAAGGCCATGTTTTTATTGGTGAATGAACTCATCAACCAATATGCTGACAGTAATTACAAACTAGATTTTGAAGGTTCTGAGTTAGAGGGAGTGGCTCGTTTTTACAAAGGATTTGGAGCTACAAATGTTTCGTATTACTATTACAAAAAGTATAATAATAAGTTGTTGAAGGTTTTGAAGAGATGAATAATCTAACTTAATATTTCATCTTGAAAAACTCAAAAGTAAACTCCATAAAAAAGATATTACAAAAAAGAAGAGCTCTTACGAACTCCTCTTTTTTGTAATCAATATTTAAACCAGTTATTACTTCGCGTAATGTACTGCTCTTTTCTCTCTAATAACAGTTACCTTAACCTGTCCTGGGTAAGTCATTTCTGTTTGTATTTTTTCTGCTAAGTTAAACGACATCGTATCTGCTTCCGCATCACTAATTTTAGCACTTTCAACAATAACTCTTAATTCTCTACCTGCTTGTATTGCATAAGCTTGCTCTACTCCTGGGTAAGTCATTCCGATTTTTTCTAAATCTTTAATACGATTAATGTATTGCTCCATCACCTCACGTCTAGCTCCTGGTCTAGCTCCCGAAATAGCATCACAAACCTGTACAATTGGAGAAATAAGCGTAGTCATTTCAATCTCATCGTGGTGAGCACCAATAGCATTACAGATATCTGGTTTTTCTTTATATTTTTCAGCGATTTTCATCCCTAAAATTGCGTGCGGTAATTCTGGTTCATCATCTGGCACTTTTCCAATATCATGTAGTAGACCAGCTCTTTTAGCAGCTTTAGCATCTAATCCTAACTCAGATGCCATAGTCGCACATAAATTAGCAACTTCTCTAGAGTGCTGTAATAAGTTCTGTCCGTAAGAAGAACGATACTTCATTCTACCTACCATTCTAATTAACTCAGGGTGTAAACCATGAATCCCTAAATCGATAGTAGTTCGTTTACCAACTTCTAAAATTTCTGCTTCTAATTTGTGTTTTGTTTTCTTAGCAACCTCTTCAATTCTTGCTGGGTGAATTCTACCGTCAGAAACCAATTGATGTAAAGATAATCTTGCAATTTCTCTTCTTACAGGATCAAAACAAGATAAGATAATCGCTTCAGGTGTATCATCAACAATAATCTCTACTCCAGTAGCAGCTTCTAAAGCTCTAATATTACGACCTTCTCTACCAATAATTCTACCTTTAATCTCATCACTTTCTATTCTAAAAATAGAAACTGAATTCTCTACTGCTTGTTCTGTAGCAACACGCTGTATCGTTTGAACAACAATTTTTCTTGCTTCTTTATCAGCATTAATCTTTGCCTCATCAACAACATCTTTAATCAAAGCTAAAGCGTTTGTCTTTGCCTCATCTTTTAATGCTTCAACTAATTCAGCTTTAGCATCTTCTTGCGATAATCCAGAAATTTTCTCTAACTGTTCTACTTGTTTTCTATGAGCAGATTCTAACTCATTTTCTTTGGTTTCAACTATTTCTAGTTGAACATTAAGGTTCTCCTTAATACGGTCAACTTCCTGTTCCTTTCTTTTAGCTGATTCAATTTGCTGAGAAGCACTTTGACTTTTTTGATTTGCTCTATTTTCAAGATCAGAAATTTTACGTTCTCTTTCGCTAATCACCTTCTCGTGATCTTCTTTAAGTTGTAAAAACTTCTCTTTTGCTTGAAGCAATTTTTCTTTTCTAAACACTTCAGCTTTTGCCTTAGCCTCTTCAATAATTTTGTTGCCTTTACCTTCTGATGATTTTTTCATCATTATAGCGACTACACCTCCAATAGCTGCACCACCAATAACACCTCCAATAATAATACTTACTATGTCCATTTTAATAGTTTATGACATTAATATATAACCTAAGTTATAAAGTTCATTTTACTTTTTTTAGCGCATAAAAAAACCGTGCAAATTTGGTTTGGATAAACCCGCTAAAAAAATGTTGGAGCGGCCAAGTACGGTCGAACTTCCCATGTCCACAAAAGTGAATTCCTTATAAAGGTTTACAAGGGGCCTGTTCTCTGTTACTTATGAGCTTTGCTCCAATTAAGTAAAATGTTAGTTTATCAAACGAAATAAATTTGCACGGGACTTCTTTATAGCTATACAGCCATATATCTCGATAAATTATTGCTTCTTATTTTAAAGAACGTTACAGACTTTGATCTAACAATTGTTCGACCGCTATTAAATCTTCTTCAATCCCAGCACTATCTAAAACGCCTTTCTTTTCCAAATCAAAGTTACGAGTGGCTACTTTAAGAGCAGCCATTGCTATAAGGTCTTGCTTGTCTTTAACTGCGTATAAACGTTCAAAATCATCAATTGATGTATTGATTTTTTCTGCTGCGTTTCTAATTCCTTCCTCTTCAGAAGCCTCTACAGTTAAAGGGTAAACCCTATTTGCAATTTTTATTTTTATCGATAACTCACCCATTTGGGAATCTTTAATTATCTGTTAATTTGAGCAATACATTTATCAATCTCCCGTACCATTTCGTTGATCTTCAACTTTACTTCTTTGGTACTTTCTCCTCCTCCAACGCTTCCCGCAATTCTCAACAATTTAACCTTGTCGTTTAATTCCGAAATTTGTTGGTTTTTCTCAGTTAATTCTTCTCTTATTTTTTCTATTTCATTAGAAAGTTTTTCATTTCCTTCAATAAGTATAGCTTGTTTTGCTACTAGCTTTTCGGCTTTCTTCCGAATTCCACTTACTAAACTTGAAATATCTTTCATCCTGTAAATATCAAAATAAATTGATAATAATCAACCTTTACAAACTTAGTTTTTTTACACGGTTATATGTGCATAATCTAATTTAAAAAAAATACTTTGCCTTTTCTTCATACATAGCTTTGTATTTAATACTTATACTGGTATAACATTTGATAAAATAAAGCATGATTAAAAAAATTATTTTCACATTATTTATAATTGCAACGAGTTTAAAAACATTTTCACAAGACTCTATTCCAAAAAACTATTTTCGTTCCCCTCTTGGCATCCCTCTATTTCTTGCCGGAAATTTTGGAGAACTCCGTTCTAATCATTTTCATGGTGGATTGGATATGAAAACACAAGGGAAAGAAGGATTTAATATTTATGCTGCTGCAGATGGTTTTGTTTCCAGAATAAAAATATCTCCTTGGGGATATGGTAAAACCATTTATATTGACCATCCAAATGGAACAACCACCGTTTATGCACATCTACAACAATATAAAGGAGATATTGCCACTTTCGTAAAAAACTACCAATACAAAAATGAGCATTGGGAATTTGATTGGTATCCAGTAGACACATTAATGCCAGTAAAAAAAGGAGATGTAATTGCACTCTCAGGAAATACTGGTGGATCTGGTGGTCCTCACCTACACTTTGAAATTCGTGATACCAAATCTGAAAATCCTATTAACCCCCTTTTAGTTGGTTTTGATATTAAAGATAACATTAAGCCCACCATTAAAAGTATACTTATTACCCCTCTTAATGACACCAGTTATGTGAATAATAGTAGAAAGCCTCAGCGATTTTTAGCCGTAGGAATTAATGGAACTTATAAACTTAAATATGGGGCCTCAATTTCAGCATACGGAGAAATTGGTATTGGTATTGAAACAATAGACAAACTAAATGGTGTGAGTAACAGAAATGGAATTTACTCTATTGAGCTTTCTCAAAATTCAGAAACGATTTACAAATCAGAAATGAACCGTTTTAGTTTTAATCAAGATAGAGCACTAAACTCATTAATTGATTATGAGATGTTCTTGGCTAAGAAAATCCGTTATCAAAAAAGTTATATCGATCCTAACAACCATCTTCAAATTTATACTGAGCATAAAAACAATGGCGTTATTAATTTTTTAAAAGATGATAAACACCATTTTACGTATAAGGTTAAAGATAGTTATGGTAATCTTTCAAGCATCTCCTTTCCTATTACTGGTAATTACAATAAAAGCTTCATCAAACCAGTTTTCAAAACACAATATGATACGATTTATAGTTACCAGGATAGTAATTATTATGCGCAACAAAATGTTACCGTTAGCATTCCTAAAGATGCGCTTTATAAAGATTTACCTTTTCATTTTTCTATTGCAGATACATTAACTGGAGCCATTACTCCTACCTATTTTATTCATAATGAATATACTCCATTGCATAAAGCAATAAATGTATCTATTAAAGTAGGCCGATTAAGTGAATATGAAAGAAGTAAAGCAACCATCGTTCATTTTGATAGAAATAAACGATATTATGCGAAAGGTGGAACCTGGAGAAATAATTACATCACTGCTAAATCTAATAAATTTGGTGGTTTTGCAGTGATGCTTGATACCATTCCGCCTAAGATTACACCAACTAACATATTCGATAACAAAGACATGTCTAAAAACGCTACTATTACTGTTAAAATAGCTGATAATTTATCAGGTGTAAAGTCGTTTAGAGCTACTATTGATGGGAAATGGGTGATGATGGAGTATGAAGCAAAAAAAGCAAAAATATTCCACACTTTTGACAACCTTTCAAAAGGAAAGCATAATTTTGAACTTACATTAACAGACGGTGTAGGAAACGAATCCCACGTTGCTATCCCCTTTATAAGATAACTATGGATTTAAGTAAGGAGTTTGAAAATAGCAGCTACAGTGTTAACATGCGTAAATTGGCACGTAAATCCCGTTTAGGATTTGGTTACGAAGATATCAAACACATTACTATTCAAGATATTTTAATCATGAATAAACACAAACAACTAATTAGTATTTACTTTGGTTTAGACAAAATCACCTTTATGGATGATATTTTAGATGAATTAGGAATTACTGAAGATATGCGTATTGAAAAGCCAGGGAAAATCAGAGACTATCCTGCACGCGATGTAATGGTTCAAAAAGCAATGGTTATTGTTAAAGCCAGAAGAAAAGATGAAGTAGAGGCTTTTAGAGAGATGGCTAAAGTGCTGAAAGCTGAAGTTGCAGCTGAAGCAAAAGCTGAGAAAAAGAAGAAGTAATATTACTCCACTATAAATAGGAAAGCGGTAATAGAGCATCATTAGTATTTTGCTAGCGGCTACTTTCTTACCAAGTCAACATCATCCAAAGAATGATAAAGGAAACTAACGAGATGCAACATTTGATCTCTTCCTTTTTTTTGCCCCCATTTAGTTACTAAGAATATTAACAATTCTAATACTATACCTCCTGGAATCAAACACAGCAAGTTTGTTTCATACCCCATATTTCATTTTACTAGTCCATACATCCCTCCAAAAAGAAGGATAACAGCAACAGAAATGTAAAAGAACATTACCATCATCCAAACGGTTTGTTTAGGACCTATTAAACAACGAATATTAGTTATTTTTTCATCATCGTAATCATGTTCTATTACTACTTCTATAGCTAGCTACTAAAAGTGTTGATCATCTTCTGGAATAGATAAAAACACATGCGTTCCTTTTACTTTCCCAATAACCGTAGGGTCTTTTGGTACAGCATTTTTAACCCTTTGTAAAAGATCTTTTCCTTTATATGAATTAGAAATTAATTTAAATCTTGGACGGATTTCAATATCATCTCTATTGTGCGTATTAAAAGCCATGCTTAAAGGTATAAAATATTTAAGTTCTTTCTTATATTCGCGTAAATTTATTGATAGAGATATGCCAGAATTATCGAATAGAGGGTTAGAAATGCCTGAATCACCAATCAGAAAGTTGGTGCCATATGCTGAAGCAGCAAAGAAAAAGGGAAGAACTGTTTACCATTTAAATATTGGTCAACCAGATATTGAAACACCAAAAGTAGCTATAGATGCAATTAAGAACATTGATCTAGGCGTAATTGAATACAGTCATTCTGCTGGTATTGAATCATACAGAAAATGTCTAGCAGCTTATTATAACAACTTAAATTTAGATGTTTCTTTCGAAGATATTTTAGTTACAACTGGAGGGTCTGAAGCGTTACTGTTTGCATTTAATTCTTGTTTAAATGAAGGTGATGAAGTAATAATTCCTGAACCATTTTACGCAAACTACAACGGGTTTGCTAAAACTGCAGGGGTAAATGTTGTTCCGGTAACATCATCAATAAATGAAGGTTTTGCTCTGCCTCCTATTGAAGAATTTGAAAAATTAATTACCAATAAGACAAAAGCAATATTAATTTGTAATCCTGGAAACCCTACTGGATATTTATATTCTGAAGAAGAATTAAATACTTTACGCGACATGGTTAAAAAACATGATTTATATTTAATAGCTGACGAAGTATATCGTGAGTTCTGTTATGATGGACAAGCACATTACTCTGTTTTTAATTTAGAAGGTATTGACGACAATATGATTGTTATTGATTCAGTTTCTAAACGTTACAGTATGTGCGGTGCTAGAATTGGAGCTTTTATTTCTAAAAATAAAAAATTAGTAGACATAGCGCTTAAATATGCTCAAGCAAGACTAAGCCCTCCTACTTTAGGTCAAATTGCTGGTGAAGCTGCATTAGCAACTCCACAAAGTTATTTTGATGATGTAATTAGTGAATATGTATCTCGAAGAGATATTGTGATCAAAGGATTAAACAATATTGATGGAGTAAAATGTCCGAACCCAGGTGGTGCATTTTATGCAGTAGCTGAATTACCAGTTAAAAATGCTGAAAGATTTTGCCAATGGTTATTGGAAGAGTTTGATTACAACAACCAAACAGTAATGATTGCTCCTGCAGCAGGATTTTACGCTACAAAAGGGTTGGGAGAAAGAGAAGTTAGAATAGCTTATGTACTCAACAAAGAGTCTCTAGAAAATGCTATTGAATGTTTAGAACAAGCATTAAAAGTTTATCCTGAAACAATAAAAACTGAAGCTCCTGAACTTTCAAATTAAAGTTTTCTTTTGGTATAATAATTGTATCTTGTCGTAAAAATAAAAATTATGAAAAAAGTTATTTTATTAGCTGTAATTATTACAGCAGGATTATCTGAGATGAACGCTCAAACTCAGTACAAAGTAGTAACAGTAGTAGAATCAATCGTTCCTATGGGAATGGGTCGTTCTAGAATTGTAGATGCTACTTCAGAAGTTGATTACAATATGTTTACAACTGAAAGAACTGATGGAAAAGACAGTAAACAGGGTAAAGTTAAAAGAGGTGAAGCTAAAATTGAGGGTTTTAAAGAAACTAAACTATTAAACTTTTATAGTGGTGTTGGATTAAACTTTCAAAACATTGCTTCTAATGATGCGTTAATTACATCAATGCTTAATACTATGAGTAAAGATGGTTGGGATTTATTTTCTGTTGCTGCTGGTGTAGAAAGTAAAGGATCTAAAGATGATAAATCTGGTATCTTTATTACAAGATATTTATTCAAAAAATAAATAATCAGCAACTATAAAGAAGCCTCTAATCTTGCATTAGGGGTTTTTTTTGTTTAAAAAAACACCTACATACACCCTTACTTTTATTAACAATAGTTAATAACTTTGTTAATAAGGTATTTTAAGGCGTTTTAAAATGAGTGACTGATTGGACTAAGTTTGTAGTAACCAATTAAAGAATATGTTTAAGATATTTGGGAAAAAGAAAATCAAAGAGGATGTTGTTGCCAACATTTTTGTCAATTCTATCTTGAATACAATTGATAATGGATTTTCAGAAATTGCCGGTATTATCAATGATTCGCCAGAATTTATTCTTTCTCCGAACATTTCAACAACAGATGATAATGCTTTTACGTTGGTTATTATTGCAGCCAACCTACATTTCCTTCCAGAACATATTCATGACACCAAAGAAGAAAGAGTTACAAGTCTTATATTTTCTAAACTAAGTAATGTTTTTGATTGCGATCAAGCAAAATTAGAAGCTACTATTGCAGCATACCAATGTTACTTAAAGAAGAAAAACCATCCTTCAAAGAATATGCATTATGCTATATCTAAAAGCATCTTCTGGAAGTATAATTTGAACCAATACCAAGATGAGTATTTTAAGAACATGAGAAGTCCAAATCCTATGTTTTTGAAAAGGTTAAACGAAGCAACAGACAATTTTATTTGGAATTGGGATGCTTTCACTAACAAGTACCAAATTATCTAAACCTCACATTTTCTTTTACTTTTTATAAATACTGCTAAATGTCATTTTTGGTTGATTTAAAGGTTAATACCTTTACTAAAACGAAAATTATGAATGTATCAGATATAATGATAAGTCCAGTTGTTGTCACTCAAAACAACAAATCTCTTAAGCATGTTCGTGATTTAATCGAAAGAAAAAAAATCAATGCGATTCCCGTTTTATCTATGGAAGGTGAAATTGAAGGGATAATTACAGCTAGTGATATTGCACAGGAATCAGATCATACCAAAACTGTTTCAGAAGTAATGACAACAAAGTCTTATGTTATCAGTAAAAATTCTGGTGTACAAGATGCAGCAAAAATGATGGGAAAACACGATGTTCACCATTTAGTAGTTATGGACGAAGGTCAGGTTATTGGTATTTTAAGCGCAATGGATTTTGTAAAATTGGTTGCTAAAGGCTAAGCAGTTTAATTTAAATTAAACTGCTTAGCAGCCATTTCGCAAATTGCATCACCAATAGCTAAACAAGCTGTTGCTGCTGGAGAAGGTGCATTTAATACATGGATACTTTTATCCTTGTATTCAATTCTAAAATCATCTTTAGTATCTCCTTGTTCGTTTAATAACATTGCTCTAACCCCTGCTCCACCTGGCTTAATATCATCCATAGTTAAATCAGGAATCATTCGCTGCAAGGTTTTTAAGAATAACTTTTTAGAAAATGCTCTACGGTACTCATCTACAGCAAAGCCAAAATTATTAAGAAACAATTTCCATGTTCCTTTGTAACTTAATGCATCAACGGTATCTCTTAAATCAAAGTCCATTTTACCATAACCTTCCCTTTTAAAGGTAAACACTGCATTTGGTCCACATTCAATTCCGCCATTAGTCATACGTGTAAAGTGTACCCCTAAAAATGGAAACGCAGGGTTAGGAACTGGATAAATTAAGTTCTTTACTTTATGTTTTGCTTGGTCGGTTAAATCATAATAATCACCTCTAAAACCGACTACTTTCTCTTTTAAATCAACCTTATCTTTTATTGCTAATCTATCAGCTTGTAAGCCTCCACAAAAAATCATGTATTTTGTAAAATACTTATTTTTCGATGTAATAACTTCGGTTGTTTCTGCTGTATGTATGTAATCCAACACCTCTTCGCCTAAAACAATATCGCTATCCTCTTGCTTTTCCTCAACTAATTCGGCCAACTTTTCTGTTGTTCCTCGGTAATCGATAATTCCTGTGCAAGGTACCCAAATACCACCAATACTTTTTACGTATGGCTCAATATCTTTAACCTGTTCTGCGGATATTTTTTCTATTCCTTCTGTATCGTTTGCAATTCCGTTATCAAAAATTTTATCCATAAATGGAAGTTCATTTTCTTCAACAGCTACTACAACTTTCCCACAAACATCATGCTTAATATTGTGTTCTTGTGCAAATTTTACCAATTGCTTTCTACCATCAACACAGTTTTTAGCTTTAGCAGAACCTGGCTTATAATATAACCCAGAATGAATTACTCCAGAATTATTTCCTGTTTGATGATTGGCTAATTTTTCTTCCTTTTCAATTACCAAAATTTTTAAGTTTGGATGTTTGATTTGTATTTTATAAGCTGTTGCAGCCCCTACAATTCCTCCTCCAACAATGGTAATATCGTAAACCTTTTTTTCTTCCAAAATGATAAAATTTAAAACACAAAAATACGCCTTATTTAGGGAGTACAAAACCTATTTAGCATTGACTTTATCGTTAAAAAAAGCTAACTTCGTTTAACACAATGTAAGTCGCATTTTAACACTATCAGCAAGTACATTAAACGAAACAATTACACTACTCCCCGCTCAGAGATTCCGTTTTAGGAACTCTTAACAACAAAAGGAATCCTATTACAAAAAATACAATTAGCATTAACACAGACTCTCTAATGCTAAACATTCCTTCAATAAATCCAAAGAAGAACGTTCCAATAACAATTCCCATTTTTTCGAGCACATCATAAAAACTGAAGTACGAAGCATGGTCTTCGGTTTCTGGTAATAATTTAGAATAGGTAGAACGTGATAACGATTGTATTCCGCCCATTACAAAACCAATGAATGCTGCAATTAAGTAGAAGTGTAATGGTGTATAAACAAAAGCATAAGCTACAATACAAATCAGAATCCAGATGAATACAACAATTCCTAATGTTTTAACATTCCCTATCTTTTTAGATAAAAAAGCCATTAAATAAGCTCCTGCAACAGCTATAAATTGTATCACCAAAATACTGATAATCAAACCTGTTTGCATTTCACCTTCTCCCCAAGCAATTTCTTTAGTCCCAAAAAATACCGCCATCAACATTATGGTTTGAACTCCCATACTATACGTGAAAAAAGCTGCTAAAAATCGCTTTAAACTTTTTTGGGGTTTTAATTCTTTCCAGACCTTTTTAAGTTCATCAAACCCTTTACTCAATTTGTTTCCTGTTGGTTTATGATTGTAAATATTACTTGGCAAACCTCTAAAGGTAATCTGACCAAAACCTACCCACCATATTCCTGTTAATACAAAAGCATATCCGGCTGGCATACCAAAGCCTTGTATTAACACTAAACAAACTATTAATAATAGTGAAGCTCCTATATAGCCTCTTGAATAGCCTTTTGCACTTACTTTGTCGTGTAAATCTGGTGTAGCAATTTCTGGTAAATAAGCATTGTAAAAAACTAAACTTCCTGAGAATCCAATGCTTCCGAACAGGACTGAAACCATTCCTAATTCTAATGGAACTTTATCAAAAAAGAAAAAACTAATGCAAGATAAAGCTCCTAAATAACAGAAAAACTGCAGGTAAGTCTTCTTATTCCCAGAGTAATCTGCAATACCAGAAAGTAATGGGGATAAAAAGGTGACAATTAAATAAGATAAGGAAATGATGTAAGAGTAAATCTCAGTATTGACAAATTTAAATCCAAAAAACGTAACTATTTCGTCAGTATTTCCTTCGTAAAAAATGGGAAAAATAGCTGAGGTAATTACTAAAGGATAAACTGAATTTGCCCAATCGTACATTGTCCATGCACCAATTACTTTTTTATCGTTTATTTTATATGTCATTTAATTAAAAATTTCATCAATCATTAGATAATGGTTCGATAGGCTCACTATTAGAGCTCTAAAGGTGACAAAATAGAAAATTAATTACACGTTTCACAATATATCCTCTTTACTTTGTCATTTTTCAAGTTCTGAAAACTCATATTTGGCGCACCAAACAAATTACAAAAACGTTCTTTATTTAATTCTTTCGCTTTATTCATAAAGCCTACAAGCTCATTATCAGATACTTTTTTTTTATCATAAATGGCAACGGTTAAAAATTTATAAAGAAACTCTTCATCAATATTAGCTTTCATTGCAAACGGTTTCATTATTTCTATTGCCCAATCAATTCGTAATTGGAACATAAAATAATTAGCGATTCTAAAACTTTGATTTCTGTTCAACTTAGAAGAAAACAAGGTGCTTTTAACGCTTTTTAGTGCTTTCTCTCTTTTCCTAAATTGCTTATTATCATAATAAAAATCAGCTGAAATAATATTATAGTTTAAAATTAAACGGTTAAGCCTCCATTTTTCAATACTAGTATTCCCCAATGCCCTAATTTCTTTTAACAATACTTTAAGCGTTGATTCTGTAATGTAATTATTGGAAAAGATTAGTAGTCTTAATACCGTTTTGTTGTAACGTAAAAAAGAATTGGCAGGGTCAACAACAAGCTGTGTCTCAATTTCACCTAATAAAAAACTGTTTAAACTATCTTTATTTTCTGTTTTAGATATAAACCATTTTAATGCAATTTGGTTGTTAATAAAAGGCACATTAACAATAGTATGTGGTATTTTAATATCCAATATTTTATCTGCTCCTACATTACCATTTTCAATATTCTTTAACATTACAGATTGATACACTTTTGCTTTTCCATAATCTTTTTCTATTAATGCCTTTTTAAACCATTCTGGTAAAACCCCAAAAAGAGATTCATCCATAAAAATCTGTTCAACTGTTAATGTAATTTCAGCTTTACGTTGATTCGCTAAATAAGGCTCTAAGTTATATTTCAACTCCTTAGAATTAATAAATACTCTTAATTCTTCTTTAGAAAGGACCGTCAACTCTGCTTCATAAGGAGAGCCTTTTATCGATTCATAAAACCCTTCGTAATTTTCTTTTGTAATAATATTAGTTTCTACATCTTGTAATTTATACTTTTTAATTGCACTCAAAATACTGTTGGCTCTTTTCTCTTGTATTATTTCGTTCGCTTTTACTTCTCCATCTAAAGATGAGTAAGCAACCACATCAATACGTTTTAAACTAAATCTATTTAAACTTAATGAATCTAAAAAGGGTTTTAAGTCTGCACTATTATATTCTGCTTTATTTATTTTAAACGGAACGGTAAAGCTTAATTGATTGATTACAGAATCGGCACGACTACTAACAGAGAAAGTATCTAATATAAAGTTTAAGTCTAATGATTTTAAGTTATCCCCTCCTAAACTATTGTATCTAATGGTTTGACATAAACAGTTGCTTTTTAAGATTAAGATATTGAATTCGGCATTATTCGTATCAATATATGTGGGAATTGGTCCTAATGAAACTTTAAGTTCATTTCCTTTTTTCAATTCATTTTTTCCGAATAATTGAGCTTTTGATATTGGGTCTAACAAAACCCCTTCATGCACTTTAGAAGGGTACAATTTATTTCCTGCGCCACAATAAAATTGATTTCGACCAACAATATCTAAGGCAATCCCATCTCCTGGTTCGCTTAAAATATCTTTTAATTGTTCTAAATCATGGTAATAAAAATATATTTCACCGTTCTTAAATTCTATATTATCCGACATTAAATGCGGTAAATAAGAGTATTTTTTGTCTATTTCGGCACACGCTGTTTTATCATATGGTTTAATTCCATAATCATCTCTCATAGGTTTTACACCTACTGCTAATACAAAAGGTTGAGAAGCTACAACATGTGTAGCTACTAGTGTTTTCTTTTCTTCCCCCTCTTCTAAGATTATTGAAATACCATAGTTAACGTACTTCTCGTTACCTATTATTGTTACTCCGCCTTTTGATGTGAGCCAATTTAAAGCAATAGCTTTTGCTACATTCTCATAAGATTTTAATTTTGTTTTTTTAAGCTCTCCTGGCAAACTAACATAGGAATCAACGATTAACTTATAACAGTTCTCTCCAACAAGGCCATGCATTCCATCATAAAACAACACGCGTTTAAATGGAGAATCTTTTTTTGTTGAGGCTTGTTTATGCTCAACTCTTCCTGAACTTAAAATGTAATTTGTCTGATCCTCTGCGGCAAGATCAAGCACTTCATCTTTTGTGAATATTGGCAAGTTTTTACTTTCCCTAAAAGAATCGATTTTTTGTTGAACAAGACCCTCAAGGTATTCTTGATCATACTTATAATCAACATCATCAATTCCCTGCTGAGCCAATAGGCCGAAAGAAAGTGAAAGGAATAATATTAATAAGTAAATTCTCAAATAAGTTTATTTAATATTAACTAATATCCAATTATGATACCACAAAATAAATGTAAATACAATATGCTGCAAACAATGCAAAACCTCTTAATCTATTTATTTTATATCCAATAATCATTAACGGAAATACTAAAAAAGAAATACCCAATACCCAATAAATATCGTTAGTTATTACTTGCATAGAAACAGGAATTTCTTTTACCATTGCAGTAATTCCAACAACTCCCAAAATATTAAAAATGTTAGAACCTATTAAATTCCCTAAAGATATATCAGTGTGCTTTTTAAATGCGGCTACTAAAGATGTAATTAATTCTGGTACACTTGTACCAAAAGCAACTATGGTAACTCCAATTACATGCTCACTTACTCCAAAATTTGAGGCAATTACTACTGCACCATCCAACAACCAACTTGCTCCAAGTACAAGTCCGATAGCACCACCAGCAATATATAAGATATTAACTAGTATACTAGATTTTTTCACTTCTTCAGTCTCCTCATCAAGCACTTCTATCTCTTTGTCCTTTTTCGCACTCCAAAACATGTAATAGTTAAAAGCAACTAATCCTAATGTAAGGACAACACCTTCATACCACACTATTTTTTGATCGAGAATAAAGATGTAAAACAAAATGATAGTTACCATCATTATAGGCCAATCAATCCTTGCTGTAGGCCTTTTAACGACTATTGGCAATATCATAGTAGTAATACCTAAAACTAACGCTATGTTCGCGATATTAGATCCTATTACATTTCCTATCGCTAATTCTGGATGATCGTTTAGTGCAGCTTTTAAACTAACTAATAATTCTGGTGCTGACGTTCCAAAAGAAACGATCGTCATACCTATAACAAGTGTTGGGATATTAAATTTTAAGGCAACACCTACCGCACCTCTAACTAAAGCTTCTCCAGCTATAATTAAAACAATTAGACCTCCTATTAATAAAACGTATTCCATTAAACGTTTTCTGTAGGATTTTGCGATTCTTCTTTTTCGTAATGACTTCTTCTCTTAACTGTTTGAGATATTGGTTCTTTTACGGTCTCTTCTTCTTTCGCCTCATCCTTTACAACATCTTTAGGTTCGGATTTAGAAGCTTCAGGTTTCACTTCTTCTTCGCTTACTTGTTGTTTCTTTTCTTTATCTCCTTTTATCAAATCTTTCACTTGCTTTTCAACATTAACTTGATCTTTAATGTTATTAATGTCTCGAGCTCCCTCTCTTATTTCTCTTTGAATATCTCCTGTAGCATTCTTTATTTCACGCATTCCTTTTCCTAACCCACGAGCTAACTCCGGTATTTTTTTAGAACCAAAAAGCATGATAACAACAAGTACTATAAAAAAGAGCTCTGCTCCTCCTGGCATTCCAAATAATAAAACGTAGTTCATTTCAATTTTTTATTAGGCGCAAATGTAAGAAATTTAAAAACTTTATACTTTGATTTTTAACACATCTTAACCATAGTAAGTAAAGTAGTTAGAAGAAGTCATTCTACAAATTTTTAAGCATAAAAAAACTCTGACATTTCTATCAGAGCTTTTATATAAAATATATTTATGTTAATCTTTCTTATCTGCTTTCTTGTTTACGAAATCATACATTACTGGAGATGCAATACACAAAGAAGAATATGTTCCTACAATCACACCAATTAATAATGCGAAAGAGAATCCTCTAATAACCTCTCCACCAAAGAAGAAAATCATAGACAATACAAATATTGTACTTAATGATGTATTAATTGTTCTACTTAAAGTACTATTTAATGCATTGTTTATTACATCTTTCATTTCTTGTTTCTTGTGTAATCCTAAGAACTCTCTAATTCTATCAAATACAACAACTGTATCATTTATTGAGTATCCAACCACAGTTAAGATAGCTGCAATAAACGCTTGATCTATTTCTAAAGAGAATGGTAACACACCATACAATAAAGAGAATAAAGAAAGCACTAACAATACATCATGGAATAATGCAACTAATGCTCCCATACCAAATTGCCATTTCTTAAATCTAAATAAGATGTACAAGAAAATGATAATTAAAGAGAATACAATTGACATTAAAGAATCCTTCTTAATATCATCTGCAATCGTTGGACCAACTTTCTGAGAACTCATTAAGTACTCATCCATAAATTGAGTTTTATCAACACCTGGCATCATAGCAGCTAATCCATCATAAAGCTTACCTTCCATAATATCATCTGCCTTTTCATCATTACTATCAATCATATATGAAGTAACAATTTTCACTTGATTACCATCTCCAAAAGTTTTAACCTCTGGTGCAGATTCAAATGCTCCTTGTAAACTACTCGCAACATCTACAGTAGAAACAGCTTCATCAAATCTTACAGTATAAGATCTACCACCTTTAAAATCTACTCCATATTGTAATCCTTTAGTTGCTAAAGAACCAATACCAGCTAAGATAATAACACCTGAAAGAATATAAAATTTCTTTCTGTTCTTAATAAATCCAAAATTGATGTTCTTAAATGCTCCTTCTGTTAACTTAGTAGAAAACGATAGCTCTTTGTTTCTGTTTAATTGCCATTCGAAAATTAAACGTGTAATAAAGATTGCAGTAAATAATGAAGTGAAAATACCAATCACTAATGTTTTAGCAAAACCTTCAACTGGTCCAGTTCCAAAGAACCAAAGTACAGCACCTGTTAATAATGTTGTAACGTTGGCATCAATAATTGATGAGTAAGCAAATTTGTAACCATCAGCAACTGCTAACCTCACACCTTTACCGGCTGTAATTTCCTCTCTAATTCTTTCGAAGATAAGTACGTTAGCATCTACCGACATACCTATTGTAAGGATAATACCTGCAATACCAGGTAATGTTAAGGCAACTAATGCTGGCATAGAAGCCAATATTCCAAAAATGAAGAACATATTTGCAACTAATGCAATAACTGAAGCGATACCAGCTTTAGAGTAATAAAACACCATATAAGCCAATACTATTAATAATGCAACAGCAAATGACATCATTCCTTTATCAATAGACTCTTGACCTAATGTTGGACCAACAACCGCTTCTTCTACAATTCTTGCAGGAGCAGGAAGTTTACCAGCTTTTAAGATATTAGCTAATAATTTAGCTTCTTCAATATTCATATTCCCACCAGAGATACTTGTTTGTCCTGTTGGAATTTCTCCCATAATATTTGGGAAACTGTATACATAGTTATCTAAAGCAATAGCAACTGATTCACCAATATGACTTCCAGTTAATATTTTCCATTTGTTAGCACCTTCACCATTCATAGTAATAGAAACTTCTGGAGTACCACTCATTTGATCAAACTGCTGAGAAGCATCTACAATTACATCACCTTCTAAAGCAGCATCACCATCTCTGTTATCAATCTTAATTGCTAACAACTGTAGATATCTACCTTCCTCATCGTAAGGTTTAGCAGCCCATAAGAACTTTAATCTTGGAGGAAAGAAAGATTGAACTTCTTTCATTGCTAAATATTTGTTTACTGTAGCAGTATCTTTTATTGCAACATAACCAACTACGGGTCCTTGTCCGTACTCGTATTGTTGATTTTCTGGGTTTTGGAAAATTGCTGGACGCATTACAGAAAATAATGGATGATCTTTAGCGTATTGTTCAGCATCTTGTTGTGCATTTAATGCTAAAGCAGTAGAATCAGTCCCATTACTATCAACACCATTTTCTAAATCAGCAAAGATATCCGCAGTTGCTTCATCAGTTGAATCTTCTTCAACAACAGCTTCTTCAGTTTTTACTTCTTCAGTAACTAAAGTAGTATCAGCTTCAACACCTTCTGCTTCTCCTTGTAGAACCTTACCTAGCTTAGTGTCAGCTTGTTCTATCATTGGATAAACCTCTCTGTTTTCCCAAGTTAACCAAAACTCTAATTTTGCTGTACCTTGTAATAACTGTCTTACTCTTTCTTTATCTTTTACACCTGGTAATTCAACTAAAATTCTATCAGAACCTGTTAAACGTTGAATACTTGGTTGAGCAGATCCAAATAGACCAACTCTTGTTTTAATAACATTAAAAGAACGATCAATTGCTCCATCAGCTTCTTCTTTTACAAATTCTAATACTTCTTCATTTGTAGCATTAGGAGATAATTTATCTTTATTATCTAAAGTATAAAAGATTGCAGATAATTGTCCCGTTGGGTTTACTTCTTGATAAGCTTGACCAAAAAGAGTAACAAACTCTTCATTAGAGTTTTGTTGCAACTTTTTTGCGTCAGCTAATGCTGTATTAAAAGCTACATCTCTATTATTAGATGATAAAGCTCTAACTACCTCAGCAACTTGGATTTCAAGTGTAACATTCATTCCACCTTTTAAATCCAAACCAAGATTTAACATTTTTCCTCTCAATTCTCCATAAGTATAGTCTATCACAGGATAAACTTTCTCTGAAGCCATTGAATCTAAGTAGGCAAATTCTAAATCTGAATTTCCATTTGCGTATTCCTTTGCGTCACTCTCTACTCCATTAGCAACCCACGTTAGTGATAGAGCGTATAAACAGCCCATTGCGAAAAGTATTGTAAACGTTGTTAAAAGTCCTTTGTTTTGCATTTGTATAATAAATTAGTCTACCTATTTTTTTTATAAGGTCGCAAATATACCGTTTACAATACTAATTTACAATAGAAATTATAATTACTTTTTATTCAATTTAAAGTCAATTATATATATTATTTTTGGATGCAACTTTTTTTACCTAAGAACGTTTATTGTTTATGAGTTTTAAATTAAAAAAAATATTACTATTAATCCTTACAAGCTTCTTTTTTACTGAAGTTTCTAGTCAAATATGCTATAACCGATCAACACATCTAAAAGTCTTAAAAGCGAATGGCGATACTTTAAAAAATGCTTGGGCAGGTGGTTTTAACTCTGTTCAATTTTCTGAAATAGATTTCAATTTAGATGGAATTAAAGATCTATTTGTTTTCGATAGAACCGGAAATCGTGTTTCCACCTTTATTAACAATGGTATTGCAGGAGAAGCCAGCTATACTTATGACCCTTTTTACATTCAATTTTTCCCTAAAGAACTCTCCAGTTGGGTTTTGACAAGAGATTACAATTGTGATGGGAAAATGGACTTAATGGCATACCATTCTGGAGGGATAAAAGCGTATAAAAATATTTCTACTACCCATTTAGAATTTGTTATAGATACCATTGCCATAAAGTCAAACTACAATCCGGATGGAGCTCCAAGTTTTATTAACCTTTATTTAAGCCCAACCGACATTCCTGCTATTGACGATATTGATGGTGATGGTGATTTAGATATTTTAACCTTTAGCATTTTAGGCTCTTATATAGAGTATCATAAAAACTTATCTATGGAAACCACAGGGAGTTGCAATAGTTTTACCTATGAATTGAGCAATAACTGTTGGGGCTTTTTTAAAGAAAATAATAGTAATAATAGCGTAACCCTATATGATACTTGTCAATGGAACATTAATAATCCTCAAAAACTTAGTGGGGGTAATAAACATTCAGGCTCCACCCTATTTACCTTAGATGTAGATGGCAACAATAGTAAAGACTTAGTATTAGGTGATGTTTCTTTCAACAACTTTACCATGCTTACGAATTCAGACATAAGCCCTAACTTAGATCACTCCTCCGTAACTGCACAAGACTCTCTTTTCCCTCAAAATAATAGCACCACTATTGCAACTAACATTGAGATATTTCCTGCAGGCTTCTATTTAGATGTAAACAATGATAGTATTAAAGATTTAATTGCCTCACCCAACTGTAGTAGCGGTTGTAAAAACAATAATAATATTTGGTACTACAACAATACTGGAGCAGATAACAACCCCAACTTTAATTTTGAGACCGATGCTTTTTTACAAAGTAGTATGATAGAAGTTGGAGAAGGTGCTCACCCTGTCTTTTTCGATTACAATGCTGATGGTCTAATGGATATTATTATCGGGAATTATGGCGAGCACGATTCTTCTTTAAATCAATTATACAAAGCAGGCTTATGGCTTTATAAAAACATTGGCACAGCTATAAACCCATCTTATCAATTAATAACAAAAGATTTTGCTAACATCTCTACCATTAATTTAGACATTACAGCAAGTATACCAACATTAGGGCTACATCCTACATTTAAGGATTTAGACGGTGACAATGATTTAGATATGATGTTAGGAGATTACAATGGTAAGATACACTACTTTACGAATACAGCAGGAGCTGGAAATACGGCAGTTTTCACGTTAACAAATCCCGACTACCTTCACATTGATGTTGGAAATAATGCAACTCCTTTATTATATGATTTGGATAACGATGGTTTAAATGATCTTATTATTGGTAAAAGAACAGGAACATTTTCATACTATAAAAACATAGGATCTACTTCAATTCCTGATTTTAGTTTAATTACTGACTCTTTAGGGAAAATAAAAACTAAGCGTGTATTTGATTTTTACGGAAACAGTAGCCCTTTTATTATTGATAGCGCTGGAACAACACAACTATTTTCTGGATCAGCAAATGGATCGATTTATAAATTTGGAAATATTGACGGAAACTTAACTGGAACTTTTTCTGCAGACAGCGTAGTTGAACAGATTTGGACAGGTATTAACTCTATTGTTTCTATTGCAGATATCAATAATGATAATTTACTTGACATGCTTATTGGCAACCAATCTGGTGGATTAACTTATTATGATGGTAATGAGACTGTTGATATAAAAGAGATTAAAACAATAAACGAAATAAACCTTTATCCTAATCCAACCAACGGAGTTATACGAATTGATTTAGGGAATAACACCCTTAATAACGCAACTATACAAGTAATTGACTTATTAGGAAAAATAATACAGACTAAACGTGCTAGCGCTCAAAAAACGACAATCAACCTTAGCAATTATAGTAAAGGAATTTACCTAGTAAAGTTTTCTAACAAAATAGGAAGTAAAGTTTATAAGGTAATTAAGGAATAAAGAGGGTGCCATTAAAAACAAGGCTACGGCAATAAGTTTGAGTCAAACAACACAACACCCACTTCCTAAGAGGTAAAACTCATTAATTTATTCAATAATATTTACTCATTAATAAATTATTCGTATTATTGTACTGTCGGTATCCCGATAACGTTATTTTCATAACAGATTATTAAACAAACAACAAATCATTAAAATCGAATACTTACTTATAGTATCGAATAAAATAAATTAACATCAAATATAAATTACATCCTTGTAATTTCATATTAAAGAAAATCATAACAATATTACATGTACGACATTATTGAATTAAACAAGAAGTTATTAACTGAACTTCGAGGTATTGCAAAAGAATTAGACGTAAAAAAAGCTGATAAACTAAAAAAAGAAGATTTAGTTTATCAAATTTTAGATCAACAAGCGGTTAACCCACCAAAAACAGAAAGTAAACCCGCACCTAAAAAAAGAGTTCCAGCAGGATCTTCTAGTGGTGCAACTTCTAAACCTAAAAGAAAAAGAATGGAGAAGCCAGGCTTATTTAACGATGCTCCTGCTCCATTAAGTGATGAAGCACCAATGGATGCTCCGATAGAAAACAGACCTATTGAGGGAAAACCTCAACCAAAATCAAGACCTCAAACAAAACCACAGCCTAAAGCTCAAGCAAAAGAACCGGTTAACGATGAGATTAAAACTGAGGATAAAATTGAAGCTCCTATAAAACAAGAAGCTGACCAAAAGCCTCAACACAAACCAAATACTCCCTCTCAAAAAAGAGAAGAGAACAAGCCGAATCCTAGACAGGAGAACAAACCAAATCCTAATCAAGAAAATAAGCCTCACAATAACCCAAATCATAAAAAACCGGTTCACAATCATAAAAGCAAAGCTGATGATCATGGATTTGATTTTGATGGGATTATTGTAAGTGAAGGAGTTTTAGAAACAATGCCTGATGGTTACGGTTTCTTAAGATCTTCAGATTATAATTATTTAAATTCTCCAGATGACATTTATGTCTCTCAATCTCAAATAAAATTATTTGGATTAAAAACTGGTGATACTGTTAGAGGAAGTGTTAGACCTCCTAAAGTTGGAGAGAAATATTTTCCGTTAATTAAAGTTGTTTCTATTAACAATAGAACTCCTGATGTTGTAAGAGATAGAGTTCCTTTTAAATACTTAACACCTGTTTTTCCTAACGAAAAATTAAATTTAGTTAGTAAGACTAAACCAACAGTGTCTAACAGAGTTATTGACTTATTTACTCCAATTGGGAAAGGACAAAGGGGAATGATAGTAGCACAGCCTAAAACAGGTAAGACTACTTTATTAAAAGATGTAGCAAACGCTATTGCAGAAAACCATCCTGAAGTTTATTTATTGATTTTATTAATTGATGAAAGACCTGAAGAGGTAACAGATATGGCCAGAAACGTAAATGCAGAAGTTGTTGCTTCTACATTTGATGAGCCTGCTGAAAAACATGTTAAACTAGCTAACCTTGTTTTAGAAAAAGGGAAGAGAATGGTTGAATGTGGACACGATGTTGTGATCTTATTAGATTCTATTACTCGTTTAGCAAGAGCTTATAATACAACTGCTCCATCTTCTGGAAAAGTACTTTCTGGTGGTGTTGATGCAAACGCATTACAGAAACCAAAAAGATTCTTTGGTGCTGCAAGAAAAATTGAAGATGGTGGTTCTTTAACTATTATCGCAACTGCTCTTACAGATACTGGATCTAAAATGGATGAAGTTATCTTTGAAGAATTTAAAGGAACTGGTAACATGGAATTACAATTAGATAGAAAAATATCTAACAAACGTATTTTCCCTGCTATTGATATTATTTCTTCTAGCACACGTAGAGATGATTTATTACTTGGTAAAGAGGTTACGCAATTGATGCACATTTTAAGACATCATATTGCTGACATGAACCCAGTTGAAGCTATGGAATTCATTAAAGCAAGAATTAGCCAGACTATAAGTAATGAAGAGTTCTTAATTTCTATGAAAGCAGGAAACTAAAAAAATATAATTACAAAATTAAAGGATGCTGAAACTTCAGCGTCCTTTATTTACTTTATACCTATTACAAGATGTTTAAAAATCCTTTCCAAATCGCAATTGTATTTGCATTGATTGCATTGGTCTTAAAAATTAGTGTTTTTGCACTAGACATGCAGCATGGTACTATGGAAAATTACATTTGGTACATGTACATGCTCCTATTACTTTTTTCTGTTTTCTTCGGAATAAGAAGTAACAAAATAACATATGAAGGAACAACCACTTTAGGTCAAGATTTTAAAACTGGAGCAAGAACAGCTTCATTTTTCGGAATTTTGATGGGGCTAATTACTTATATCTATTATGCTAAAATTGATCCTGATTTTTTCCCAATAAAACAACAACCATACATAGATGGTTTAATTGAAATTGCAAAAACTAAATTAACAGAAGGTGTAAGTAAAGAAGAAGTTGCTACAGGTTTATACGAAAGTATTTCTGCTGTAAAACAAAAGCTTTCTCCCTATTTTCATGCAATGTTGACAATGTTTGGCCTAGTCTTTATTGGCTTATTCAATTCTATCGTATTCGCCTTTTTAATGAAGAAGTTTCCTGGGTTTAAGAAGTAAGCTTTAACCTTCCTCTTTAGTATAATCAATTACAGAAACACTAAAGTAATCTCCCAATTGATTGGCAACTGTTTGTGCTTCTGATAAAGATTTATTTTTACAAACTTCTACGCGAATATTCTTTTTATCTCCGAACAAATAAACAAAGTAAAATTCAACTCCAATAGTAGAACCATTTACAACAGAAATTCCCATTGTTAGTAGTTGTTTCATACCTCGTTTAGTAATTGCAACAGATTTTATTTCTGGCAATTTCTCCCAACCGTCGCTCATTGGAATACCCAAAACCCTGACCAGCTTTTTATATCGGCCATTCTTCTTGTCTATCTTAATATCCCAACCATTGAACATCCCTATTTTATTAATTGTTCACCAAACTCATTCAGATTTTTACCATCAAAATTACCTGAGCTCATTAAAAGCAAGACTGAATTATCCCATTCTTTAGCTTTAAGCATTCCAAATAACTCATCAGAATCATTGTAAATTGTAACATTTTCAGAACCAAATGCTGCCTTAACTTCTTCTGGAGATATTGCTTCTAATTTTTTATGTTCAATAGTATGCTTACTATAATAAACATAAGCTTCATTAGCAGAACTCATACTATCTTTATACTCTTGTAAGAATTCTTTATTTAAACTACTAAACGTATGTAATTCCATACAAGCAATTAGTTTCCTCTTAGGATATTGTTTTTTTACTGCTTGAGTAGTCGCCTTTAATTTAGATGGAGAATGCGCAAAATCTTTATATATTGCTGTGTTATCGTTTTTAGTAATTAACTCTAATCGATTTGAAGCACCTTTAAAATCTTGAATAGCTTCATAAAACTGATTATCATTAATCTTTAATTCGTTACAAATTAAACGAGCTCCATTCAAATTTTGCAAGTTATGATCTCCAAATATTTCTAATGGAATCTCATTTCCTTCAACCAAAATAGACGTTACCCCATTATTAATAACGTTCTCAGGTGTTTGGTATCCTATTCTATCAATCTCTGGGTTAGATGTTGTAAAAGCAAGCATATTTACTTCAGAATCAGCTTTGCAATAAATAAGCTTACCATCCTTTTCAATCATTTTAATAAATTCAGAAAACTGCGCTACATAATTCTCGAAAGTTGGAAACACATTAATATGATCCCAAGCTATTCCACTAATTAAAGCAATATTAGGTTTGTATAAATGAAACTTCGGCCTTCTATCTATTGGTGAAGATAAATACTCATCTCCTTCTAAAATAATAAGCTTAGCATCAGTCAGTTTAACCATCGTATCAAAACCCTCTAATTGAGCCCCAACCATATAATCAAACTTCTTATTGCATTTTCCTAAAACGTGTAAAACCATAGAAGTAATTGAAGTTTTACCATGACTCCCTCCTATTACTACTCTTATTTTATCTTTTGATTGCTCATAAATATACTCTGGATAAGAATATACTTTAACGCCTAATTCTTGTGACTTTAGTAACTCAGGATTATCAATACGTGCATGCATTCCTAAAATTACAGCATCTAATTCTGTAGTAATTCTCGATTCATCCCACCCAAATTTATCTGGCAATAAACCATGCTTCGCAATTCTACCTTTACTTGGTTCAAATATTTCATCATCAGATCCTGTAACGTTAAACCCTTTCTTATGTAAAGCGATTGCCAAATTGTGCATTGCACTTCCTCCTATTGCTATAAAATGTACTCTCATAACGTAAACTTAGTCAATATAAAATATTATCAGATTTAATAAAAATGCAATTTTCAACAAGCAAATGTTATAACACACCCCAAATTTAAAAACGCTGCTGAAGCAGAGATAAAAGAACCTCTCTCAAAAGGGGAATCCAATTTAACTATGCTTATAATATTTTTTGCATTGGACATTGAATTTAAATTAGAAGAAGGAAGTAGAAATTTATACCTCAAACAAGTAAAGTATTATAATGATTAAAGTATCTTTAAATCCTAATACAGATTCCCAGTCAAGCTGAGAATGACAAATAATAGTTATGAAAATATATCCTTTAAACACTGGTAACTTTAAATTAGATGGAGGTGCTATGTTTGGCGTTGTACCAAAATCGTTGTGGCAAAGAACCAATCCTGCAGATAGCAACAACATGTGTAGTTGGGCTTTAAGAAGCATGTTAATTGAAGATGGTGATCGCCTATTGCTTATTGATAACGGAATGGGCGACAAACAACCAGATAAATTTTTTGGTTATTACTACCTTTTTGGAGAGGATAGCTTAGAAGGAAACCTCAACAAATTAGGGTTTACGGCTGATGATATTACAGATGTATTTTTAACACATCTACATTTCGACCATTGTGGTGGTGGTGTAAAATGGAACAAAGACCGAACGAAATACGAACCTACATTTAAAAATGCCAAATACTGGAGTAATAGTCAACATTGGGATTGGGCAACTGTTCCTAATGAAAGGGAAAAAGCATCTTTCTTAAAAGAAAACATTATTCCAATGCAGGAATTTGGACAGTTAAACTTTACAGATAAAACAGGATTTGATTATTTTGATATTTTGACTGTAAATGGACATACGGATGCTCAGATGATTCCACATATTAATTACCAAGGAAAAAAGGTTGTTTTTATGGCTGATCTATTGCCTTCAGTTGGACATATCCCTTTACCATATGTTATGGGCTACGATACTCGCCCACTCTTAACAATGGATGAAAAAGGGAAGTTTTTAAATGAAGCTGCTGATAATGATTACGTACTGTTTTTTGAACATGACCATATAAATGAATGTTGTACGGTACAACACACCGAAAAAGGGGTTCGTGTAAAAGATACGTTCCGTTTTGATGAAATGTTTTCGTAATTAAAAATTTATGATGTTTAAAAATACAATAGCACTCATTTTATTTAGTTTGGTTTCACTTTGTTACCATGCTCAAACGGCTTCCATTGTTTTTAAAGGAATGTCTGAGTTTCAAGTAACTATCGATTTAATTAAGCAACACAACTCTTATATTAATAACATTAGAGTTAACAACCTTAAAGGCAATCATCCTTACAATGTAAAAATTAACTTTAAGAATGATAGTGCTTTTACTCAAACCAATATTTATTTAATAGATGATGGCTTAACCCACATTTATAACGTTACCAAAGATAATATTGATCTAAAAAAAGTAGTGCCAGCAGCCTCTTACCCAAAAGATGAGCAACAGTTATTAATCAGCTATATTATTAATACTAATTTACCGGTAGACACTATATTAGCAGACACCGCAATAACAGACACCACTTATACTATTCCTTTTTCGAGCTATTACAAACTAGAAGATTACGAAGGAAGACTTGGTTGCCCATTCCCAATAAAAGATGCTGAGCAAGCCGAACTCCGAGGCATTGTTCTTTCTGAAAATTTAGAAGAAAGTAAATTAGAAAAAGTAATAATTGCAATGGAGGACATGGACTCCGTTTGTGTTTTAGTAGATCAAATTAAAGAGATAATTGTTCTTTTTGAGTTTGAAGAAACTCGTTTATATTTTGCAAAATATATGCTCCAATATGCTTTTGACATTGATAATTACGAAAAACTCTATCGTTCTTTTAACTTTGAAAATAGTAAAGAACAGTTAAGAAAGTTATTAGAAAATTAAGTTTCTACTCATTTCATAATAAGTTAAATATATGAAAAATATAAAATCACTTGTTTTACTTATTGTTCTTTTGAATATAAATACATCTGTATTCTCTCAAATCATACAACAAACAGGATATATCTACTCAGAAATAGCTGCTAGAATTTCAAATATACCAAGTGCTAATGGCAACGAATACTCAGAACCTAACCTATCTCAGTTAAACACTTGGGAAAGCACATTAAACAATTTACTACTTGGGAATTATTCTGAAGCTTCAGATTCTGCTAATTCGATTGGTTATAACCTTATCAACTTCACAGATACGTTCGATACTCTAAATATTACCTATTACATTTTACAAACTGCTGATTCTAATTATTGGGGAACATACGTATACAACCCTAACTATTGTCGTGCGCTTGTAATCCAAGCGCCTCATGCCAAGCGAGATGCCAATACTGGACATGAAGGCATACACGTCTTTCGGGAAACTCAAGCCATGCTTTACCAAGTAAATGGAACTCATAGATGTAACAGTTCTTTATATACAAATTGTACTGGATCAACAACTAGCTGCTCAGGAAACTCCACATCCGAACCTTACCGGATTTCTGACATGGCACATGTAACTCAATCAATTTTTCAAAAAACTACCGAAGTATTATTAAATTCTTTTAATAACACATACTTCATACAGCTTCATGGCTTTACTAAACTAAGTACCGACCCTTATTTAGTTTTAAGTAACGGGACAAAAAAACCCCCAGCAATTGATTACATGCCAAATTTCAAAAACAATCTTTACAATGAGGATTCTGTCTTAACATTTAAGATAGCTCACATTGATACAAACTGGACTAGATTAAGAGGTTTTTGGAATACACAGGGAAGACTAATCAATGGAAGCTCAAATCATTGTAGCGCAAGTGCTATTAATACTAATGGTCGCTTTTTTCATATAGAACAAGAAAAAACAAGATTAAGAGATAATGTTACTGGATGGAACAAGGTCGCTAATGCTTTAAAAACCACTTTTAATTGCACCCCTTTATCCTTCAAAGAAACAATAATTGAACAGGATTTAAAAATATATCCTAACCCAACAAGACATTCCATTACTATTAAAATGAATAAAAACACTTCATTTGATAAGGATAATTTAATTTATACGCTGCAAGGACAAAACATTAGTAACCAGGTTTCCTTGCTTCATAATGAATACGGAAATGCTACCGTTAACTTAAGTAAATTACCCAAAGGGATTTATCTCGTTGTTATTAATAATTCTACTATTAAAATTCAAAAAAAATAAATTAGGTTCTAAAATTAATATTATGACAAAAGGAATGACAAAGGTGAGTGTACTCTATCCGAATGGAGAAGGTAAAACGTTTGATATGGATTATTACATAAATAAACATATGCCACTAGTTGCAACCCTTTTAGGCGATGCATTAAAAGCTTCAACTATAGAAAAAGGATTGGGTGGAGCTGCTCCAGGATCAAGCGCTCCTTTTGCAGGAATGGGAAACATGTATTTTGATTCAGTTCAAGATTTTGGAAAAGCATTTGGACCAAACGCTGAAAAAATAATGGGAGATTTACCAAACTTCACTAATATAGAACCTGTTGTTCAAATTAGTGAAGTACTTGCATAAGAAGAAAATATAAGTACGTTCTAGAAGATCACCTATCACTACTACTTAGATACAAAAGTCACTATAATCATATAGAAAAAATTAAAGGAAAGACAACCCTCGAGCAATCTAAACCGTCTATCTTAATATAATTTACTATGATTTATGACCACCTCTTCAAATTCTTCTCGAAAATTTTGTTTTATCAGTAATTCTGATCAAAGCTATTTAGCAGAATATATTGACTTGTCTCGCTTTGATAGTAATTTAGATTTTTCTTTTGAGAATATAGACCTGAAGGAATTAAAGGAGTATAAACCTAATATAATAATCATTGATCAATACTTCCATAAAAAAGATTGTACGGCCATTATAGAAAGACTTAAAGCTAATTTTAAGGACACAAATATTTATATATTATCGCCAGAATACAACAAAAACAAAGGTGTTATTCAATCTGAAAACAACAAAAACCACTACTACTCTAGCTTTAGCGTAGATATTCTAAATCACATCAATACTATTTCTAAAGAAAACTCTTAAGAAATTAGCTAATTAAATTCTAGGACGCTTAGGCTTTTCTGTATTGATAATTTCTTCAATACTTAGCGCCAGTTCAAAATCTTTCATTGTTAAACCTCCCGCAGCATGCGTAATTAACTTAATGTTTAATTTATTGTACGAATTGTACCAATCTGGGTGATGCCCTATTTCTTCAGCAACATCAGCGATATCACACATTACATTAAAAGCTGCAGTAAAATCTTTGAAAGAAAAATCTTTAACAATTCTATTGTCATTTAATGACCATCCTTTTAAAGTTGTTAAATTGTAATCCACCTCGTTGTCAGTTAACCTTTTCATCTTTTCCTTTTTTTATAGCTTCGTAAATAACTTGTTGTATGTTTGTTCTAATATCCATTTTCAACAGTTTCTTGTTTTCTGCATCCGGATAAATTCTATTCGATAAAAACACAAAGACAATCTCTCCTGAAGGATCTGCCCATGCCATTGTACCAGTAAATCCTGTATGTCCAAAACTATCTTGCGAGATACCATCAGCAGTTGGCCCACCATATCCTTGTAAGAATGGCTTATCAAAGCCTGCAGCTCTTCTGTTCTCTTTCTCCTCATCACAATATTGACATTTAGTATATTCATTTAACGTACTGTCTTGTATATATCGAACACCACCATAAGTACCCCCATTCAAATACATTTGCATCAACTTAGCTAAATCATTCGCATTAGAAAATATTCCTGCATGTCCACCTACTCCACCTAACATTGCTGCTCCTGGATCATGCACATCGCCTTTAATCAATTGTTTTCTATAGACTTTATCATCTTCAGTTGGTGTAATTCTATCCAAATCAAAACGCTCTCTCGGAATATAACCTGTTGTAGTCATTCCCATTGTTGCATAGATATTAGCAACATAGTCTTTCAGCGTTTCTCCAGTTTGTGCTTCTATAATTTTCATCATAAAATAATATCCCAAATCACTGTACTTATATTTCTTCTCTTTGATAGGCCCTTTTAGAATTCGTTTATAAATAATATCAGGATAAAACTTACTGATGTAGATATCTTTTGCCACTCTGTTTGGATAATAAAGAGACGAATCTTTAGAATACACAACATTATCTAGCTCATTATCTATCATTGTTTTAATGTAAAACGGAACCCATGCTTGTAAGCCTGATTGATGTGCTAATATCTCTCTTAATCCTAAATCGCCATATTGAGATGAATCAGGAATTAGCTCACTTAAATAGTCGCTTAAATGCGCATCCAAACTAAATTTTCCTTCATCTTGTAAGCGCATTAAAGAAAGTAAAGAAGCACTAATCTTAGTGATTGATGCAATATCATAGATGTCAGAATTAATCACTTTTCGCTTATTTGCATACGTATGGCTTCCAAAAGATTTGTTATAAATCACTTTTCCTTTCTTAGCAATTAAAATTTGACAACCAGGATAAGCACCTTCAGCAATTCCTGCTTTAGCAATAGAATCTATTGGCGCTAAATCATTCAATTGAATACCTACCTCTTCGGGCACAGTATATTTTAATCGGTTTAATGGTTTTACAACTATCCCTTTTCCCTCTTTAATTGTTTCTGAAACACTTACCGGAAGTTTACCATTTGCTCCTATTGCTCCAAAAATAAGCTGAGCAGCTCCCCAGTTTGCATATCTGCTATCTTGGTAAGCCATAATTAAACCCGTTGTTTTATCAACAGCATCAAAACCAATTAAACTGTACGGATTTGCAAAAACAGTTAAAATCACTTTATTTTTTAAGGATAGCTTTGCAATCATACTTTTAGTAGCTGCACTAATCTTATAGCTTTTCCAAGGGTTTTTATTTGATTTATGAATTCCAACAATAATTGTATTGTATTGACGAAGTGTATCAATTAAACGAGCACTATTGTTCCCGTCCAATGTTTTTGCATTAAAATGATGCACTAGTTGATACTTCGATAACTCATTCTGAAAATCATTTACCACACCCTCGCCAATAACTAACGAAGCTATTTTAAGCGTATCCAAACGTTTTAACGGCAATATATTTCCCTCATTTCTCAAAACCGTTAAAGAAGCTTCTGAGAGTTTTCTATTTAACAATTCATAAGCTCTGGTATTTAATTCTTCAATTAGATTAACTTTATTAACTGGTTTATAATTGTTCAACCCTTCCCACTCCTTTGCTTTCAATATCTTTAAACATCTAGCATCAACCTCTTTTCGTGTAATCTCTCCTCTAGCAATAGCTTTGTTAATTTCAATAATACCCTTAGCTACATTTCCAGAAAACAACAACACATCATTCCCAGCTATTAATGCTTTTACATCTACAAGTCCTGGTTCAAAAAGTGAACTCACTCCTTTCATATTCAACGCATCGGTAAAAATCAATCCTTTAAACCCTAATGAATCTTGCAATAAACCCGTTACTACATTTTTTGATAATGTGGTTGCCATATTATCTTCTCCAGCATAAGCAGGTATATCCAAGTGTGCAACCATCATACTTGCTAAACCACTATTAATTAATTTGTAAAATGGATACAATTCAACCGAATCCATTCTCGCTTTACTGTGGTTAATTATTGGTAATGCTTTATGTGAATCCTTATCCGTATCCCCATGACCAGGAAAATGTTTCGCATTTGCCATTACATTAACCGATTGCATCCCCTTCATGAAAGCAATACCTTTATTGGCAACATTCTCTTTATTTTCACCAAAAGAACGTGCATTAATAATTGGGTTTTTAGGATTAACGTTGATATCAACAACAGGCGCAAAGTTTACGTGAATTCCTAAACGCTTACATTGCTCTCCAATATCAACACCCATTTCATAAATTAACTGATCATTCTGTATAGCTCCTAAAGTCATTTGCCACGGATATTTTACAACACTATCCAAACGCATAGCCAACCCCCATTCTCCATCAATAGATACCATTAATGGAACTTTTGATTTTTGCTGATACCGGTTAATTAACTCCGCTTGTCTTAACGGCCCACCTTGCATAAATATTAATCCACCAATTTTATTGTTAACAACTAACTCCTCAATTCGCTTAACATGATCAGCTCCTTTGTCAGAATATGCTGCTACCATAAAAAGTTGCGATATGCGCTCATCTGGTGTTAATGTTTTAAATACTGAATCTGCCCAAGCAGTAGAGCTTTCCAAAAATGGAGGCGTATTATCCATCAGCTCAAACTGATTAATATTGATTTGCTTATTAAATGCAGTCGTTACAACCAACATTGAAACCAGCAATACTCCTATTATGATTTTTATTTTCATCGGTTCAAATTTAATGTTAATAACAGTTAGCCAATTCAATAGCCAGAGGTCTTATTAACAATCGTTTTTTTATATCGGAAATTGTTAAAAACTCGTAGTTAAATTATTCCTATAATGCCCGTTTTATTTTTGAATAGCTCTAATTTTGATTTCTTATTAAAATCACTAAAACAGAAGAAAAATGCCAACAATTGTTGAATTAGAAAAAACAGCTACGCAAGTACGAAGAGATATTGTAAGAATGGTAAACGGAGTAATGTCCGGGCATCCAGGAGGTTCTTTAGGGTGTGCCGACTATTTAGTAGCGTTATACTTCGAAGTTATCAATCACAATCCTACTGATTTTAACATGGATGGAACAAATGAAGATATCTTCTTTTTATCCAACGGTCATATTTCTCCAGTATTTTATAGTGTTTTAGCGCGTTCAGGTTATTTTGATGTTGCTGAATTGGCAACTTTCAGAAAATTAAATACAAGATTGCAAGGACACCCTACTACTCACGAAGGTTTAGAAGGGATTAGGATTGCAAGTGGATCTTTAGGACAAGGTTTATCTGTTGCAATTGGTGCAGCTGAAACAAAAAAATTAAACAACGATAAAGGAACAATTTTTACCTTACATGGTGATGGTGAAATACAAGAGGGACAAATCTGGGAAGCAGCTATGTATGCCGCTCATAACAAAATTGACAACCTTATTTCTGCAATAGATTACAACCACAAACAAATTGATGGAGACATTAGCGATGTACTTGATTTAGGAGACATCAGCGCAAAGTGGAAAGCTTTTGGATGGGACGTGATGGAAATGGACGGAAATAACATGCAAGAAGTTATTAATGGATTGAACGAAGCAAAATCAAGAACAGGTAAAGGAAAACCCGTTATGATTATAATGAAAACAGAAATGGGACAAGGTGTTGACTTTATGATGGGAACGCATAAATGGCATGGAAATGCTCCAAATGATGAGCAACTTGCTGATGCATTAAGTCAACTAGAAGAGACTTTGGGTGATTACTAGTTTTTGGTATTTTGTTTTTAGTGTATAGATTTTAGCACAGAAATACAAAACACCAAAAACCAAAAAAGAAACACTGAAAAATTTAAAAAACCATATCAAAATACTATTCGTTGCATTGATTTTAATCGGTACAACGAATTCTTATGCCCAGAGCGAGCAAAAAACAAGAATCCTATTTCTACTGGATGCTTCTCAAAGTATGCTTGGACAATGGGATGGTCAGCAAAAAATGAGAATTGCCTCTCGTTTGCTGAGCAATGTTATGGACAGCCTTAAACCTGTTGACAATTTAGAGGTTGCTTTAAGGGTTTATGGTCATCAATTTTCTGTAGCTAATGGAGACAGAAGCTGTGAAGACACGAAGCTTGAGGTTCCTTTTGGACCAAATGGTTATGATAAAATAAAAACAACTCTAGAAAATCTTTATCCGAAAGGAACAACGCCTATTGCCTATTCATTAGAACAAACAGAAAAAGATTTTCCACCTTGCACCAATTGTAGAAATATTATCATTTTAATTACCGATGGTATTGAAGAATGTGATGGAGATCCTTGCGCAGTTGCAAGAGCTCTTCAGAAAAATGGTGTAACACTGAAGCCTTTTGTAATTGGAATGGGATTAGATGTTGAAATTATTGATGCATTTAAATGTATTGGTACTTTTTACGAAACAAAAGACGAAGCATCATTCAAAAATATTTTAAGTGTTGTTATTTCTCAAGCAATGAACAATACAACTGTTCAGGTCAACTTAATAGACGCTAATGGTTTCCCTACAGAAACGGATGTTAACATGACTTTTTACGACAATCATTCTAAAGCCATTCAATACAACTTTATCCACACGATAAACTACAGAGGAAACCCTGATACAATCCCTTTAAACCCTGTTTTAAAATACGACTTAACGTTACACACGTTGCCTCAAGTGAGCAAAACAGATATTGTTATCCAACCAGGAAAACACAACATTATTGCACTAGATGCACCGCAAGGTTTTTTAGATTTAAAAATGAATGGAATGAATGAATACAGTGATTTAGAATGTATTGTTCGTCAGAAAGGAAAAATGAAAACCCTTTACATTCAAAATTTTAATGAAACAACCAAATACATTACTGGCGATTATGATTTAGAGATTTTAACGCTCCCTAGAATGTACGTAAACGATGTAAACATTAAACAAAGCCACACCACCAAAGTATTTATTCCTGAACCAGGAATTGCAACAATATACCTTCCGAGCAGAGGTATTACAAGTATATTTTTAGAAAACGACAATAAATTAGAATGGATTTATAATGTTTCGCCAAATACAGACAGAGAAACTATAGTGCTGCAACCCGGTAGCTACAGAGCTGTTTATAGAGGAATAAACGTTAAGCAAGTTATATATACAAAAGAAAAAAGATTTAAAGTAAACTCTGGAGCATCAACACAAGTTAAGTTTTAACTTAACAAATTGTTCGACTTCGAAAAACAATAGAAATGGAAAAATACCCTTACACAGAAAAGAAAGACACTCGTTCAGGTTTTGGAGATGGTTTAACCGAACTTGGTAGAGAAAATGAAAACGTAGTAGCACTTTGTGCAGATCTTACTGGATCATTAAAAATGAACGATTTTGAGAATGAAAATCCTGATCGTTTTTTCCAAATTGGTATTGCTGAAGCAAATATGATTGGTATTGCTGCTGGAATGACCATTGGTGGTAAAATTCCTTTTACAGGAACATTTGCTAACTTTTCTACAAGTAGAGTTTACGATCAAATTAGACAATCTGTAGCTTACTCTGGTAAGAACGTTAAAATTTGTGCTTCACACGCTGGCCTTACTTTGGGTGAAGATGGAGCAACACATCAAGTTTTAGAAGATATTGGTATGATGAAGATGTTACCTGGAATGACAGTAATCAATCCTTGTGACTACAACCAAACCAAAGCTGCCACAAAAGCAATTGCAGATCACGTTGGACCTGTTTACTTACGCTTTGGAAGACCAAAGGTTCCTGTTTTTATGAACAAGAAATTTGTTATTGGTGAAGCTATCATGCTAAACGAAGGTTCTGATGTGAGTATCTTTGCTACAGGACATTTAGTATGGGAAGCAATAAAAGCTTGCGAAACTTTAGAGGCAAGAGGAATTAGTGCTGAAATAATAAATATTCATACGATTAAACCTTTGGATGCAAAAGCAGTCTTAAATTCAGCAAACAAAACAAAATGTGTTGTAACTGCTGAGGAACATATGAGGAATGGTGGTTTAGGTGATAGTATTGCTCAGGTAATTAGTCGCAACAATCCAATGCCAATTGAATATGTTGCTGTAATCGATAGTTTTGGAGAAAGTGGAACTCCAGATCAATTAATGGAAAAATATGGTTTAAATGCTGAAGCAATTGTTATTGCTGCTGAAAAAGCAATAGCACGTAAAGCGTAAACCTCTCCCTAACCCTCTCCGAGGGAAAGGGAGAACAAAGAATAACAAATCCACTAGCTAATTTAGTTAGTGGATTTTTTATGCAATAAATGGAACATTATTCTGACGATAAATTATTAGACCTGTTTAGAGACGAAAAGTCTCGTAACTACGCCTATAACCTTATTGTTAGAAAACATCAAAAGAGACTTTACTGGCACATCAGAAGAATGGTGATAGTACACGAAGATGCTGACGATGTTTTACAAAACACACTCATCAAAGCCTGGAAAGGATTGCTCAACTTTAAAGAGGAAGCAAAACTGTATACTTGGCTCTACCGAATAGCGAGTAACGAAGCCATAACCTTTTTAAACAAAAAGAAGAAACGTTTTTTCATTCCCATAAACGATGTAGAACATGAATTAACCAATCACTTAGAAAGCGATGAGAGTTTTAGTGGTGATCAAATTCAATTAAAACTACAGAAGGCTATTTTAACGTTACCCGAAAAACAACGACTCGTATTTAATATGAAATATTTCGATGATATGAAGTACGCTGAAATATCAGAAATTTTAGAGACATCAGTAGGAGGATTAAAAGCATCTTATCATCACGCAGTAAAAAAAATAGAAAAATACATTACTTCAAATTAAACCTTTTGCTAAAGGATTAGTCATAGATACAGGAACATGGAAAACGAAAAAAACATATCAGATAATTTAGAAAATGAAGCACCGTTTCTTTCTAAAATTACAAAAGAAAATCATTTTTCTGTTCCAGAAAATTACTTTGAAGTATTACCAGAGGTAATTAACAACAAAATACTGGATAATAATAAATTACGATTTAACATTGACAAATTGTCATGGCGACTTTTAATGCCTTTTACAGCCGTAATTATTATTTTTATAGCGATTATCAATTTGAATACTACTACAGAAAATGACACGCTTAGCTACGATCAATTAAGCGAATATATTATTGCAGAAGAAGACATAGACTTTGACGAATATCTGGTGTACGAAGCTTACGCTGAATTATTAGAAACAGAAGGAAATGAGGATTTAAAAAGCAATGAAGACTCAGAAGAACAAGCATACATTAACTACTTAATAGAAAATGATATCGATATCAATTCAATTATAGAAGAGCTTTAGGGCACAATTATTAATTTAACACCACAATTATGAAACATACAAAACACTTATCAATACTTATAGTAGCTATGCTTATGAGCACTATAGCATTTGGACAAAAACACCAGCAGCAAGGCAAACGACCAACAAAAGAGAGGATTAAAGCTATGAAGATTAGCTATATCACCTCAGAGCTCGATCTATCACCTAAAGAAGCTCAGGTTTTTTGGCCTATATACAACGAGTTTGAAGCCAAGATGGAAGGATTCCATAAAGAAAGAAGAGCCGAACATAAAAAACACAAAACAGAAGGTGAATTAAGCGACAAAGAATTGGAAGCATTAGTTGATAACCATTTAGTAATGGAACAAAA
>JASJIW010000051.1:0-94817 GCA_037624665.1 Flavobacteriales bacterium
ATCTCTAGTTGTTCTACAATCAATATCTCCTATCAAATCATACTTTGGATAATCTCCAGCATCAGGATCATAAAAATCATCTCCATCTCTATCAAAAAAAGGAGCTAAATGCTCAGTTACATCATAAGTCGGACCAGCACCACCTTTTTGAACAACATTTCCTTTTGCAGGCCATTCTCGTATGACATCAGGAATTTGATATCCAGGAAACTCAAGAGATACATCACAATCAGGGTCTTGAGTACAGTCATACCATGCAACAAAAATTTTAATTTGTGCTAAAGAAACACCCCAATATTGATCAAAAACAGAACATTCTGCAGAACTTACTTCAGCGGTAGTTGGATCTAAAGGTCCTGGCCAAAAATCATTCCCACTTGATCTAAAAGTAACTGCAGCAATTTTTAATTGTCCGTTAACATCTGTACCACCCATCCATAGGGCACCAGCAAATATTGAAGTAAATTTTGGATCATCAATATTGTTTCGCTTCGGAACTTCATACTCAGCAAATCCACCAGCTCTATCTTGCCACATACTTCCTCCAGTAGCATCGATCCTTGTCCTAACATTATTTAATTGCAAACTAGCATTTGCAACTGCATTTGAACAACCTGCGGCTATCACAGGCTGAGTAGCTCCTTTGTTTCCTGAAGTATTCCTTCTAGAATAGAGGTTTGTTACAGCAAGCAATGTTAACACAGTAAATGCTATCTTATACTTAATATTTGTTCCTTTTTGCATAATCTAAATTCTTAAAATTAATTTTAAATTAAAAGTTTAATTGTATTCCTAATCTAATTCTTCTTGGTAAAGCAAATTTATTCCCGTCATCTACTTTGGCAGAATATAAATCTCTAAATGATTGCTGGTCTAACTTTTGTTCAATAAATGTTTCTTGATAAGATGCTGCTAAAAAACCATCATCTGTAGCATTTCCTGTAAAAGGATAAACAGATATTATATTTTGTGCATCAAGTAAATTTAAAACTTGAATATAAACATTCAAAGAAGCCCCTTTTTTATTACCATCTTCTTTTTTCTTCCCAAATTTAATATCAAAGTTTCTGTCAACTTTAAAATCAAAGGTGGTAGAGAAAGGTAATCGTGAAGAGTTTAATTGACCTTGTTGAGGGCTTGTGCTATTAGCAGAAAATAAAGTTTCTCCTCCATCTGTTCTAGATGTTTTTGTATAAGGTCTACCTGAACCAGATCTCATCACTAAGTTAAATCCGGTACTCTGTAAAATATTTTTACCAAAAAGGACAGGCCCTTTGTAATTTTTACCAGAAGAATAACGATAATCTGTTGATAATAAGATGTTATGTCTTTGATCAAAATTTAAAGGCGCTAACGTTCTTAAATTACCAAACCCGCCAGCAACTAATGCATTAGATGTAGTTGTACTTGATCCAGTACCATCAGCAAACTGTAATGTATAGCTAGCTCTTAATGATAAATTACCTCTAGTTCTCATATCATATCCAACAGTTAAACCTTTAACAGTACCAAAATCTTTATTGTCGTAAGTTCTATAATCACCAGGGAAGGCTCCTATAATAGAAGATACTTGAACCTGATCTCTTTGTTCTCTATAAAATCCTGAGATTTTTAATGCAGAATAATTATCTATTTTTTGTTGAAAACCTAATTCATAATCAATAGTTTTCTCTGCTCTTAAATCTGGGTTACTATAAATTGCATCATTCAAATCTGTACCCCCTGTACCTTGTTCAAAAGCTAAATAGCTTATCAAATTAAGTCTATTAACACCTCCTGAAGGTCTTTGAGTTAAAACATCATAATGAGCAAAAAATAATGCTTCATCTGAAATAGGAAAAGAAAATGCAATACGAGGTGAAATATTAACTTGTGGCTCATAATCTTTAAAAGATTCAGAACTTAAATGCTCAAACACATTGTTTTCACTTGGATTAACCAACCAAGGTTGAGGAATACCATTCGCATCTAAAATTTTAGGGTCTGAAATTTCTTCTCCTGCTGCATTATACCATGTGTCACCATCGCGAAACCCAACAATAGAATTAACTTCTGGATTTATAGATTCAGAAACGTAAACTACGAAATCACTTCCTATATTACCAGGAATAATAACATCTGGTGAGGTTACTAACTCATCAGATATGTCGGCTAAAGTTTTTGTAGGAAATAATGAATATTTATCTTTTAAAACAGATTGATTCGCATCATATCTATCTATACGAATACCTACATTAAAAATCAGGTCTTCAAAGGCAAATTTATCTTGAATATAACCTGCCATATAGATTGGAGTAAATGACGGAGACTCTCTTAGCTTATCACCTCTTTCATCAACTTTATTGAAAAAATCATCTAAACTTGAACTTCCTGCCAATTTATCACCGCTATAATTATATCCATTTGTTGAGACATAACCTCCTCCGTTAATCAATTCATCAGGAGAAAACATACCAATATTCCAAGAGTCTGGCCCATAAGAATCAAAATCAATAAAATCTAAACCTTGCTCATCCAATCCTAATGAAGCTCTTAAGTTTTTATCGAAAGTATTATGACTTTCTGCATTATATTGTCTTACGAATGTATATTGATTAACCCCACCAAAAGATGTGTTTACAAGCAATGAATCATAACTTCCTCTTTCAAAATTATTTTCTGCGACATGTGTATTAACAAGCCCTCTACCATAGGTCCATAATCCTGCTGGGCCATTTACACTATAGCCTTTATCGTTATTCTGCTCATATTCAAATCCAATTTGAATAGCATGATCCTTAATTGTTGCACTACCTCGACCAGATACTCTAAATTGTGAATTTTGAGACTTAGAATAACCATTATAAGGATTCCCCATAGAGGTCCACAAACCATAAACAGAATTAGGTAAATCCCCATTTACTAATCCACCATTACCTTGAACACTTACAATATTATCGATATGGCCTACAACATCATTTTGAAAAACTTCGTAGTAATTTGAAGTATAATTAGAAAGAATAGGGTTTATATCACTTTGCTCAAAATCGTAAAACACAGTTGTTGAATCAGACAAAAGTCCTGAGAATTCTTCTCCTGTTTCCTCTCCATTAACAGTTGGACTAAAAGATCCTCTATTAAATTCTCGTGTTCTTTGACTAGTAAACTTACCTACATAGCCATAATGAGAATACTGATTTTTATGCTTTTCACTCTGAACTGTTTGAGAAACCTGTGAATAATCTGCTTGAAAAGAAATGAATGCATCTTTAATTAAAGATGGATTTTCTTCGTCAGTAGAATTCATAAATCGTTGTGTAAATCTAGCATATACTCTCCAAGTATTATTTAATACTTGAGCGTTGTTTTGAGAGTTCAACAAAGAACCTCCACGACTATAACCATTCGCATTTCTATAATCAAAAGAACCTCCAACTGCTACATTTGTAGTTTTAGAGGTTGTTAAATCAATTTTACCAGCCAAATTCATTGACTTTCTTCCTACATTCAATCTAAAAGGAGATCTTTCCAAATCATCTGCTCTTAAAAACTCTGCAGCATTACTAACACCTCCTGCTTGAGTCAAATTTTGAATATAAGGCCTAGCATTTAACGAATCCGTCATTTCATCACTCAATACAGAAACACCTCCAGAGTAAGGTCTTGAATCAAGCTCATGCTTAAACTCTCCAGACAAAAAGAAACCAGCAATTGCGTCAGTCTTCTTTCCTGCAGAATCTTTTCTTGTTACTAAAGGTCCAGAAACACTAAATCCAAACAAGTTAAATCCAAAATTATCTAACCCTACAACATTATCGCCTGATTTAAAACCAGAAGTAAGATACTCTAATCCCCCAAACCATTCTTTTGTTGCTCCTTTTGTTGTAATACTAATTACACCACCAGTAACATCACCATATTGAGCTGGTATACCACCTGTAACAACAGCAACTTGTTCAATAGCTGATTTAGGCAGGTTTTGCGAACCTCTAACCTTTATACCATCTATATATACATCTGTTGAAGAACTTCTAGCCCCTCTAACGTTTAAATCAGTAGAACCATCATCTTGAGAATATACACCTCCAACAGTCGCAGCAATTGATGCTGCAGTACGACCTGGCATTTTTTTAATATCTTCAGCAGTTACTGTTCCCCCTGAAGATGTTTGATCTTTAGAGATTAAAGGAATCTTATATTCAACAATAACAAATTCTTTTATATTTTCTGAAGAAGATGCTGCCTTAATATCAGGAACGAAAGTTATCTTACCTCCACGGACAACAACTCCTGAAATTGCTACTTTTTGATACCCAACATATATTGCTTGTACATCATAATTACCTGGAGTTAACGCAGAAAAAGTAAATCTACCATCAAAATCAGTAGTTGTTCCTGCTACTTGAGAACCACCTTTCATTAGAATAATATTAGCAAACGGTAATGGCTCACTATTACCCTTATCGAGCATCTTACCTTTTATAGAACCTCCAGATTGTGCAACAGCAATAGAAACTGTAAACAAAACCGATACTAAAACAGCTAGTTTTTTTAACATATTTTTAAAATTTTAATTATTTCGTGCAAACAAAGAGGCGTAAAGATATGTAATATAAAAGTTGTAAACCAAATTATTCTATGTAAAAATATGAATAGTTACTGAGTATCTACAAGGAGACTTTGTAAACGGTTAAAATCGAGAACAAAACGAAACTTTCCGTAAGAGGAACGAGAAAGAAAGTCAAAAAAGAAAAAAAAAGAAAAAAAACTATCCCACTATCGAGACAAGACTATCATCATCATCATTAACACCTATTCCACTACCAGTCCCCACTCCCCCATCAATAACGCCTCCGTCATCATCCTCATCACCATCTCCACCTACAACATCTCCATCCTTATCATCAGGCTCACCGCCCTTAACAATAACAATATCTCCAGAAGAGTTAATTTCCGAATGATCGAAACATGGAGTGGGCTCCCCACCTTTCTTACAAGATAAGAGCGTTAGTAACAATGCAAACATTAGCAACACTAAATGATATTTTTTAAACATAATAATCATCACTTACAAATATAACTTATTTTTCTTAATTAAAGCTGTTAATAATTCAAAACATTGTACCCTAGACTTAATTCAAGTTAAAAATAACTGCTCAGCTTTAAATAGTTTTATATTTTTACAACTTACTATATGCAGAAACTCATATTCATAACACTATATCCTTTTTCCATTATTTACGGAAGTATTCTATATTTCAGGAACAAACTATATGATTGGAACCTTTTCAAATCAACACGCTTTGATTTTCCAATAATATCTGTAGGAAACTTATCATTGGGCGGAACTGGAAAAACCCCTCACACAGAGTATTTAATTCGATTACTTAAAAAAGATTTTAAGATCGCTACATTAAGTAGAGGTTATAAAAGGAAAACAAAAGGGTTTTATTTAGCGAACAAAAATACATCTGTTACTGAAATCGGTGATGAACCCTTACAGTATCATCTTAAATTTAAAGACATAAATGTAGCTGTGGATGAAAAAAGGGTCCATGGCGTAGCACAAATTAAAAAAAAATCTCCTCACACCAATTTAATAATTTTAGATGATGCTTACCAACACCGAGCTATATCTCCTGGTTTGAACATATTAATTACAGAACATAACAACCTATACGTTAATGATACCGTTATGCCAGCGGGAAGACTAAGGGAATGGAAAAAAGGTAGTGAAAGATCCGACATAATCATCGTATCAAAAACAAAACCTGATTTAACAATACTTGAAAGAAATAAAATAATAACGAAGCTAAATCCCAAACCATATCAAAACATTTTCTTCTCTTATATAAAATACGGAGAGATGCTACCTTTTACACTTGCCGCGAAAAAATCCACACAAAATAACACGAAAGATGATGCTGTTTTAGTTTTAACGGGAATTGCAAAGCCTATTTCCCTACTCAATCACCTAAGACAAAAACACACCAAAATCAATCACATTCAATTTTCTGATCATCACAACTATGATCAATCTGATGTTGATCGAATTATTAGTGCGTTTAATAAACTTGAGGGAAATAATAAATTCATTATTTCTACAGAAAAAGATATAATGAGATTATCTTTACCAGAAATTATAAAAGAATTACAAAACATCCCCATTTTTTACATTCCAATAGAAATTTGTTTTCATGGAAATGACAAAATGGACTTTGACAATAAAATAATAGAATATGTTACAAAAAATAAGTGAGACTAAAGCTTTTTTGGAGAGTAAAACAAAAACAAAACCATTTACTGGAATTGTTTTAGGGACTGGACTAGGAAACTTATCGACTGAAATTGACATTGAAATTTCAATTCCTTATGAAGAAATTCCAAACTTCCCTGTTTCTACAGTTGAAGGTCACAGTGGAAAACTTATTTTCGGAACAATTAACAATGTTCCAGTTATAGCAATGCAAGGAAGATTTCATTATTACGAAGGTTATTCTTTAAAAGAATGCACTTTCCCAATTAGAGTAATGAAAGCTTTAGGTATAAACAACTTATTTTTAAGTAATGCCAGCGGTGGTGTTAATGCTGATTTTGAAATAGGTGACATCATGCTAATTACTGATCATATAAATTTATTGCCAGACAATCCTTTAAGAGGGAAAAATATTGATGAATTAGGACCTCGTTTTCCAGACATGAGTGAACCATATGATAAAGAATTGATAAAAGATGTGATTAACATTGCAGCTAAAAACGACATCAAGATGCAACAAGGAGTATACGCTGCTTTATCTGGACCTACTTTTGAAACACCTGCTGAATATAAATACATCCAAATTGTTGGTGCAGATGCTGTTGGAATGAGTACTGTTCCTGAAGTTATTGTTGCTAGACACATGAGTTTACCTTGTATGGCCTTGTCAATAATCTCCGATTTAGGTATTGCTGGAAAAATCGTTGGAATTAGCCATAAAGAAGTACAGGAGGTGGCAAAAGCAGCCGAACCAAAAATGACTTTAATAATTAAAGAATTACTAAGTCAGGTTTACAATAATTAATTTCGAAAAATATAGTTGAAAATACTTTTTTTTCATAAATACAAGAACGCATGATTATCATCGGAATAGCTGGAGGAACAGGTTCTGGAAAAACAACCGTAGTTACTAAAATTGCGAACAGTTTACCTCAGGAAAACGTTACTGTACTACCACAGGATGCCTACTACAAAGATAATTCAGAACTGACTTTTGAAGAGCGACAAAAAATCAATTATGACCACCCAAATTCAATTGATTTCAATCTTCTTTTAAACCACATTAAAACCTTAAAAGAAACAAAAGAAATTAACCAACCAATATACTCTTATATTACACATTCAAGATCATATGATTACAAGGTTGTTCACCCTAAGGAGATCTTAATTATTGAAGGTATTTTGGTTTTTACAAATGAAGAATTAAGAAAGCTTTGTGATATTAAAATATTTGTTCATACAGATGCTGATGACCGTTTAATTAGACGCTTAAAAAGAGACATTACTGAACGTGGTAGAGATGTAGAGGAAATACTTAACCGTTACGAAAAAACACTAAAACCAATGCATAATCAATTCATTGAACCTACAATGAAATATGCTGACATGATAGTGCCCGTAGGAGGTGAAAACAAAGTTGCTATAGACATCTTAGTCTCAATGATTAAAGAGAAAATTGGAAAATAATTTTCGCAAAAAACATCAATATTTTAAAACAAAATATTTTTCTGTTTTAATGACACTCATAATCCCTACCCTTCTTTTTTCACAAAAAGCCTCTAATTACTTCCAACAAAAAGTAAATTTTAATATTAGCGTACAACTAGATGATTAAAATCACGAACTAACTGGTTTTGAATAAATTGAATACACCAACAGCTCATCACAAAAATTAAACCTAAACACACTTAATCCATTCATAAGAATAAGAGAAATGGATTTGTAATTCCTAAACACTTATTTTATGATTAATTTTGGTTCGAACCAGCTAGAAAAAAATGACTGATCAATCGAAAAATAAAATATACTTTGCTTCTGATTTTCATTTAGGTGCGCCTAATTACGAGGAAAGTCTTACGCGTGAAAAACTCATTGTAAAATGGTTAGACGAAGTTAAAAATGATGCCAAAGAAATTTATTTAGTAGGAGATGTTTTTGATTTTTGGTTTGAATATAAAAGTGCTATACCTAAAGGGTTTATTCGTTTACAAGGCAAGATTGCTGAGCTTACTGACAGTGGAATTGACATACATTTTTTTACAGGAAACCATGACATGTGGGCATTTGACTACCTCCCAAAAGAATTAGGTGTTACAATACACCGTAAGCCTATTACTAAAGACTTTAATGGTAAAAAGTTCTTAATAGGACATGGAGATGGTTTAGGTCCTAGAGATAACACTTATAAGATGTTAAAAGCAGTTTTTTCCAGCAAAATATGTCAATGGGCATTTGCAAGGATACACCCTAATTTAGGAATTGGAGTTGCCAATTCCTGGAGCAGAAGAAGTAGAAAATCAAACATTACATATGATGAAGTTTTCCATGGTGAAGACAAAGAGAATTTGGTATTATTCTGCAAAGATTACATCAAAAAACATAACACTATAGCTTATTTTGTTTTCGGACACAGACACCTTCCTTTAGAAATAAACATAGGTGAAAAAGCAAAATACATTAACTTGGGAGAGTGGCTTAAATACAATACCTACGGAGTATTTGATGGCGAAAAAATGGAATTGAAAACTTACAAATAAGTAAAAGTGTAGTCTTCAAAATGAGCAGGAATTGCTGTTTATTTATCATGTTTAGCTTTTCTTTCTAGTATAAATTCAATCCGTTCACTACTATTAATATCAAAATCTAAATCGGCAGTATAGGAATGGTAATCATCCGACTCTATAATAATACTGTACGTTTTTTTTGGATTAACTAACATTATAAAACTACCCGTATTATTGCTTGATTCATATACTCCTTTAACCGTTTTAGATTCATTTTCGATGAGCGTTATTTTTGCTAGAAGAGCTAAATCTCCTTTCTTAGAAAGCACAATTCCTTGTAGAATATGCTCCGATACAAACTCATCTTTTAATAACACTTTATAAATATCCTGTCCACCATACCCTCCATCTCTTGAAGATGAATAATATCCAACCTTTCCATTTGCAGATACTACATAAAAAACATCATCCAAAACTGTATTTATTGGGCACTTTAAATTTTCTGGAGCAGACCACCTGTGCTTTTCATAAACTGTTTTAAAAATATCGTACCCCCCCATATTCGAATGCCCTTTAGAACTAAAATAAAGCGTTTTTTTATCTGAATGAATAAAAGGAGCATCTTCATCATAAGGAGTGTTTACAGTAGGACCTAAATTAAATGCTCTACTCCATTTTCCATTTGGGAGCCTCAATACTTTATAAATATCTTTCCCTCCAAAACCTCCAGGTCTATCGCTAGAAAAGAACAAAATTTTATCATCCAATGAAATGGACGCACTTGATTCTGTGTATTCAGAATTGATCTCAGAACTTAATTTAGTGAGAGTTCCCCAGTCTTCCAATCCCATTCTACTTTGATATAAATTTCCTGAGCTTAAATCTTTAGATGGTTTAAACACAAGCATAGATTGCCCATCGGCAGACAGCCCAACACAAGCATCGTTTCCGTTGGTATTAACAGCCATTAATGAGCTAGGAGCCATCCAAACGTTATTTGAACTTATTGACATATAAACATCCTCAAATGGTCTTCCATCAAGGTCTAATCTAGCACCTGTACTTCCTTCTCTACGAGATGTGAAAAACAACATTCTTCCATCTGCAGAAATCAAGGGCACATATTCATCAGCAGCAGTATTTATTGCACTTCCTACGTTCTGAATCAACACATTTCGCTTATCCGAAACAGCTATCTCAGCATACTTAACCTTCATAACTAAAGTATTAACCTCTTCATTAGACAACTCTTTATTGCCTGAGGTAAGCTTGTAGGCATTATAGTATTTTAATGCTTTGTTAAATTCCATATTGATGTGAGCAATCGAAGCTTTATACCTAAGCAACTCAATATTTGTAGAACTATTTGACTTAAGAAAGTGTTGTTCTGCCTTTTTATATTCTTTAATATTATAATTACAAACTCCCATGCTATAATTCAGTTCTTTATTCTCTACATCTTGCAGATACAATAAATTATATATCTTTAAAGCCCCATAATAGTTTCCTATTTCGAACTGTTTATTAGCCGCCTTTAACTCCTCGTTGTCAGTCTGGCTAAAAACCAAACAAGTTGACATCAAAAAAAATACAATTACGATATACTTCATTTTTAATAAATATTTATCTTAACAATGTTCTGTCCCCTACGAAAGGTTCAGACCTCCATCAATATCTTTTACTTTGTAAATATAAGCATCTTGTTTACTTAATTCATTTCTAGAGTAATCATTCCAACCAGCATTAAGATTTGGAAGTTAGTAACCATTTAATAATTGATTATTAAACTTAAATATCCTCTCCTTCATCACCAACAGCGATGTGTGTTACGCCATAAATTCCTAGATTAAAAAGGGAAACTGGGTTCAACCCGTATTGATGTTCTACCATCCCCAAAACCTCAAGTAAAACCTATATTTTACAACTAATCTGTTGAAGAATTGATAAGTAAAAAAGCGAAATCGAATATCAATCTCTTTTTACAGATTAGTAAGACCCATAATTGGGCGAATATATTTCAAACTTATTAATGTTTACTGTAAAGGGCTTATTACAATAATCTGTTACAACAAGCTTATTCTCCAAAATTGTAAATTCCCTAACATGCTCTACTCCATAATAATTTGCCTGCAACGTAATTGACAAGCCTTTAAGCTCTAAAACATTACACGTTACTTCTCTTTCTAAATAAAACAAACCGATAAATTTGTTTTGTTCCACTCCTTCTAAAACAATACCATTATGCGCTTTACCTCCTCTAAACTCGTTTCTTTTGTTAGGAAAAGCTGAATAGGTGTAGCTTCCAGGATCTCTAACTAAATCTTTATTATTGACCTGTAAATCAAACGAAAGCTTATCATTGTGAACATGCCCCCAACTATGGTGCATTTTTTTATTTGAAATAGCACTAATCGCTAAATAAAATTCACTTGATTTAAACCCATAAACACCAAATTGACCATATGAAAAAAGAGATATTTTATCCAAATCGATATTCAAATCAAATTCTATTACCGTAGTTTTTGGTTGCTGAAGTTGATGTTTTGAATTCCTTAACTGAAATTCATTCTCTTTTTCGCTTCGTTTATTTTCTATTTTTTTGTTTTTAGAAAGTTGTTGAATAATATTATGCTCCAACGAAGTAGTCCCTCCGTCTTTAAACAATCCTGAAAACCCATTCAATAAAAATTGATAATTCAATAAACTTGCTTTTTCACTTGCTCCATTTTTATTTTGATGCGTAGATGAAAAAGTGAACAACCTTCCACTATCATTATCACCAAACTGAGGCATTTCTCCATTTGGCTTTAATACATCTTTTATAAAGTGAAAAGCGTTACCCAACAATTGAATATACTCTTTACTTAGTGCCTTATCGTTTCTTAACATCAATGCTGTACCATACAAAATGGCCTCGGCACTTAAACAATGATACGTTGTTGACCCTTCAAAATTTCCTCCATCAGAAAAGAATTGCTTAAAAAATTCTTTCTGCATTTCATCTTCAGCGAATCTCCTCCAATTCAAAGACTCTTCTTTCTCTGACAAGTAACTAGTAGCAAACAAAACACCCAACAAATTGAATAGGTAATGATTACCTGCGGCACCTTCTTTTTCTTCAAGATGAACCATTAAAAACTCAACATGCTTGTGGATATAATCAGTAAAAAGCACTGTAAAGTTTTCATCTAGCATATTGGTTTCGTCAATCTGGCAAAAAAGGTCTAAAGCGACTAACCAATTACTAACCCTAATACCAACATCCATTGCGCAAGCCCATTGCACTCCCATTCCAATAGGATTTGAAATAATAAAATCTAAACTCTGATTTTTAAATTCTAATATAATTAATGCTTTATTTGATGAATTATGGGCTGCCAAAGCCATCTGAGGAAAATGTTGCAACCGACCTAACTCCCAACAGTTTTTAATATCAACGTTTTTTGTTTGATCTATTAATTGGTCATCAAACTGTTTTTTTACATCAAATCTAAAACCACTCCTGATATCTAATTGCCAATCAATAAATTGATAAGCATTAGATATTTGATTAATTAATTGTTGTTTAAAGGGAAAGTGAAGCGGGCCGAGTTCTACTTCTTTTTCTGAATTTCTACTTACCCAACCACTTCCCAATAAATTAAACTCATGTTTTAAATAATGTGCTAAAACTTCATTTTCTACAGAACAATCGAGGTCGTTAATTAACAATAAAGAGTTTAACTTATAAGTTGATGAACTTCTACGTATTTCTATTTTAGAGTAAGCTATCTGTTGTTTTGAAAAAACTCTTTTTAGAATTCTTTTTACAAGAACTTTAAGTGGAAGTTGTTTCGCTATTTTTAGATTACTCAAATTACAGAAGATTTTCAAGTGCTAACTTACAGATTCTATCCATTTTATTGTTATCTCTTATCGAATTTTCATTTAAACTCATTACTTTTAACGCTCATACTCTAATTAAATTTTTTATGAATCTTTTTCAAAATAAATACGCACAGCATATTCTTGCTTTTTTTATTCTTTTAACTGTATCCGGGGTTTATTTTTATCCTGAAACTCAAGGAAAAAAAATATTAAGCCATGACCAAGTTAGTGCTGTTGCTGCATCTAAAGAGGTAAAAGATTATCAAGATAAAGGTGACAAAATACTTTGGACGAGTAGAATTTTTTCTGGAATGCCTACATTTCAAGTTGCTTACTCTGTTGATGATAACTTATTGTTATGGGTTTATAAATCTAACGTTTTACTTCCTAAAAGTTTATGGCTTTCGCTTGTGCTTATGCTTGGGTTTTATATTGCTTTATCCATACTAGGTTATCCCCTTACTATTAGGCTTCTTGGAGCTATAAGCTTCTCGCTTTCCACCTGGTTTTTACTTTCAATTGAGGCGGGTCATTCCACAAAAATGGTTACCATCGCTTTTATCCCACCCCTTATCGCTTCTATCTTAATTTCTTACAAAGGAAAATGGCTTTTAGGTGGTGCTTTAACGAGTTTATTTTTAGGATTAGCAATTATGGCTAATCACATCCAAATTATATATTATTCGATATTCTTTATAGCAATTTTATTTTTCGTAAAACTTTTCCACGCATACAAGGACAAAAAAATACAACCCTTTTTTAAACGAACTGTTATTTTAATTGGTTTTGGATTATTAGGAATCTTACCGAACATCACCCTATTGTGGACCACTTATGATTACGGAAGCTCTTCTACAAGAAATGGAAAAACGGAGCTTACAAAAGAGGTAGAAAAAACTGGTAATGGTCTTGATTTAGACTATGCAATGGCTTGGAGTTACGGCAAAGCAGAAACAATTAACTTGCTAATTCCGGGTATTTATGCTCCTGGAGCAAGTTTAGAAAAAGGTTCTGAAACTTATGAAGAACTTGCACGAAAAGGAGTCCCGAAAAATCAAATAAAAAACTATTTAAAAGGAATTCCGATGTATTACGGTACTCAAAGCACTCCATCAGGGCCTTCTTATTTGGGTGCAGGATTGATCTTTTTATTTCTACTCATGTTTTTCCTTTACAAAGGCAATTTTAAATGGGTACTACTTGGAACAACTATCGTTTCTGTTGTATTTTCATGGGGAGGAGACTTCCTTATTGTTAATGAATTTTTCTTTGATCACTTTCCTCTTTACAACAAATTTAGAACCCCATCAATGTGGTTAAGTTTAACTATGATCTCTGTAACATTTGGTGCAATGATGGCCCTTAAGATTATTCATGATAAGGCTTATGATGTTGCAAAATTGAAGAAAGCTTTAATTTATTCAGGTGGAGCTTTAGGAGGGATTTCATTGATCACTTATTTGTTAGGTGGGAGTCTTTTCGATTTTAATGGTCCTTATGATGCTCAATTGGCTCAAAATGGATTTCCTATGGATCCTGTTATTCAAGATAGAATGAATTTAGTTAAAAGCGATTCGTTAAGAACACTTACCGTTATTGCTATAATATTTGGAACATTATGGGCTATACTTTCTAATAAATTGAAAAGTTTAAGTTTAGGAATTACCATCATTACCATCGTTATAATTGGTGATATGTGGATGGTAGGAAAACGTTTTTTAAATAGTGATGATTTCACCAAGGCAAAAACATTTGAAAAATCTATTAAACCTACCGCTGCTGATTTACAGGTTTTAAATGACAAAGAAGTTAATTACAGAGTTTTTAATGCTGCTGTAAACTCATTTAACGAGCTTACACCATCTTATTTCCATAAATCTATTGGAGGCTATAGTTCTGTAAAACTATCTCGCTATCAAGACTTAATTGAGTATCATCTATCAAAAAGTAATATGAATGTGTTTAACATGTTAAATGCTAAGTATTTTATTACAGGACAGCCAGGGCAAGAAATTGCTCAACAAAACCGAGCTGCTAATGGATCTGTTTGGTTTGTAAATGATATTGATTGGGCAAAAAATGCAGATGAAGAAATGGCTTTAATGAACGATTTCAACTCAAAAAATACTGTTATTATTGATGAAAGACACAAGACCTATATAAATGGAGTTAATCCAAGCAACACATCTCAAAATACTATATCGCTAGCCTCTTTCCACCCAGACAATATGGTTTACAATTCCAGTTCTGCTGCTGAAAATTTTGCTGTGTTCTCTGAAATTTGGTACAAAGGTAATGTAGATTGGAAAGCTTATATTGATGGTAAAGAAGCAGAATTCATAAGAGTAAATTACTTATTAAGAGGTATGAAAATACCTGCTGGAAAACATGAGGTAAGATTTGAATTTCATCCTACTTCACATTATATCGGAAGTAAAATATCTCTGGTATCATCTAGCTTAATTTTATTAATGGTAATTGGCTTAATGGTAATGATAATAATGGGTAAATCCTTACCAGGAATGGAAGAGGATAGCAATGAATAATTTTAAGAATGTTCTTTAGTAAGACGTTTTAAAATTCTTTGAAAATTAAAACTAACAATAATAAATAGTGCAACAGCTGAAAAGAATTGAGCATATATTGCACCATCAATCCCGTAAGTTTTAACTAAATACCATGCTGGAATTATTGAGCTAACAAAAACAATCAGCACACTATAAAAATTAACATTCATATAGCCAGCTGCTAATAAATAAGGTCCCTTCAAAGAAATAGCGCTTCTTATTAACCACGCAATTGTTAAGGCTTGAAAATAATATATAGAGCTATTGTATTTCCCCGAAAATAGGAACTCTACTGCAAAAGGTAAAATTAAAATTGCACCTATTGCTATCGCAATGATTAATAAAATAAATATTCTGTTTGCTCTTTTAAAAGCTTTAATTGATTGAACATGATTTTCGGAGAATTCAGAGAAAAATGGCGTAACAAACTGCTGCACAGTAGTGGTCACTATTCTTAAACCAGCTATCAAAGTTAAAGCAAAACCATAGTATCCAAATTCTTCTGGATTACTAACCAAATGATTCAATAAGAAAACATCTAAATACAAGGTTACTATATTAATACCATTCGCCAAAAAGGCATACTTAGCTAATTCCCAGTTTTTTTTATAATGCTCAATTCCAGCATTTTTCCAACCTTCAACAAATTCTGTTCTTGAAAACAACAATATAGAGCTTATTATAAATCCTATTATTATACCAACTATAAACCCATTCAATCCATACAGATAAGTTAATCCTATAATTATTGCTACGTGTAAAAAACGAGCAATAACGAGTAATAAAGAAACTTTTTTAAATGCTTTTAAAGCCTGATAATAGGCAATTATCAAATTATTTAACGCAACAAAAGGGACAGAAAGTGAATAATAAACAAATAGCTTATTGGTAATAATATCGTTTGAAATAAATCCAAATTGAGATAAGATTAAAATTACACCAATAGTTAAAACACTAACAAACAACACCACTTTAACCGCAGATGAAAAAAGAGCTTGCTTCTCTAATAAAGATCTTGATTTTTCGGAACAAAGCTTAAGTACAGAAGTATTAAAACCTAACCCTGCAATAACTACAGCAATTGCCGCAAATGATTGAAAAGACTTTATTCTACCTATATCTTCAGCAATTAATATCCAAGCGATAAAAAGCTGCGACCCAAATTCTATTAAATGAATAAGTGTATTAGCTGAAAACAAGTGAAAAAACCCCTTGTTATAAGTATCCTTAATAATATCTAATATTCTTTTCAATAGATTATTTTATTACTTTTTTAATTGAACAAGAAAAAACAATCCGTCATACAACCTCTCTGGTGTATAGCTCATTACAATCTTTTTAAAGAAATACTTCACCTTATCAACAAGTGAGTTCGATTTTTTCATTCTCTCAGTAGACTCCTCATAATAATACCCTCCTTGAGCATTATAACCTTTTCTAGCCAACAGCTGTTTCAAAGTCTCATATGAAAACCATGAAACATGCTCCTTATTTAACCACTGATCTTCTAATTTATTTCTTTTAATCAGTTTTATTCTTTCTACATACCATGGATTTGGTGTTGTAATAATTAATGTGGTGTTCTCATTCATAAAACGCTTTATCCCATCTAACATTAAGCCTGGGTTTTCAATATGCTCAATTAATTCTCCACAAACAATAATATCAAACGTATCATTTAATTCACATTGATCTAATTGCATCACATCACCAAAATAGCATTCGTACTTATATTTTTCTCTAATATTAACAACAGCATCTTTTAAATAATCAACTCCAACCAATTTATCACTTACCTCATCAAGCTTACTATGTAGCCAATCATTTTCTTGAATTTTTTTCTCGTAAATTGTATGTTGAATAAATCCCAAATGCAATACTTTTTTCCCTTTACAAAGAGATACAATTTCATCTTTTCTAAAAATTATAAGGCTCATATTTCTTCTAACTTTTTATTAATTCAAGACACTTCTTATTGAAGTCCTCTTGATCTCTTGTATTAAACAAGATAACATTATTTGGCCTTTTACATACATCGCTTGCAATTACTTTGCAATTAAAATGTAAAGCCTCCTTTATACTAACGGCATCCCCATCTGTGTTTGTTGGCCTAACCAACAAATCTACATTTTCAAAAAGTGGCCATATTTCCCTTTGCCCTTTTAACATAAAGAAATGTTCATTCAAATTATTATCAGCTATTCTTTTTAGCTGTTCGCTTAGGTAAGTCTTATTGAAATCATCATTGGCTAATGCAAATATAAAACCTACATTCTTCCCTTTTAGATCCTTCATTAAATTAACACACATATCCAACCCATACAAATCTTGATTATTGAACATCGCTAATTGAAAAGCATTGGCAGAGATAATATAGTCGTGCTTCTCAATAAAATTTTGCAAATCATTCGGATACGTTTTTACTATTTTCTCTTTTTCAATTAGAGGAGGTGGTAAAAATGCTGGTTCAACAAAAATAGTTGAAGGTAATGTTACATTTTGAGATTCATAGTTTTTTAAAACGTGATCTCCAACTAAAATAATCGCATCCAACTTAGCAACTATTTTTCTGTAGATCTTTTGTTGTGATTCAGATTTATTGATAAATGTTCGAGGGTTGTGGTCTGTAACGATAATATTAAATATCCTAATCTTACTTGCAAAGTATACAATATTTAGTGTATACTTATCAATTGAATGAATATGAACAGCATCAAAATCGCTAAATATTAGTTTAAAAAATAAATTGATAAAATTTAACAACTGAAGAATTCCTTTTTTTGAAATATCATATATTTCACTGTTGCTCAATAATTTATTTAATCTATAGACATGAACAGAAACACCTCCTAATGGTGGTGGACATACACCAACTATCAGTAATTTCTTATACTTCTGTAGAAATTTAATATGTGGTAAATCAAGCATAAAACAGATTCCCTTGCTTAATTAATTAAAAATGTTGCCTCGGTAGTTTGAACCATATCTTCTAAGGAAATTGGCCATTCTTTCTTATTCCCTTTTAACGTTTCATACAAGGCTTCCAATTCCTCTTTCTGTCCTTTATCACTTCTATTTAAACTAATATCTTTAAGACTTACTCCAAAACCTTTTAAAGTCTTGTAGTCATCCATTATAATCGTTTTTTCATCATAATGAACTTCCATATACTCTTTTGAAATTTGCTTGCTTCCTGATGCAAAATAATGGATCGTACAGACTGAACCATCTTCATATTTCAGAATCATTGCCACATTGTCTTGTTGCGAAAACTTATCATTATTCGGAGATAATTTTTCATAGCTAATTGAACTAATTTTCGAATTCGTTAATGAAGACATTAAATCAATTAAATGACAACCTTCACCAATAATTCTTCCACCATCATCGTGCACCCAAGTATCTAAAGGAATAAATCCAGCATTCATTCTATAATGTACAAATAACGGGTTAATTCTCTTATCTGTATGTTTTTTAATTTCAGTTGTGAATTGACTAAACCTTCTATTAAACCCTGTCATCAACACCGGCTTATCGGCTACATCAGAATTATAAAAATCCTTTATCTTATCTAACTCTTCTTGATTAATTGCCAACGGCTTTTCTACAAATGTGTGCTTCCCCGCTTTTAAACTTCTCAAAACATAATCTGCATGACTATCGTGACGCGATGTTATCATTACCAAATCAATAGCCTCATCGTTGATAATTTCCTCAAAATCTGTAGTAGAATAATCTGCTCCAAATTGTTTCGCTACAGCATCAGCACTAAATCCTGTACGGTTCATTACAGCTTTTAAAGCATATTTATTACTTAACTTTTTCATGTTAGGCAAGTGCATTCCTGTTACAAAATTACCAGATCCAACAATTCCAACATTAATAATATCCTTATTTACTGGAGTAGATTTAACCTCAATTTTCTTCTGATTTTCTGAGTGTTTATAATCCAACAAAACAATAATTGGCTTCTGCCCTTCTACAACTAAACTAGCAAAAGCTTCATCTACTTTTTCGATGCCATAAACGGCATCAATTAATGGTTCTAATTTTATTTGTCCTTCATGCAAGAGCTGAAGGTATTCTGTCATATTTCTATTTTCCGTCCAGCGCACATACGACAACGGATAATCTAATCCTTTCTCTTCATAATTGCTATCGTATCTTCCTGGTCCGTATGATGTAGAAATTTGAAAATCTAATTCCTTAGCATACATATCACCTCTGTTGATTTCCATACCAACAACACCCACCAGTACTACTTTACCTTTTTTACGACACATTTTAAATGAATCGGATAAAGGTTTGCTACTCGATGTCGCTGCTGTAAACAGTACACAATCAACACCATATCCTCCAGAAAAACTATTTGAAATTTTTACAGCATCTTCTTTAGTTGGATTGATACATAAATCTGCCCCCAACTCTTTAGCCAATGCTAAACGATGTTCATCTAAATCGGTAACGACAACTCTAACACCACTTAATTTTAACATTTGTAATGCCAATAAACCAAGTATTCCTGCTCCAACAACTACACAGCTTTCTCCAAATCTTAAATCGGCTCTTCGAACACCTTGCATGGCTATTCCGCCCATTGTAACGGTAGAGGCATATTTATAATCCAACCCATTTGGCATTTTCATTACCAAATTAGTAGGAACATCAACATATTCTGCATGATTCGCAATTCCAGCACCAGCCGCAGCAACTTTATCTCCTATTTGAAAATTGGTAACCTCTGCACCAATAGCTACAACTTCTCCAGCAACAGAATATCCTGTTTGCTTACCTCCATCAATTACGCCTCTAACTTTCTGTATTGTTTTTTGAATTCCATTTAGCTTAACAAAATCAAGCACCTCTTTTACCTCATCTGGTGAATCTATAGCTCTTTTTATCAATGACTTTCTAGTAGTATTTACACTTGTCATTTCTGTACCTGCAGAAATACAACTGTTATGAACTTTAATTAACACACTACCACTACTCACATTTGGAGCAGCAACATTTTGAGCAATTACCTTTCCTTTTTTTACTACCGCTTGTTTCATACTGCTAAGATATAGAAATTGAATTATTTTAACTTTAAAGTTAGTTGATATTTTCTACCTACAAATATTTCATCAAATATTTATACAAATCAACCATTGCATCAATATCATTTTTGTGCACTTTTTCATCTGGTGTGTGTACAAAATCTTCTGGAGCTCCAATAAAACACCAATCAAAAGGATATGGAGAACGTTGCAATGAATTACCATCACTTCCACCAGCACTTTCAACCTCTAATTGGAAAGGTACCTTACTTTCTTTTGCTAACTCTATAATTCTATTTAAATATGTTCTTCTAGGAATTCCTGAGTCACGCATAGAAACGGCAACACCTTTATTATGTTGCACACCATCAGTTACCCAAGTAATATCAGAAATTAAGGCTTGTTTTACGCCTAATTCTTCATATAAATAACGTGCTAGATAACCAACACTTCCTCCACCATGTTCTTCCCATGTTGAAAATACAATAACTCCATCCGCTAATGTTTCAGCAACTTTAATTGCATTCCACATTCCCAATCTGTCATCCATATAACAACATTGAATAAACTCCTCATCCTCTCTAAATTCAGGCTTATATGTAAATGTTGTACCCCTATCCACTTCTCTATCGTATTTAGCAGAGTAAGTTAAAAACTGATGTTCATCTTCTGTTGAATCCAACTCACATTCGATTTTTCCTTTACTATCTTCCCCAACTAACTTAGCTCCTTTTTTTGCTCCAGGACCACCAATTTTTATCAAATTGTTTTTATACCCAGCGGTATAACCAATAGAATCCATATGGGCAAAAATTGCTGTAGTGGGCTTTCCAAAAACTAACATAATATTATCCTGAAATCCTTCACCCGAAATAATTTGAGGTTGATTTTTCCAGTTCGCTTTATTTCTATCAATATAAGCTAATAAAAATTCAGTCATTTTATATTCACTACCAGCTGGTGCGTGAATTTCACAAAGTTGTTTTAATAATTGCATATGTTTTAAATCTATTGAAAAACGAAAGTACTCATTTGGTCCAAGTCATAAATAATTGTACTACTAAATATTTTTGAAACCTTATATCTTATAAAACAATAGAATGAAAGAATTAAATTTAATAACCGAGACTCTTAAATTAATGCTAATACTAACGTCATTTAGTAAAGCTGAAAAAAACCTATAAATAAGTGCTAAGCAACCTATAGAGGTTCTACTTAACTCAATAATAAAGCGATAAAATTTTCATTTACCATTATAAACTAATAACTTTACCGTTTTTAACACAATTTATTCTAAAGAATAACATGAGGAAAAAGGTATTAATAACACTCTGCATAATATTAAATTTAGCTGTTGCTTTTGGTCAAAAGGACTCAACAACTTCATCTGAAAAAGATTACAAGACTAGAGGTATTTCAGTTTCTCCAGCTCATTTTCATTTAACTATGAACCCCGGAGATGTTAAAATCTATTCTATTACTGTTAGAAATGATACTGAAAAAGTGAACCGTTTTAAAGTAAATATTTACGATTTTAATATGAATAGTAAAGGAAAAAGTGGCTTCCTTCCTGCAAGTACGGGAAAATATTCATTATCAAAATGGCTTAATGTATCACCTACTTTTATTGAATTAGCTGCTGGGGAAAAAAGAGAAGTAAAATTCACTGTTAGTCTCCCTTTTGATAGCACTGCAAATAGAGCTGCTTGGAGTATTATTATGGTTGAACAAGAAGAACCTAAAAAAACACTAGAACCTGTAAAAAATGGAGATAAAACAATTGCACTTGGAATTACTCCAACTTTTGCTTTTGGTATTTTTGTTTATCAGAACCCACCAAACGTAACTACCAATAGTATTGAAATAACTAATTTCTCTAAAGTTGCTAAAGACAGTGTAAACACCATTAATATTGAAGCAAAAAATACAGGAAACGGAATAGCGTACTGTACATCTTATATCGATTTAACGAACCTTACCAACGGAAAACAACAACGTTTAATGGTTAAAAAGTTCACTATACTCCCTGAACTTACTAGAGTCTTTTCTTTTACCATACCACCAACATTAGAAAAAGGAAAATACTTAGCAATTGGCGTTTTGGATTATGAAGGTTCTGAAGAAATCCAAGCTGCAAAAATGAATTTTGAAATAAATTAAATATTAACCAATTATAAATTAAAAACTATGAAAAAAATATCTTTCTTATGTGGAGCATTCTTATTATTAGGAGCTTCTGCAAATGCACAGTTAATTGATGAAAAAGACGTTACAGTAACAATGGATTTACAGCCTGTTTTACAGTTAGACATGTCTACTCCTGATCAAGTTGAATTTGTGTTTGATGAAATTAACGAGTATTATGCTGGTATTACAAAATATGGAGCAACTCAACTAAGAGTTAGTTCAACTGTAAGTTGGGATTTATATGCCGTAGGTCGTTCGACAGGTGTTAATGGTGCTGGTTTTTGGGATCAACAATTTACATATGGAAATGCTGGTTTAGGTGGAGTTGATAATTTACCAATTAGTTTATTAGAACTAAGACAATCTCAAGTTAATCCAACAGGAGCAAATGATTATTCATTAGCATTCCCTCCTGTTCTAGCTCCAGCTGCTTCAAACAGTCTTTATTATGATGGTGCAAACGGAAACGCAGCTCCATTAGCAGGACAAAAATATATTGCAGGAGATGCTACAACAGGTGCTGGATTTGCAGTAGATGGTGGCAGTTATTTAACTAGTACTGGTACTGCATCTGATTACTTCTATGTTATTGATTATAGAATTGTTCCTGGATTACCAGCAGTATTCCCTATGGCATTTACTCCTGCTGCTGCTTCTGCTGCTGAAGATTTAGTTACAGTAAACGGTGCTGGATCTTATGCTCAGCCTGGTGTATACACAATGTATGTTCAATACATATTATTAGAGGATCAGTAATAAAATCATAAAAAGGTTATATAAAAAGGATATGGAAAAATCCATATCCTTTTTATTAATAAACTCAAATGAACTGTCTGAAATTTTCTATTCTCATCATTGCTCTTTTTGTTTTTAATTTAACAAAAGCACAGTATTGTGGTTTTGTTGACTTAATTCCAAATACCTCTATTAATCAATTGTTGACATTTAACAACTTTTCGGATTACCTTGGTGGTATTACAGTTAATAACGCTGCACAAATAAGGGTTAGTGTCTTGGATCAACCAGTACCAGACCCTCTATGTTCATGGAACTTAACTATAGTTGCTGACAATGGTGGAGTTGCTCCACCTACAGAATGGGAAGAACTTATCAGTTATAGTACTGGAGCTTCACCAAAAGCACCAATCTCGTTACTTGAAATTAGAGTTCGTAATTCATGTGGAACATCATTAATTAATGGAAATTGGCAACCTTTCCCACTTGGCACTCATGCCGATATATTAGAGATTATTAGACCTTTAGTCGTAACCCCTCCTCCTCCTCCTGGAACAATAGTCCCAGCTGGATCACCATGTCCAAGTGAAGTTAATGGGCCAGGAGAATATCTAACTAATTACGACCAATATAATTTTAATATTGACATTAGAGTGGTACCTGAATTCACTTTCAGCCCTGGCATATACCAGCTTAATTTAAGATTTATCTTAAGCGAAAACAATCCGTAGATTCATTTTGAATAACTACTATAATATAAAAAAGATAACAACGAAATCATTATTAGTAGCACTAATGATTACTGCGCTTTTTCTAAACACTCATGCGCAAACAGACTCCATACTAGATTCTTCTCTTGAAGAATTATTAACTTCAGACTCTACATTAACAAGTCCCAACCCAGCATCTAAAGATTCTGTAATAGCAGCTCCAAGCTCATCAATAGCAGATTCTACAGTCTCTTTACAATGGAATAAAAACGACATAACACATACTGGGTTTAATTTTTCTGAAATTGAACTTAAGTCAGGTGAAATAATCTCTAACGTCTTAAAGGTCTATAACAATTCACCCGAAACAATTAATTTTAAACTTGATCTAATTTATCCAGGAAGTTGGGAATACCTTACTGAATCTGAAGAAAATTTTGAACTTGCGAGTAAGGATACCGCATTTATACCAGTAGTTTTAATTCCTAACAAACTAATTAACGGAAATACAGAAATAACAATAAATGCATTTATTATAAATGATGAAAACCAACAAATTGGTAATAATTACTTTTTATTAAAAACCCGAAAAATAATTTCATGGAAACTTAATGTTGAACCAACCAATAAGTTTTATTTTAAAAATGGTGAAACAACTAAAAAATTCAATTACAACATAATAAACACAGGAAATTTTAAACAAAACATATTTGTAACATTCAAAAACAAAAAAGGCGATTTATCTTTACTGGACACTTCTAAAACATTAGTTAAAGACCCTAATTTTACGCTAAGTATAAAAAGCTGGGAAGATACTACACTTACCTATTTTGCCTCTATAACTAAAGGAAAAAATAGAAACTTTAAAAAAATATCGACATACAACTACCTCCCTAACAGAAACCTAGACTATAAAAAACATACCCTATACATTAATAGTAGTGAACCAAAGTCAATCGAAAAAGGATCATTTAAAAAAGGTAGTAAAGTTGATTTTATAAAACTACCTAATCAAGCTAAGATGCAAGACTATAGTTATCCAAACTTCCCACTTACAGTAGAGGTGAATATACAAAACCTTTTAAATAATAATTCATATATGGGAATCAACATGAGAGGATTAAAGCAATTAAATAACAATGCCACAATTAACTATTTCACTCAAATTAACTATTATCAAGATCGTTATTCGAATAACTTCATTAAAAACTCGCCTTGGTATGTTGGTTATTTTGACAATAAAAAATCAGTAGAAATTGGTAATGTTAGTGGAAATATTATTGGATTAAACACTTATGGTAAAGGAATAAAAGGGTCTTATGCTTTTACTGAATCACACAGAACTGGTGTCTTTGCGATTAAAGGTCCAAATTTATTTGGTCCTACTCAAAACATATCTTATGGTATATTTCATACGTTTCGTCTAAATAATAAATTTAATATTACAGCCAAAGCAGGTCGAAAAGAGAATAAAATTAATAACATAAATACTAACATAATTACTTTAGATCCAAACATTAGAATTAAGAAACATAATATCTCTATAAACACCTCTTTTGCTAGTAACCAAACAATTTTTCAAGACAGTACATCATCGATTTCCGGTTATATTATTGGTGCAAATTATAACAGTCAGTTTTTTGAAAATAAGTTAAGAGTTAACATTGGCGGTCGTTATTATGATAAAGGATTTAGTCGTGGCACTTTTGAAAGATATAACCTTAATAATAGAACCTTTTATGAGTTTAATAAAAAGTGGAGCGTTTTCTTAAACAACTCTTACCAAAACAATAAAATGTTTAATTCTCTTACTGATGTGATTATTTTCAAACAAGAATTCCTTTCTAATTCTTTGATTTTCCAAACACAAAATGGGAAAAGTTCTTATCAACCAGGTATATTCTTTGATTATAGAGATAATATTTTTACAAAAATTCACAATAGAGGTTTAAGTTTTAGGTATTCAACTCACACTTTTATAAAGAATTTTATGACTAGTGCATTTATAAAAGCTGGATACGCTATTCCAATGAGTGATGAGGTTCGAAAAGATTATTTCAACCTTCAATTCACTTCAATACTGCGCTACAAAGTTTGGAGCTTTAACACGAGGTATAATTATGGAGCATTTTCTACTTCATCACTTAACATTCAAAAACTCCAAGGTATTACACCTCAAAACATTAGAATGGCGCTATTGAATCAACATCAATTTAAAAACAGACATTTTATTTTAGAATCTAACCTTTCTTATAATTATGAAAATGTATACAAAAATCATACTGTAAGTTTTAATCCTCAAATATACTTTTTCACAAATAATTACTGGAGATTTGGACTAAATAGCTCACTTTATTTTAATACTAATAAATATGGAAATGTTTATTCTCAGGATAGGCTATTAGGTTTAGAAGACAATTCTAATAGAAATTACAATCAGAATGTTAGGATTGGAGCAACTATCAAAAAAGATTTTGGAGTACCTATACCATTCATTAAAAAGACATCAGCTTCACTAGATTTTGTTTGCTTTTATGATATCAATGGCGATGGAAAAAAAGATAAAGATGAACCTTCTATTGAGAACGTTATTATTAGACTTGGTGCAAAAGAAATTATAAGTGATAATAAAGGTAAAGCAGAAATTAAAAACATTCCTTATGATATTTATCCTTTCCATGTTAATTCATTAGACAATTTAAATGGATGGTTCCCTAGCGCTGATGATTCCTTACAAGTAATTGCTTCAAACGAAACATTTATTCCTTTTGTAAGAGGTGTTAAAGTTTATGGTGATGTTGTTCTTGATAGACAGAAAATTGCAATATCTGATACCGCAAAATTATTTGACTTATCAAGAATTAAAATCACTGCAGTTAATGGTAAAACATTTAATACACTAACGGATATAAACGGTAGGTTTGAATTTTTTATGCCAAATGGAGAGTATGTAATTACTATGGATGAAAACATCTTAGGCGATAGATACACAACAAGTAGAAATAATATTCCAATGACACTTACCAATAACCAGGACGGTGTTTACATCTCTTATTATATTATAGAAAAAAGGAAAAAAGTTGTAGTAAAAGAGTTTGGAGATCAGTCTATACAAGAAGAACCAATTGAAGAAGAGTAAACTTACTCCTCACCACCATAAAATTTCTGATTAAAGTTTACTAAGTACAACTCTTTTTTTGCACGTGTTATAGCTGTATACAACCAACGCAAATACTCTACATTAATCATTTCATCGGTAATATATCCCTGATCCACAAAAACAGCCCCCCATTGTCCTCCTTGTGATTTATGACAAGTTATTGCATACGCAAACTTAACTTGCAAAGCCTGATAATATGGATTATTCCGAATGAGTTCATTTCGTTTTTTACGATTGGGCTCATATCCATAGTCCTCAGAAACGGCCTCGTATAACTCTTTAAATTTGTCTGATGGTAAAGATGGTGATTCGCTCAAAATGCTATCCAATAAAATTTTAACTTCTAAATCAAGTTCATTCGGATAATCAATCATTCTTACCTGAATATTGGCAAATCGGAATCCATACATTTCTTCGTAACCAGTAATTTTTTGGATTTCAACAATATCACCATTGGCAATAAAACCTGCCTTAGAGTCATCGGTTAACCAAAAATAATTGTTCTTTACCACCATTAAATAATCGCCAGATGCAATTTCATCTTCGAGCCATTTTATACGCGCTCTAATTTGTAAATTAAACAAGTTGGCCCGTTTATTACTCCTTGTAATAAGCATTACATTATCATCACCGAACTTACCGTAAGCATCACTCAACTCATCCTCTAACTCTAACCCGGTTATCGTTTTTACGTCAGCTCTATTCACAGACTTAAACAACGGAAAATCATTATTTTTCAAGCTAATTTTACCCCTTAAGTAGGTAGCATTGGTTAAAATTTCAGAATCTTCAGCTTGTCGCACAACCTCACTCAACTCATTAAACTCAATGTTTAAATGGTAAGATGCAAATAAAAAATCTTCATCTAATGCTGGACTCAACTCCATACCTACGGGAGGTAATTGAGCAGTATCACCAATTAAAACCAGTTTACAATTTACACCATCAAAAACAAACTCTAATAAATCATCTAACAGACTTTTACTCTCTCCCCAATTACGAGAACTTAACGCTCCTCCATCTCCTATCATTGAAGCCTCATCAACTAAAAAGATCGTATTCTGAAACTTATTCTGTTTAATTACAAAACGGGTATATCCATCCCCTCCACTTTGTAATTGATAAATCATTTTATGAATTGTAAAAGCCGGTTTACCTGCATAATTCGACAGTACTTTTGCAGCTCTTCCAGTTGGGGCGAGTAATACAGAATCGAAATTTATTGTTGGTAATGTTTTAACTAAAGCACCAACCAAAGATGTTTTTCCTGTACCTGCATACCCCTTTAAAACAAACAAATGCTTTTGTATCTTTAAGAAAACAAAATCTGTTAACTCTCCAATTACAGCCAGTTGATTTTTAGTTGGCTCGAAACCAAAGTTTTCCAGTAACTTTTTATAAAAAATATTTTGCATAATTCTGCTGACTAAACTAACCTTTAAACGGCATTTTACACCTTTAATTAATCAATAAATAATTACACACTATTAATTTTACCTTTTGCGTTATTAAAGGACAAAAAAAATTGTAGATTTGTGTCAAATTGATAAAAAATATTTTATGAAAATTATAATTCAAATAGCTTTAGCCATAGCATCATTAGGTATCGCTTATTTAATTTGGAATAGTATTGATAGCAAAATCGTTTTAACAGAAAGTGTTGAAGTAAGAAATGCTGCAACGCAAGAAAGATTAACTCAGATTAGTGATGCTCAAATAGAGTATAAAAAAATAAAAGGGGCTTATGCAGCTTCTTTTGATGACTTAATTTACTTCTTAAAAAATGATTCTGTTATACAAGTGAAAATGGAAGGTGAAGTACCTGATAGTTTATTAGGTAGAGAGGCTTTAGCATTAGAAATGGGAATAATTAAAAGAGATACTACAAAAATTCCTGTGCAAGACATCTTGTTTATGGAAAACTTTAATTCTATTGTTGACTCCTTAGCTTACATCCCTTATTCAGGAGGAAAAGAATTTACAATTGCAGTGGCTACTATTGAAAAAAGTAAAATGACAATGCCTGTTTTTGAAGTAAAAGCATCTTTTAAAGATGTTTACAAAGGATTAGAAACGGATAATGAAGGTTACGATATGGAAAAATTCCATGCTGTAGGTTCTTTAGAGGAAGCCAAAACAAATGGTAACTGGTAATAAATCCATCTCTTGTCGAAGGATTTAGGTTTCTCTTAAAATAGATTCCCAGTCGAGCTGGGAATGACAGTTAGTTTTTTTAACTTTGTTTTTCTAGTGACTACTCAAAAACCACATATTAGTTTATTTGATAAATCTTATAATAAGACTAAATCAAACCAATACAAACTTTATGTAGAGTTAAGTAATAACGGACTTAAACACACCATTTTAGATACTCAAAGCAATACTTTTATAGGTATAGAAGAGTATCGTTTTGCAGATATCTACAACGACTATTCTTTAGTTGAGCCATTAAAAGAAATTATTTCGAGTAACGAAATTTACCAAAATGAGTTTAAAGTTATAATTGTAGCATTTGTAAATAACAGATCTACCCTTATACCGAATGCAATTTATAACGCTACAAAGCTAACCAATTACCATCAATTTAATTTTTCTAAACAAGAGGAAGATCAATTTTATGCTGATCAGTTAATCAACCTTTCAGCTTATAATATATATAGTATTCCTGATTTTATAACAGATACGTTTAGTGGTTTAAAAAATGTACAATTCAAACATTTTTCATCTGCACTAATAGAAACTGCTTTGATTGAAGCAAAAAGAGAAAAAGCGTTATCATTAATTAATGTGCATATTTTGCCTTCATCATTTCAGGTGGTTGTTATAAAAAATCAAAAATTAAAATTATACAATTCGTTTACTTATCAAAGTAGCGAAGATTTTATTTACTACCTCCTATTTGTATTAGATCAGCTAAACATTAACAATGAAAAAGCAACAATTAAATTGACAGGAGAAGTAGAAAAGAATTCTGTAATATATACCATCCTCCACAAATACATTAAAACTTTGAATTTTGGAATACGACCAGAAAATTTAAAGTTTAGTTACGTTTTTGAAGAAACACCTAAGCACTTCCATTATGCCTTATTTAGTCAATTTTTATGCGAATAATTAGCGGAACACATAAGAGCAGGAGAATAATTGCTCCAAACAATTTACCTACAAGACCAACAACAGACTATGCTAAAGAAGCCTTGTTTAATTTAATTGGTAATGAGTTTGATATAGAAGAAGCTGAAGTATTAGATTTATTTGCAGGTATTGGAGGGATAACTTTTGAGTTTGCTTCTCGTGGAGTAAAAAAAATAGTTTGTATTGATCAACATTCTGGGTGTATTAATTTCCTCAAAAAAACAACCATGGAACTGAAATTTAGTCAGATTCGTGTTTTAAGACATGATGTTTATCGCTATTTAAAAAAATGTGATACTCAATTCAAAATTATTTTTGCAGATCCTCCTTACGATCAAAAAAACATTAATGAAATTCCAGAAATCGTTTTTGAAAAAGATTTATTGAGCGAAAACGGAATGCTAATATTAGAGCATGATAAAAATTGGGACTTTTCTGAAACCCCTCATTTTTCATTTCACAAAAAGTACAGCAACGTTAATTTCAGTTTTTTCGAAAAATAATGCTTGCTAACATCTCTTACAAAAACATTTGGAAAATTGCTTTTCCGATTATCATTAGTGGTGTTGCTCAAAATGTAGTAACAGTAACCGATACTATGTTTTTAGGAAAACTTGGAAACGTAGAACTTGGTGCTGCAGGGAATGCTGGAATTTTATACTTTTTACTTGTTCTTACTGGTTTAGGATTTACAACTGGAGCTCAAATTATAATAGGCAGAAGAAATGGAGAACAAAATTTTACTCAAATAGGTAAAGTGTTTGATCACTGTGTCTATTTTATTGTTCCGTTAAGTATCATCCTATTTCTTTTGGTAAAGCTTTTTACACCATCCTTATTAGAAAGTATTACTCAATCTAAAAGCATTTTAGCCGCTGCAATAGACTTTTTAAGCTATCGTATTTACGGGCTTTTCTTTGCGTTTCTCTTAGGCGTGTTTGTTGCTTTTTATGTAGGAACTACCAAAACAAAAATTCTAATTTATGTTACCCTCATTATTATGTTTGTTAATGTATTTTTAGATTACTCACTAATTTTCGGAAACTTTGGTTTCCCTGTAATGGGGGTTAAGGGAGCAGCTTTAGCATCTGTAATTTCTGAAATATGTGCGTTGAGTTTTCTTATCTTATTTACATTTAAAAAGGTTGACCTTGAAAAATATCAGCTGTTCAAATTCTCAAAATTTGACACTGCAATTCTTAAACGAATTACCAAAGTTGGTGGCCCAATTATGTTTCAAAACTTCCTATCCATTAGCTCATGGTTGATCTTCTTTATAATTATTGAAAAAATGGGAGAGCGTGAATTAGCTATTTCTCACATTATAAGAAGTATTTATATGGTATTAATGATTCCTTTGTTTGGTTTTAGTTCTGCCACCAATACACTCGTTAGCAACCTTATCGGGCAAGGACAAAGCACTAATGTTCTCCCTCTGGTTAAAAAAGTAGTTATTATGAGTGTAGTAAGTACATTTATTATGCTTCTTTTCAACTTATTTCTTCCTGCCCAAATAATTGGATTTTATACTTCAGACACTACTTTGATTTACGAGACAATAAACAGCTTAAATGTAATAAGTGGAACTATGTTCTCTTTTGCTATTGCCTTTATTTTATTTAATGGAGTTACTGGTACAGGTAACACTAAAACAGCCCTACTCATTGAATTTATCACGATCACCATCTACTTAATAATAACCTATTACGTTGCAATGGTTTTACACTCATCACTACCCATAGTTTGGTGTGCCGAGTTTATTTATTTTGGTTTGCTTGGCATTCTGTCTTTTGCATATCTCAAATGGGGCAACTGGGGAAAGGTTAGTATCTAACCTTTTAATCCTTATACGTTTAATTACATTCCATTTAAATATAGTAACATTTAAGTTTATAGTCTAAAAACCGTAGCTTTGGTTTAGACAGATTAAAACAATACGTATATATATTCAACATGTAATAGAATAAAACATTGAATTACTTTATTGAGAACTTCTTTTACCACTATTCTTATCCTTTACTTTATGTAATTTGTTTAGGCTACTTTCTCTTTTTATATTTTGGGATAGGCTCATTATTTTTAGCCAGTTGTAAATTTTTAGCTAACAAAACCATTATTCATAAGATAGAAGCTAAAACACTAAAAAAAAATCAGACTTCATTTGAAATTAAACATTCCGTTAAATCAATTGTAATCTTTGGGTTTTCAATACTACCAATAGTCTATCTAGTTAGAAATAACAGTATCAAATTTTTACCAGATACATTCTTAAATATCTTAGGAGGTATTGTCGTACTCACTTTATGGAACGAAATTCATTTCTATATCTCTCATAGAATACTGCATCAAAAATATTTATTAAAAAACGTTCATTACATCCATCATAAATCCTACATACCAACTATTTATTCGGTTTATAGTTTTCATTGGATAGAGGCCTTAATACTAAGTACAGTCCCTCTTACAATTATACCTTTCATTCCAATTTCAATGATTGCCGTTTTTATTTACCCCCTAGTTAGTATTTTATTAAATTTTGCTGGTCATAGTAATTATCGTTTTGGAAATGGTAAAGGAAATGACTGGAAGAATTTCGGTACATTACACCATCAACACCATAGCAAAGGGAAAAGAAATTTTGGATTTGCAATAAACATTCTAGATCGATTATTTTCGAACAATAAAAAATAAAATTATGAATGAAGTATACATAACCAGTTCAGGAACATTTTTACCAAACGAAGCTGTTTCTAATGAAGAAATGGAAGATTTTTTAGGTCGAATAAATGGTGAAAATAGTCGTGCTAAAGACCGAATTTTAAAACAAAACGGAATTAAAACGCGTTATTATGCTTTAAACAAAAAACAAGAAACTACCCACCCTAACTCCCAACTTGCTATAAATGCAGTTAAAGCAGCTCTTGACAATGGTAATTTAAGATTATCTGAGGTTGAATTATTATGTACTGGTACTACACAAGGTGATTTACCTGTACCTGGATTTGCGAGTATGGTACATGCTGGATTAGATATCCATAGATGTGAGGTAGCGAGTTTTCAAAGTGTATGTGCTAGTGGTATGATGGCTTTAAAAAACGCCTATGCACAAATTAAAAGCGATGAAAAGAATAATGCTGTTTGTGTTGGAAGTGAATTTCCGAGTCGTCTATTTAAAGCTTCACGATTTGAAGCTCAAGGTGTAAATTCATTAGATTTTGATACTGAATTTTTACGTTGGATGTTATCTGATGGTGCAGGAGCACTTGTACTTCAAAACAAAATAAATGAAAATGGCATTTCGTTAAAAATTGATTGGATTGATTTAAAATCTCATGCCAATGAATTTCCTGTATGCATGTTTACAGGTAAAACTGACAACAAAGATGAAAATGAGCAAACTTGGTTAGACTTCCCTAGTTATGAAAAAGCTTCAGAAGCTGGAGCAATAAATTTAAAACAAGATACTAGACTGTTAGACAAGGTTATTAAAACTGGAGTATCACATTATTTTGAGCTAATTAACCAAGGTAAAATTGAAAAGGATAATGTTGATTGGTTATGTTGCCATTACTCCTCAGAAATATTTAAAGAGCCGATTCAAGAGTTAATGCAAAAAGGTGGTGGTGAAATTTCTGATGAAAAATGGTTTAGTAATTTATCATCAAAAGGAAATACTGGAGCGGCATCTATTTTTATTATGCTGGATGAGTTAATGCAATCTGGCAAATTAAAATTAGGGGACAAGATACTTTGTATGGTTCCAGAGAGTGGTAGATTTATCACTTCTTTTATGCAACTTACCGTAACTGGAAATGTTGAACAATCTAAAAAGGATTATCCCATTAGAGATATTGAGCCACCAGAATTAATTATTGATGAAAACGAAACTTCAGAATGGTTAATTAGAAACCTTGCTCAAGTTTGGATCGATTTTGAGGCAGGTTTACTTAAAATTCCTATTGTAACAAAAATTCATGATGGAAACTTGAGTCTTGATGATTACAAATTATTGTTAACTGACTTAAGACAACAAGTTATAGATGGTTCTCAATGGATATCACGAGCAGCATCTAACATAGATATTGATTTATTTGAACTCAGATCGGCATTTATTAAACATACTGCGGCAGAGCACAAAGATTATCAAATGCTCGAAAAAAACTATGCGACTTTAGGCGATGACATTGAAAAAATTAGAGCTGGAGAAAAAAATATTGGTTCCGTTGCGTTAACTTCTTTTATGTTTCAACAAGCAAGTAAACAAAACCCTATTGATTTACTAGGATCTATGTTTATTATTGAAGGAATTGGCAAACGATTGGCTAGTTATTGGGGTGAAATGATACAAGATCAATTAAAACTTAAAGATGATCAAGTCTCCTTTTTCACTTACCATGGCGTAGCTGATGAAAACCATTTTCATAACTTAGAAAAAGCATTAAACCATCCTAAAATGAATATCGATTTGGCGAAGAGAATTGTAAAAACAGCAAAAACAACTGCCAGACTTTACCAAATGCAATTAGACGAATTAGGGAATTATTAAGCGTTATTATGATAGATAAAGAAATGGACATTTCAACACATGATGAGAGAGATCCTAACCCTTGGTTAGCATTATTTTTAGATCAGAGTATTCCTATTAATAAGACTACAAAATTGGCCTTAATGCGAGATAACGCATCTAAATCGGCTAAATATTTTTTACCTCTGATTCAACTATGGTCAAAAATAACGATGTTTTTTCTCCATATTTTTAAGTTTTTCTTTCCCAAACTAATCAACACATCAAAGATATTACATCGTATTTTAGCTTGGGGTCTTAAAAGGTTTGTGAGTCCTGAAGCCAATCTACTTATTTTTCGACATTTTCATATTGGTACTGAAATTTTACAATTTATAGATGGCAATATTCCTGATATAGAAGTAAAAGGAGATCCTTTAAAACCTAAAAATTTTGAAGATGTAAAGGATGATTTATTCTTAAATCATGATTTAAATTTGTACAACTTTGTTATTAGATTAAACAATCAGTTACAAGAAAAAAACATAACAATTACCCCTCCAGAAGAAATTAATTTGGAGATGATTTCAATAGATCAATTTGATCACATTGAATTTCCTAATAAGTGGACCAATTTTTTAGATCTGCGTTCAGCTATTGAGTTGTTCACCCCATTTTATCAGTTATTTTTAACTTCAAATGATTTTATAAGAGCATCCAATTCTTTACAATTAGATGAGACAATAGCCATTTACACTTCACAGATCTTAGGTACACCTGGCCACTTAGGATTAGTAAACAACAAACACCCCATGGTGCCGGCAACTTCTTACAGTGCAGCCTACCGATTAGTCTTGCATGGACTAGCTGCGGAAACATTACATGAAATTTTGGTTAAAATGAAACTCAATAAAGATATTGATGGTGTTGTTACACCAAAACTGTAATTTTGCTAAATACAAATCGATTAAAAGTGAGTTGTAAAAAATCTAAAAAACATATAACATGTCAAAAATTACATTAAAAGGAAACGCTATAAATACAAGTGGCGAATTGCCAAAAGTTGGAAGCCAAGCTAAAGATTTTAGTTTAGTAGCAACTGATTTATCTACAAAAACATTAGCTGATTTTACAGGTAAAAATTTAGTATTAAACATTTTTCCAAGTGTTGATACAGGAACTTGCGCTGCATCAGTTCGTAACTTTAATAAAACAGCTTCAGAATTAACAAACACAAGCGTATTGTGTATCTCTAGAGATTTACCATTTGCACAAAATAGATTTTGTGGAGCTGAAGGAATTGAAAACGTTGTGATGTTATCTGATTTTAAAACTGGACAGTTTGGTGCTGATTTCGGTTTAAATGTAATTGACGGACCTTTAGCTGGTTTAAACTCAAGATGTATTGTTGTTATCAATGCTGACGGAAAAATTGTTTACACTGAACAAGTGGCAGAGACAATTGAAGAACCAAATTATGATTTAGCACTAGCTAGTTTATAAGCCATTCAATTAAGAGCATAACAAAAGCCAATTTGCATTTAAATGTTGATTGGCTTTTTGTTTTAGATTAACTTACCCAAAAACAGTAATTTCGTATAACATGAAGCAAAACATAAGCATACTAGGTTGTGGCTGGCTGGGGAAACCTTTAGCAGTAGAACTAATTAAAAAAGATTATTTAATTAAAGGCTCAACTACTTCTGATGATAAACTAGAAGAACTACAATCAAAGAGTATCACTCCCTATTTAGTTAACCTCAACAACAAAAAATCAGATATTTCTGAGTTTTTAATAACTGATATTTTAATCATTGCAATCACATCAAAAAATATTGAGGGTTTTAAACACCTGATAACACAAATTGAAAAAGCAAATATTAAAAAAGTCATTTTTATAAGCTCTACTTCTGTCTACCCAAATATTAATGGAACAGTTACAGAAGAATCTCCTACAAAAACAACTGCACTCTCTGGAATAGAAGAACTATTTAGATGCAACACCTCATTTAAAACAACAATTTTAAGGTTTGGCGGATTGTTTGGATACAATAGAAATCCAGGTAACTTTTTTAAATCTGATAAAAGAATAGAGAACCCTAATGGGTATATCAATTTTATACACCAATATGATTGCATTCAGTTAATTGTACAAATCATTACCCAAAATGTTTGGGGAGAAACATTTAATGCCTGTTCGGATAGCCACCCAAAAAGACGAGATTTCTATACCAATGAAATGAGAAAAATAGGTAGAACAGATTTTCAATTTAATGAAAACACTACTAATTCATATAAAATAGTTAATAGCGAAAAGTTAAAAAAGCAATTAAATTACAAATTTAAATATTCCAATTTAATGGAGTAATAGGAAAAACGTAAGTACTTGAATTTGTTCTTAAAAAACAGTATTTTCGTTTCTTATAATGAAAATAGAACTCAAACACAACAACTTTTAATCCAATATCATGACAAAAAATATAAGCCCAAAACAACTAATACTTCCAGTCATTGCTTTATTTGCAATGGTTAGTTGTAATCAAAAAGTAGAAGAAGCATCTAAAGTTGATAATGTATTATTAAAAGAATGGACAGGCCCATATGGCGGAGTACCTTCTTTTGATTTAATGAAAGTTGAGGATGTTAAAGTAGCAATGCTTCACGGAATGGAATTAGAAATGAAGGATATTGAAGCTATAGCTAATAATACAGACGCTCCCACTTTTGAAAACACCATTGAAGAAATGGAACGATCAGGAGCAGAATTGAATAGAGCTTCTAGCTATTATGGTATTTTAAGCGGTAACATGTCTTCTCAAGAATTTAGAGACCTCCAAACTGAATTGGCACCAATGTTCTCTGAACATGGTTCTAAAATAACTCAAAACGAAAAATTATTTCAACGTATAAAAACTGTTTATGATACTTCTATAGAAAAGCCGTTACCTGCTGACCAACAAAGAGTAGTAGATTTAACTTACAAGAGGTTTTCTATGAACGGTGCTGAACTTAACGCTGAACAAAAAGCAAGTTATGCAGCCATTAGTAAAGAATTGTCAACACTTTACACTAAGTTTTCAAACAACGTATTACATGATGAAGAAAACTATGTTACTTATTTAACAAAAGAACAATTAGGAGGTTTATCTGATGGATTTATTAAATCGGCTGCAAAAATTGCTACTGATAAAGGACAAGACGGAAAATACGCTATTACCAATTCACGTTCTTCTATGAACCCATTTTTAACCTATTCTACCGAAAGAGAATTGCGTGAACAAGTTTGGACTAACTATTACTCTAGAGGAGATAATGGTGATGAATATGACAACAATAACTTAATTGCAGAAATCTTAAGATTACGTAGACAAAAAGTAGAAATATTAGGCTATAAAAATTATGCAGAATGGCGTTTACAAGATAGAATGGCTAAAACACCAGAAAATGCAATTGATTTAATGGAAGCCGTTTGGCCTGCTGCCATTAGAAGAGTTGCTGAAGAAGTTGCAGATATGCAAGCTGTAGCAGATGTAAATACAGACAACGTTACAATTGAAGCTTGGGATTATCGCTTTTATGCAGAAAAGGTTAGGATAAAAAAATATGACCTAAACTCTGATGAAGTAAAACAATACCTTCAATTAGATAAATTGACTGAAGCAATGCACTATGTGGCAGGTAGATTGTTTAATTACAACTTTACAGCTCTTGCTGTAGGTTCAGTTCCTGTATATCATGAAGATGTAAAAGTTTGGGAAGTAACCGATAAAACGACTGGCGAAAACATTGGACTTTGGTATCTTGATCCTTATGCTAGAGAAGGAAAACGTTCTGGAGCTTGGGCAAACACATTAAGAAGTCATACTACTTTTGACGGTAAGAAAAACGTGCTAGCTACTAACAATTCAAACTTTGTAAAACCAGCTCCAGAAGAAGCATTATTAGTTTCTTGGGATGATGCTACTACTTTCTTTCACGAGTTTGGTCATGCACTACACTTCTTCTCTTCTAATGTAAAATACCCAACCTTAAATAGTGGTGTAAGAGATTATACAGAATTTCAATCACAGTTACTAGAGCGTTGGTTATCTACCGATGATGTTATCAATACCTATTTGGTGCATAATGAAACAGGAGAATCTATACCTGCAGAATTAGTTGCAAAAATCAAGAACGCAGCTACTTTCAACCAAGGTTTCTCTACAACTGAATATTTGGCTTCTGCAATTATGGATATGAAACTCCACCTTGCTGACCCAACAAATATTGATATAGACAAATTTGAACGCGAAACATTGACAGAATTAAAAATGCCTAAAGAATTACCTATGCGACACAGAACACCTCACTTTGGGCATGTATTTTCTGGCGAAGGTTATGCAACAGCATACTATGGTTATATATGGGCAGATGTATTAACAGCAGATGCTGCTGAAGCATTTGCAGAAGCTCCAGGAGGTTTTTATGATAAAGATATGGCTACCAAATTAGTTGAGCTTTTATTTGCTCCAAGAAACTCTATGGACCCTGCTGAAGCTTACAGATTATTTAGAGGGCGTGATGCTAAAATTGAAGCATTAATGAGAGATAGAGGTTTCCCTGTAACTACAGAAGAATAGTAAACTGAATAAGTCCAACATTGAACTTATCAAGTTGTTGGCGTGCATTAGAATATGGAAAACAGCAAAGAAGTTAAGAGAGGAGAATTCCTTCAGAGATCAGGAGAATTGAGTACTTCTGTATTCTATGTAAAGAAGGGGTTGTTAAGAAGTTATACCATCGATAGTAGAGGAAAAGAGCACATATTCATGTTTGGTTCCGAGGGGTGGCTTGTCGCTGACAACGTTGCACAAGGGGAGAAAGGTGAATTATTTATTGATGCCCTTGAAGATTCAATTATAATTCCAATATCAAAAAACGACCCACCAAAAAGTGATACACAAAAGTTGATCAAGCGCATAGGCGTTCTCCAAAAGCGAATTATCATGCTAATGAGCTCAAATGCAAAAGAACGCTATGAGTTTTTTTTAGAAACATATCCTGAATTACCAAATAGAGTTCCACAGCGTATGATCGCCTCTTATTTAGGGATTACTCCAGAATCTCTCAGTAAAATTCGAGGTGAAATAGCACGATCAAAATAATTTCTTTCTTTTTCCATTTCTTATTCTAGGTTAATGCTTTTGGCTTTATTTCTTTTGATATTTGTATCTAACAAAATCTAAAAAAAAATGAAAACAACAAGTTATTTATTGGCATTAGTCCTAACAATATCAAGTATTGGATTGTTTGCACAAACACAAAAAGTGAATACAGAAAAATCAACAATTAGTTGGTTAGGTAAAAAAATTGGCGGACAACATGAAGGTTTAATCAAACTAAAAAGTGGATCATTAGAAGAAAAATCTGGTAAAATTGTATCTGGTTCTTTCTTAATAGACATGAAGAGCCTCACCAATACAGATCTTACAGACCCAGGTTATAATCAAAAATTAGTGGGTCATTTAAAATCTAAGGATTTCTTTGGAGTTGAAAAATTCCCGATAGCAACACTTAACATTACAAAAGCTACTAAATTTTCAAATGGAAAAGCTACCGTAACAGGAAACTTAAAAATTAAAGGAAAAACAGAAGCTATTACTTTTGATATTGTTAAAAACGAAACCAATTACACTGCAAAAGTAGAAGTGGATCGTTCAAAATTTGATGTGAAATATGGTTCAACTTCATTCTTCGATAGCCTTGGGGATAAAGCTATTGATGATATATTTATCTTAAATATTAAATTACTTCTTAACTAAAAACATAACTATGGACAAAGGACAAGTAGCGGGCAAAGCACCGCAAATGGAACAATTAGAAGAAGATCAAACTTACGCATGGTGTGCTTGCGGAAAATCAGAAAATCAACCTTGGTGCAATGGTGTTCATGCAGGAAGTGAAATTACACCTGTAGTTTTTAAAGCGGAAGAATCTAAAACTTCCGCCATGTGTTTGTGTAAACAAACAAAGAATCCTCCTTATTGTGACGGGTCACATATGAGTTTATAAATCGTAAAAGGCCATGCATTTCTGAGTGTATTGCCTTTTAATTACTAAACATAAAAATGAGAAACAGAAGTGTAAAAAAAATAATTTCCTCTCAAAAGGTTAATATGGGAAGGATTTATATACAACACCCACTTCCAGATAGAGCTGTGGATCAAATAGATCCATTTATATTGATTTATCATGGTTCGTTCCCTGGAAGAAAGACATGGCAGAATTAACTGGGATTAAATTCGCTACAGTTTTCTCTTCCGCCTAATTTTAATCAAATGGAACAAATTGTCGTCACCTTAAAACACCTTCATATTAATGAAGAAAAGCAAATAGGCTTAAAATTTTATCCAAAGAAAATAGTTCAAACCATTGTTAAAGGTTTACCAAAAGTTAAGTGAAGTAAAGAATTTAACATGGCATACATTACCAACAATAAATGTAATTTAGATCTTATTTTTAATGATTTTAGAGGCATTGCCTGGATAAATTCGGGTAGATCAAATAATGGATGAGAAGGAAATGTAACAGTAGGTTACCAAGCAGGAAATGCAATTACTTCAGGAGATTATAACCTTGTTTTAGTTTGCGATACTGATGTTTCTTCAGGTACTTTAATCAACGCTACTGCAATAGGGAATGGAGCAACTGTTAAAGTAAGTAATAAGATGCAATTGGGAAACACTAGTGTAACCTAGTAAATACAAGTGTTGCTATTACTTCTGGAGGTACATCTGCTCAGTTTTTATAAGCAGATGGATCGGTAGATGCCTCGGTTTATACATCCTCGATTATGCCAACAATAGATACTTATTCGCTTACGTTGACAGCTACTAATTCAGGACAAATAATCTATTCGCAACATACAACGATGCCAGCTTTTCGAGAAAATTTACCAGACGGATATAACTGTACAATTGTGAATTACTCAAATGGAACTTATACTTCTAATGCATTATCATCAACTAAATTCTATAGTTCCGCTATAGGGAATGCAGGTGCTACAACGTTTACTATTCCACCAGGTGGAACGGTTAATGTATATGATGTTACTAAGGAAGTACTAGAAGATATTTTATTCATTAAGTTTAGGGCTATGTGCTTTTGAAGTGTTAACCATAAAAATTGAAAGAGGTCATCTGAAAAGATGGCCTCTTTTTTGTCGAAAAGATTAAGCTTTTAAGCTAAATGAACAAGCAAGAATATTAGTGAAATATCGAATAAGATTTTCCTGAATTTACAGCTTATCAAAAAATAAAGTAACCATCCATTAAAATCTATTTAATAATAACGCTTTGCTAACAATCTCTATATTTCATTATGTTGTCTGTTTACTGTATATTTGTTTACAACAAAACTAAAACATAGAGTAGTCGATGTGCTTCATTATTAGAAACCGCTAACCAATGATAAAATTCTTTAGAAAAATTAGACAAAATATGATTAAAGAAAATAAAGTCAGTAAATATCTTCTTTACGCAATTGGAGAAATTGTATTGGTTGTTTTTGGAATTCTGATTGCCCTTCAGTTAAATAATTGGAATGAATTAAAAAAAAAGAATGAAAAAGAAAAAGTATTTTTAAGAGAAATCATTTCAGATTTAAGCTATAATGAAAATAATAGCGAAGCAAATATAGAAAGAATATTAGATATGGGGCGTGACTCCATTACTAAAACTTTTAATTATGTGATAAACCATCTTGAAAAAAAATTACCTTACAATCATTCTCTTTCTAGAGCTTTTTATATACTTCATCAATTACCAACTCTAAACATAAAATCAAGTGGCTATGAATCCTTAAAATCGTCAGGAATGGATATTATTCAAAACGATTCATTAAGGTCAAATATTGGAGAATATTATACAGCATCTGTGAAAATGAAGCAAAATGCATTTAATGAATTGAGAGATGATTTTTATAATTACATTTTAAAATTTCCAAGAACCCTATTCATTACAAAAAAGGATAAGAATCTAATAAAAGTTCAAATACCAGTAAATTACGAACAACTAATGGAAAATACTGAATATATAGAGTCTTTAAAAATGTTCTCATCAATTTATATCATGGATTTAAATTTTGCCAAATGGTATTTAAATGAAACAAAAGTTTTAAAAGAGGAACTTGAAGCATACCTAAAGGAAAATTAAAAAAAACGAAAGCACAACAACATGAATAGTTCATTACTAGGTTATCGCCTACTTGGAAATTTCTTCGGAATTTCCTCTGGTTCGTTTTCTTTTACTAATTTTGTTGTTGATCAAAGCAACTAACCATACACGAACAGGTTATGCGTAACTCTTCAAAACATCTTGAAAACAGAAATTATCTTCGCTAAAAAAGCGAATTCAGATGGCTTACCTTTTCAAAGCACATGTTTTCGTTCCTCAAAAAGTGCTTTTCAAAACTTGATGTTGCTTCTTGTTTACAGCAACTCCAAAAAATGATCTTCGTTAATTATTTTAACTTCTAATTTTTCTGCTTTAGCAAGTTTACTCGGCCCCATGTTTTCGCCAGCAACAATGTAACTTGTTTTTTTAGAAATAGAACTCGAAACTTTACCTCCATGCTGTTCTATAGAAGCTTTCAATTCATCTCTACTAAATTTACTAAACACCCCAGAAACTACAAAAATTAGCCCTTTTAATTTTGTTGTTGCATTGGCCAACTGCTCTTCAGACAAAGTAAACTGTAAATCGTAAGCGCGTAATTTATTTATCAGTTCTATATTGCTTTCAACGGTAAAAAAATGTAGAATACTTTCTGCTATCTTATCGCCTATTTCATCTGCAGCAATTAATTCTTCCAATGAAGCATTCATAATTGCATCAATACTTTTAAACTGTCTTGCGAGTTTCTTCGCCACTGTTTCTCCCACAAAACGAATACCAATTCCGTAAAGTACACGCTCAAAAGGAATCTCTTTTGAAACTATTAATCCATCAATTATATTCTGAGATTTTTTTTCTTTAAACGACTCTAATTCAAACAACTGTTCAAAAGTAAGTGCATACAAGTCTGCAATATTGTTAGCCAAACCTTGCTCATACAACAAATCTATTGTTTCCTCTCCCAAGCCATCAATATTGATGGCTTTACGCGAAATAAAGTGTTGCATTTTTCCTTTTATCTGTGGGGCACATCCCCATTCATTCGGACAAAAATGCTTGGCATCACCTTCTTTCCTCACCAACTCCGTTTCACACTCAGGGCAAACCTTAATGTACTCCGCAGGCTGAGAAAAAATATCTCTTTGCGTTTCTTCTACCCCAACAATTTTCGGAATAATCTCCCCACCTTTTTCTACAAAAACAGTATCGTTAACTCTTATATCCAGCTTTTCTATCTGATCAGCATTGTGTAACGAAGCTCTTTTTACTGTTGTTCCCGCTAATAAAACAGCTTGCAAATTGGCTACTGGAGTTATTGCTCCTGTTCTTCCTACTTGATAAGTTATCTCTAATAATTTAGTCGCTACTTTTTCTGCCTTAAATTTATAAGCTATTGCCCACTTTGGTGTTTTAGCAGTAAAACCGATTTCTTCTTGACGAGCGTAATTGTTCACTTTAATTACAATACCGTCAATTTCAAAATTTAAGTTATTTCGTTCTTTATCCCAATAATTTATAAACTCAAAAATCTCATCAATTGTTTTACATTTCTTAATGGACTTAAAATTTTCTGTCGGAATTTTAAATCCCCACTCTCCTGCTTTTGCTATAGATTCATAATGTGTTTTAAAAGGTAAGTTATCACCCATCACAAAATACAAGTAGCAGTCTAATTGACGCTTGGCTACAATACCCGAATCTTTCATTTTAAGCGTTCCAGAAGCCGTATTTCTAGGATTCGCGTATAAATCCTCGCCTATCTCCTCTCTGTCCTTATTTAAGCCGTTAAATACATCTTTAGGGAAAAATATTTCGCCTCTTATTTCAAACTCTTCCGGATAATCGTTTCCTTTCAATTGCAAGGGTATGGAGCGGATTGTTTTTACGTTTTCCGTCACATCATCTCCTTGCATTCCGTCTCCACGGGTAACTGCTTGTAATAATTTTCCGTTTTTGTAAGTAATCCCTATAGCAACACCATCATACTTTAGTTCACAAATATATTCCAACTCATTCTCAACCAACTTATTAATTCTGGTTTCAAAATCAACCATATCCTCTTTGCTATAGCTATTACCTAAAGACAACATGCGGTATTTATGTTTTACCGTTGTAAAGTTTTTAGTAATCGTACCACCCACCCTTTTTGTTGGTGAATCCTCAAAAGCCAATTCAGGAAATTGTTCTTCCAGCTTTTGTAATTCTTCCAATAACATATCAAAATCATAATCTGATATACTAGGTTCTGAAAGCACATAATAGCTATGATTATGCGTTCTTAATGTTTGCGATAATGATTTTATTTTATTTTTTGCTTCTTCTTTCTTCATAATTTTTAAGATGATTCTAAATTAAATAATTCACTGAATACTTCTTACTTTTGAATGATAAATTCATTAACAAAATGACAGGTTTAGAAAAAGGCAAAGAATTATTTGAAAAACAAGCGTTTGATGCAGCTATTGCTGAGTTAAATACTTTTTTAGTACAGCAACCAAACAATGCTGATGCGCTTTACTGCAGAGCAATTTGCTATCGTAAAATTGAAAAATATGATAACTCTGTAGCCGATCTAACTACTATTTTATCACGTTTACCTGAAGAAGCAACTTTATTTTGTGATAGAGGTATTTCTCATTTCAAAAATAAAAATATTGATGCGGCTCTAAAAGATATGGACAAAGCTGTTAAATTAGAACCTAACAACCCTTTTAGATATTCGAGCAGAGCATATATTAAAGGTAAAGCAGATATTGATGGTGCAATGGCTGATTATGAAAAAGCAATTGAACTGGATCCTAAAGATGAGATTTCATATAACAATTTAGGATTACTACAAGAAAATGCTGGAAGAATGAAGGCTGCTAAAAAGAACTTTAAAAAGTCAAATAAAATATTGGGTTACGATCCGGATAAGAGAAAAGAGAATTTAGATACTGGAGAAAAGAAACAAGAGGAAATAGATACACTAGAAGATAATAAATTAGAAAATAGAGCGGAGACAATAGATACAAGCACTCCTCGAAATTCTTTAGGGAAAGCGATGTTAAGTGTTTTTACTTCAAAAACTATCCGACAAGAATATTACAACTTTTTGAAAGCGAAATTTAAGTAATCGCTTCTTTTCTCAAACAACTGACACATAAACAATTGTCATAATTTTCTTTTAAGAAGGCTAATTGCTCTTTTGTTAATTGATAATCATTACACCAACAAGAGTCTCCTGAATCATTACACGTAAAAGCTTTATTGCACTTAGAGCAGTTTTTATGTTTGATTCCTGGCTTAAGATCGTTCATTTTCTATTTGAATGGCAACATTATCAATATGCCCACCTAATGGAACATTTAACTTAGAAACCTTGAGCTTTATCTTAGTTACTTCTGGAAATTCCTGAAAGAGTGTTTCTGAAATTCTTTTGGAAACATTCTCTAACAAGTTAGATCGAATGGCCATTTGCTCCTTAATAACAGTAAATACCGCTTGGTAATTTACTGCATCCATAATATTATCTGTTTCTGCTGGTTTTGACAAATCAGCATCCAACACTACATCTACCTGAAAATTGGTTCCGATATCCGCTTCCTCTTTAAAACAACCGTGATATGCGTATATTTTAATGCCTTCTACAAATATTTTTCCCATACATCTTTGTCATCCTCAACTTGATTGGGGATTTTTTTTAATTTAACTAATTGGTTCTCGATACAAAATTCTTGCGTTTCGGCTCCGCTCAACAATCAAAAATTCATTCGAACTGACAACTATTGTTACTTTTTCTTAGCCGAAAAGTCTTTTAACGTAGCTGTTCTATTAAAAATTAAATTCTCTGCTGTTGAATTATCATCTACACAAAAATATCCTAAACGTTGAAACTGGTAACGTTCATTCGGTTGAGCATTCTTCAATTCCAATTCAATTTTACAGTTCCCCATAACCGAAAGAGAATCCTTATTTATAAATTCTTTAAAATCAACTTCTTTATCTCCATCAGGGTTTTCAACTGTAAACAGTCTATCGTAAGCATTTACCTTTGCCGAAACATTATGAGAAGCAGAAACCCAGTGTAAGGTACCTTTTACTTTACGTTTACTTTCTTCAGAACCGCTTCCACTCTTACTCTTCTCATCGTAAGTACATCTTACCTCAGTAATATTTCCGTCAGTATCTTTAATAGCTTCTACTCCATTAATAATGTATCCGTGCTTTAAACGCACTTCTTTTCCAACTCCTAATTTGAATACTTTACGAGGGCATTCTTCTAAGAAATCTGCTCTTTCAATATAAATTTCTTTAGAGAAAATCATTTCTCTTTGTCCTGCATTTTCATCTTCAGGATTATTGTCCGCCATTACAACTTCTGTTTCTCCTTCAGGGTAATTAGTTAACACTAATTTTAAAGGATCTAATACCGCCATAATACGATTTGTCGTTTTATTTAAATCTGTACGAATACAAGATTCTAATAAAGCCACATCAATCATTTGATCTCTCTTAGAAACACCAGCCGTATCAATAAACTTATGGATAGATTCAGGCGTATAACCTCTTCTTCTTAATCCTGAAAGTGTAGGCATTCTTGGGTCATCCCAACCATCTACAACTTTATCTTCAACCAACTGCATTAACTTACGCTTACTCATTACACTATACGTTAGGTTTAGTCTTGAAAACTCTCTTTGTTTTGGTCTGATGTTCTCACCATGAATTTGATCTAAAAACCAGTCATATAATTCTCTATGTGGTTTAAATTCTAAGGTACATAATGAATGTGAAATTTGTTCTATATAATCTGATTCACCATGTGTCCAATCGTACATTGGGTAAATACACCAATCGTTACCAGTTCTGTGGTGAGATTTATGCATTACTCTGTACATAATTGGATCTCTCATTAACATGTTGGTATGCCCCATGTCAATTTTAGCTCTCAAAATATGCTCTCCTTCTTTAAATTCTCCTTGTTTCATTTTATCAAACAAGTCTAAATTTTCTTCAACACTTCTATCTCTAAAAGGACCATTTACACCTGGTTTAGTTGGTGTTCCTTTTTGAGTCGCCATATTCGCAGAAGACTGTGAATCGATGTATGCTTTTCCATTTTTAATTAAGACAATAGCCCAATCATATAATTGTTGGAAATAATCGGAAGAATAACATTCTTTCTCCCATTTCATTCCCATCCAAGTTAAGTCATGCTTTATTGCATCAACATACTCTTGTTCTTCTTTAGAAGGATTAGTATCGTCAAATCTTAAATTTACTGGAGCATTGTATCTGTCTCCTAAACCAAAGTTTAAACAAAATGCTTTAGCATGACCAATGTGTAAATAACCGTTTGGTTCTGGTGGAAACCTAAATTTCAATTTATCAGTAGAATAATCTCCTTTTAAATCCTCTTCTACTATTTGTTCTATAAAATTGAGCGCTCTTTTTTCTTCTTCTATGTTTTCCATTAGGCTAATGTTTCTTTTTTGATGTTTGCAATACCTGCGTTTAATCTCGCAATAGATTCTTCTTTACCAATCAATTCCATTATTTCGAATAAAGAAGGCCCTCCTCCTTCACCAGTAATTGACAATCTAATCGCAATCATTGGCTTTCCAAATCCTAATTCTTTTTCTTCTACGTAAGTTTTAAATGCAGTTTCTAACACTTCATTTTTAAATTCTGTATTTGAAAAGATCTCTACTAATTCAGCCACAATTTGAGGTGAATCATCTTTCCATTTTTTCTTTACCATCTTCGCATCATAAACTGTTGGTGCTTCAAGAAGGTATTTTCCTTTCTCTAAAATTTCTGATGAAAATGAAACTCTTTCTTTCATTAACCCACAAATTCCAGCCAACAATTCATCACTAACATCTGCTGCAGTAGGCTTAATAATTGCTGCTAATTCTTCGTTAGACTTTGCTCTTAAATATTGTTCGTTAAACCATTTGGTTTTGTCTGGATCAAATTTAGCTCCTGACTTACCAACACGTTCTAAAGAAAATTCTTGTGTTAATTCTTCTAATGAAAATAGTTCTTGTTCTGTTCCGGGGTTCCATCCTAAAAAAGCCAACATATTAATGTGTGCTTCTGGGAAATAACCGCTTTCTCTATAACCAGAAGCTGTTTCACCTTCTGGTGAATTCCATTCAATAGGAAATACAGGAAATCCTCCAGCATCACCATCTCTTTTACTTAATTTACCATTACCGTTTGGTTTTAAAATCAACGGTAAATGCGCAAATTCTGGCATTTCACTTTCCCATCCTAAAAATTTGTATAACAGTACATGTAAAGGTCCAGATGGTAACCATTCTTCACCTCTAATTACATGTGTAATTTTCATTAAATAATCATCTACCACATTTGCCATGTGATACGTTGGCATTCCATCAGATTTAAACAATACTTTATCATCTAAATTAGAAGAATCTACAGAAACCCATCCTCTAATTAAATCTTTAAATTTTACCTCTTCGTCTGCCTGAATTTTAACACGCACAACATAAGGTACTCTTTCATTAATTTTATACTGAGTTTCCTCAGCAGATAAAGTCAAAGAATTTTTCATTGACTTACGAGAAGCTGAATCATACGATTGTGATGAACCACCAGCAGCTTTTAAACGCTCACGCATTTCATCTAATTCCTCTGGAGTATCAAATGCATAATATGCATTTCCTGATGCTAATAATTGATCTACGTATTTCTTATATGTCCCTTCAGCTTTTCTTTCTGATTGTCTGTAAGGACCTAAGTCTCCTCCAACACCTACTCCTTCTGTTGGAGTAATTCCACACCATTTTAAAGCTTCTAAGATATAATCCTCCGCATCTTTAACGTAACGTGTTTGATCCGTATCTTCTACTCTCAACAAAAAATCACCACCGTGTTTTTTTGCGAACAAATAATTATATAATGCTGTTCTAACACCTCCAATATGCAATGGCCCTGTTGGACTAGGTGCAAATCTTACTCTAACTTTCTTTTCCATCTAATAAAATATAAGATTGTAAAGATAATTTTTTCATTGCACAAAAAAGCTCTTTATCAGTAATAAAGAGCTACATAAAAAGAACTAATTTTAATGTTATTCTGAGACTATTTCTGATTCTACTTCTTCCAACTCTTCTTTAGGGAAAAATTGTTTATTGAAAATAAAAACTAAGCCTATCCCTACTGAAATCGCTGCATCTGCAATATTGAATACTGGTCTGAAAAACATAAAATGTTCACCACCCCAAATCGGCATCCATTCTGGGAAATTACCCTCCATTAATGGGAACCAAAACATATCTACAACTCTACCGAAAAGAAAAGGTGCATAACCACCTTCTTCAGGCATAAATGAGGCAATCTGATTAAAGCTTTCATTAAAAACTATTCCATAAAAAGCACTATCTAAAATATTACCAATTGCTCCAGCAAAAATCAATGAAGCACTTACCTTAAAGCCTTTATGAGCATCTTTAGGCATAAATTTAAAAATATAAATACCTCCACAAGTCACTGCTACAATCCTAAATAAGCTCAATGCTAGTTTTCCCCAATCACCTCCGAACTCCATTCCAAAAGCCATCCCATTATTTTCAATAAAATGGATGTAAAACCAGTCTCCTAATACAGGAAAATCTTGACTTAAATACATATTGGTTTTTACCCAAATTTTTAACCACTGATCTGCCATTAACACGAGAAACGTGATAAATAAAGGATTAGAAACTATGGAAATAAATTTTTTCATTGAAATGTTTAGATATTAAAAATTGGAGATCAAAAAAGATTAACCTCCAATTTTTAATTTATTTTTTTGTGTTCAACTAACTATTTTGAAAATTCAAAATAGCGCTTCATTAACCTTGAGCGTTCTTTGCTTCAATACTTAAAGTTGCATGTGGCACAGCCATTAATCTTTCTTTCTTGATTAATTTACCTGTAACTCTACAAACTCCGTATGATTTATTAGAAATTCTAATTAAAGCATTTTCTAATGATCTAAGAAACTTTTCTTGTCTTCCAGCTAATTGTGAAACTTCTTCTCTAGATAGTGTTGCAGCACCTTCTTCCATCATTTTGAATGAGTGCGCTGTATCATCTGTTCCATTATCATCTGCATGAGATAAAGAGCCTCTTAACCCATCTAAATCAAGTTGAGCCATTTCTATTTTACCTTCTATTAACGTTTTGAATTCTCCTAAATCGCTATCTGAATATCTTATGTCTGCCATTTTGTTTAATTTAATTTTTGTATAGAAATAACAGTAGTAACATCATTTTCCAAGTCTACTGAAACACCTTTATCTTGTCCTAACCCCTCTACCAAGTCTAACTGACCTGCCAAAGTTTCCGAGCAAATATAGTTTTTATTATTATTAATTGCTTGATTTATTTCGTTGTGTTTTAATATTCTAATATGAATTTTATCAGTTACCTCTAAACCACTTTCTTTTCTTAGGTTTTGAATACGATTAACAAATTCTCTTGCCATCCCTTCCTCTTTTAAATCATCTGACAAAACAATATCTAAAGCAACGGTAATTCCTCCCTCAGATTGTACTAACCAACCCGGAATATCTTCTGTAGAAATTTCTACATCCGTTAATTCCAAGATAACACCCTGTCCTTCGATTGTCAAGTTCTTAGAACCATTACTTTCTAACTCAGTAATTTCATCTGCTCCAAATTGATTAACAACAGCAGCAATTTGCTTCATTATTTTACCATATTTTGGACCTAATGTTTTAAAGTTCGGTTTAATAGATTTTACTAAAACTCCAGTGGTATCAATTAAATACTCCAATTCTTTAACATTTGTTTCCGAAAGTATTAAATCTTCAACATCTTCTAATTGACGTTTAAACTTATCATCTAAAATTGGCACCATTATTTTTTGTAATGGCTGACGCACCTTAATACTCTCTTTTTTTCTCAAACTCAATACCATTGAAGAAACTTTCTGAGCCACTGCCATTCTTTCTTCCAAATCAGTATCAATTACTGAAGTATTAGAAACAGGAAAGTCTGATAAATGAACCGAAGTTGCATTTCCTTTTCCGCTCACCTCAACTAAATCAGAATATAACTGATCCATATAAAATGGAGCAATAGATGATGATAATTGAGCTACAGTCTCTAAACACTTGTATAATGTTTGGTAAGCAGCAATTTTATCTTGAGAGTATTCTCCTTTCCAGAAACGTCTTCTACACAAACGTACGAACCAGTTACTCAATTCATCATTCACAAAATATTGAATTGCTCGTCCAGCTCTTGTTGGTTCTAACTCTTCAAAACAATCATCTACAACAGTTATTAAAGAATTTAGTTTAGAAATAATCCAACGATCAATTTCTGGTCTTTCATTAACTGGAACCTCAGCTTCTGCATATGTAAACCCATCTAAATTAGCATACATGGCAAAGAAACCATACGTATTATAAAGTGTTCCGAAAAACTTACGTTGAATTTCTGTAATACCATCTAAATCAAACTTTAAATTATCCCAAGGCGATGCATTGGTAACCATATACCAACGCGTGGCATCAGCTCCATATTTATCTACAGTTTCAAAAGGATCAATTGTATTGCCTAATCGTTTAGACATTTTAACTCCTTTCTTATCTAAAACTAAACCATTTGAGATAACACTTTTATAAGCTACAGAATCAAATACCATTGTTGCAATGGCATGCAATGTAAAGAACCAGCCTCTTGTTTGATCTACTCCCTCAGCAATAAAATTAGCCGGAAAAAACTCGTTATTATCAATTGCTTCTTTATTCTCGAAAGGATAATGTTGCTGTGCATAAGGCATCGAACCTGAATCGAACCAAACATCAATTAAATCTGATTCTCTTTTCATCGGTTTACCCGAAGCTGAAACCAATGTAATTTCATCTACATAATTTTTATGCAAATCAAATGTCTCATAGTTTTCTTTAGACATATCTCCAACAACAAATTCTGCCAATGGGTTTTCAGTCATAAAGCCAGCAGCAATAGATTTCTCTACCTCAGCTTTTAATTGTTCTACCGAAGAGATACAAATTTCTTGATCTCCTTCTTCTGTTCTCCAGATTGGAATTGGAATACCCCAATAACGTGAACGAGATAAATTCCAATCGTTTAAGTTTTCTAACCAATTACCAAAACGGCCTGTTCCAGTACTTTCTGGTTGCCAGTTAATCGTTTTGTTTAATTCAATCATTCTGTCTTTTACCGCAGTAGATTTTATAAACCAAGAATCTAATGGGTAATACAATACAGGCTTATCAGTTCTCCAACAATGTGGGTAACTGTGCTCGTATTTTGAAACATTAAACGCTTTATTTTCTTCTTTTAATTTGATACAAAGCTGAACATCAACAGATTTCTCTGGCGCTTCTCCATCTTTGTAATATTCGTTTTTCACATACATTCCAGCAAATTCTCCCATTTCTGGTCTAAACCTACCTTGTAAATCAACTAAAGGAACTTCATTTCCTTTATCATCTAACACTAACATTGCTGGAACTCCAGCATCTTTAGCTACTTGTGCATCATCCTGTCCAAATGTTGGTGCGATGTGTACTATTCCTGTTCCATCTTCTGTAGTAACAAAATCTCCAGAAATTACCTGAAATGCTTTTTCTAAATTTTCATGCGGTAAAGCATAAGGTAATAATTGCTCATAAGTCATTCCAACTAAATCAGCACCTTTAAATTCTCCAATAACTGTAAATGGTATTTTTTTATCTCCTTCAGAATAATTCAATTCTTCTGACTCAAAATATTTTCCTGAAAATTGCTTCCCCAATAAAGGTTTCGCTAAAACAACATTAATTGGTTGATGCGTGTATTGATTGAAAGATTTAACCAACACATAATCAATCTTCTTTCCAACAGCTAAAGCCGTATTAGACGGAAGAGTCCAAGGAGTTGTTGTCCAAGCTAAGAAATGAGCCTCTTCAACACCTAATTTAGATGAGTCTGTAATCTTAAATTGAGCAACAGCAGTCGTGTCTTTTACATCTTGATAACAACCCGGTTGGTTAATTTCGTGAGAACTTAAACCTGTACCAGCAGCTGGCGAATAAGGCTGAATTGTATATCCTTTATACATTAATCCTTTGGCGTAAAGCTGACCTAACAACCACCAAACAGTTTCCATGTACTTATTTTCATACGTTACATACGGATCATCCATATCTACCCAATAACCCATTTTTTCAGTAAGGCTATTCCAAATATCCGTGTATTGCATTACTGTCTCTCTACACTCTTTATTGTATTCGTCAACAGAAATTTTATTACCAATATCTTCTTTTGTAATTCCTAATTTCTTCTCAACACTTAATTCAACTGGTAAACCATGTGTATCCCATCCAGCTTTACGCTTAACTTGAAATCCTTTTAATGTTTTATAACGACAAAAGATATCTTTAATCGCTCTTCCCATTACGTGGTGAATACCAGGTAATCCGTTTGCTGAAGGTGGTCCTTCATAAAATACGAAAGGATCCTTTCCTTCTCTTGTTGAGATACTTTTCTCGAAAACTTTATTTGCTTCCCATTTATCTAATACTTCTTTAGCTACATTAGGTAAATCAAGCTTTGGGTATGTTTTGTATTGGCTCATGTTCTATTTTAAGAAGTGCGAATTTACTGAAAGAAAATCTATTTCAGTCTCCATTTCAAGGGGTATTTAGAGGGTTTTTTAAAATGCTAGCTGTGTCCTTTCAATCTGACGAAAACATACCCCGAGAAAATCACATCCCAAAAAAATCGAGATTATTTTATTATCCCTTTTAAAGGGGATTAAAACGTTAATCTATCGTAGCAATACACTTCAATTCAATAGAAATTGGAGAAGGTAACGCATTTACTTCAACGGTTGTTCTGCAGGGTTGATTATCCTTGAAATACTCCGCATAAACCCGATTATATGTTTTAAAATCACGTTTCATATCTGTTAAATAAGTAGTTACATCCACTAAATTCTCCCAGCTAGACCCTGACTCTTCTAAAATAATTTTTACATTATCGAAAACCGAACGACATTGCGCTTCAAAATCAAAGGCCTCATAATTACCGTTCTTATCATATTTTAAACCCGGGATATTAGCTTCTTCGCTACCCGAACCAGCTGCTCTTGGTCCTACTCCAGATAAAAACAATAAATTACCAACTTTACGTGCATGCGGGTATAAGCCCATTGGTTTTGGCGCTTTATTTGTGCTGATTTTTTCGCTCATAATTGTACGTTTTAAGAGAACAAATATAAGTATTGTTGATTTAAATTGATATTTTTACTTTTATAAATTGGGGGATTAGCTCAGTTGGCTAGAGCGCTTCGCTGGCAGTGAAGAGGTCATCGGTTCGACTCCGATATTCTCCACCAAGAAAAATAGATTATGAAATACATCATTCTTATAATTACCTTAATAACGACATTAAGCCTTTCTGCTCAAGACAATTTTGTTTTAGCTGGCGGAGAAGTTTCTTGGGAAAAAGTTTGCGAATCCACAAAAACAGAGGAAGAGATTATTACACATTTTAAAAACTCTGGTTTATTTAAAAGTAGAAGAAGGTAAAGTATTTGATAATTATGAGTAATACATTAATGATACTGGCACATCCAGTTATTGAAAAATCTATCGGAAACAAAATAATAAGCGATATCATTTCTAAAGAAGCGAATACCGAATTAAGACATTTGGATCAACTTTATCCTGATTTTAATATTGATATTAAAGCGGAACAAGAAGCTTTATTAAAGGCTGATACTGTTATTTTTCAGTTCCCACTTTTTTGGTACAATATGCCTGCTATCTTAAAACATTGGATTGATAAAGTTTTTGAATATGGTTTTGCCTTTGGCGCAGAATCCAAATTAACTGGAAAACGAGTAATTGTCTCCTTTACAATTGGAAGCCCAGAAAAAGACTACCCAAACGAGGTTATTCAGAAAATAACATTTCCGTTACAAGGTTTATCCGAATATTGCAAATTACAATATGTTGGAGAACTCTTTTGTAATGATATTAACGGATACTCTGAGACAGCTAAAAATAATGCAATTGACATTGCCAATAAACACTCACAACGATTAATAGAACTAATAAAAATAACTGAATGAAATTTAACGAATTAGGATTTGAACCCCAAGTATTAGAAGCACTAGATGCAATGGGGTTTGAAAAACCAACACCAATACAACAAGAAGCAATTCCTGCGGTAATGGACAATAAAGATATGATTGCTGTTGCTCAAACTGGAACAGGAAAAACTGCAGCCTTTGTATTACCCATTTTAAATGCTATTTGTAAAAGAGGAAGCTCTGATAAAGTAAGTACAATAATCATTGTGCCTACCAGAGAGTTAGCCATACAAATTGACCAACAAATTGAAGGGTTGAGCTATTTTACTGAAGCTACATCTATTGCCATTTATGGTGGTGGTGATGGCCGAAGTTTTGATGCAGAAAAGAAAGCATTAACAACTGGAGCAGACATTGTAATTTGTACACCTGGTCGATTTATGTCTCATTTAAATATGGGTTATTTTGATACTTCAGGAGTAAAACATTTTATACTTGATGAAGGTGATAGAATGTTAGACATGGGGTTTAATGAAGATATTACAAAAATTGCTAACAAACTTCCTAAGGATAGACAAAATTTACTTTTTTCGGCAACAATGCCGCCTAAAATAAGACAACTTTCGGCTACCTTATTAAAAGATCCAATTACCATAAATATTGCCATTTCTAAACCTAACAAAGGAATTACACAGGCTGCTTACTTGGTTCACAATCACCAAAAAATAAAATTAATCAGTGAAATTCTTAAAGAAAAGGACCATAATTTTGTTTTAGTTTTCTCTTCAAGAAAAGCAACTGTTAAAGAAATAGTACAAGCTTTAAACAAAGTAGGTTTGCCTGCTAAAGGAATTCACTCTGACTTAAATCAACAAGAAAGAGAAGGTGTTTTATTAGACTTTAAAAACAAGAAAATAAAATTACTAGTTGCTACGGATGTACTTTCTAGAGGGATTGATATTAAAGGAATTAATTTGGTTATCAATTATGACATACCAAGTGATGCTGAAGATTATATACACCGTATTGGACGAACTGCAAGGGGAGATAATACTGGAGTAGCATTAACTTTTATTAATTCTGATGATTGTTTTAACTTTAGTAAGATTGAAAGTTTAATTGGTAGTGAAGTTGAAAAAAGAGCTTTACCAGAAGGTTTTGAGCTTGGTCCTAAATATGACACGGAAAGAAAACCTTTCAAGAAAAAAGGGAACTTTAACAATAAGAAGAAAAAACAATGTAAGCCTCGGGCAAAACAATAACATTGTACCAAATAAAAAAGCCCCTAACCGAATTCGTTTAGGAGCTTTTTTTATGCTTTAACGCTAATTACTTAGCACTTCTCTTTTCGGCTAATTCCAATGCTTTATATGCATTAACAACTCCACCTGTATTCGATAACTTCTTAAACTTTGTTTTTGCTCTTTTCTCAGCTACTCTACCCGGAACATATACTTTAGAAGGTTTAACAGCTACTGCTGTTTCTTTTAAAATATCTTTTAATTGAACCGCAGTTAAATCTGGGTAATAAGACAATACCAATGCTGCAACTCCGGCAACCACTGGACAAGAAAAACTCGTTCCATTCATATTTCCATAAGTACTTCCAGTATCTAAAGAAACAACTTTAACTCCTGGCGCAAACATATCAACATTTACTGCTCCGTAGTTTGAGAAAACTGCTGGCAACTCTCTGCCTGCTTTTGCAGAATTTGCACCAATAGTTAACCACGTTTTTACCAAAGTTCCATCTGTATAAATATTACTTGGATATTTTGTGTGTACATCAATATCTTTCCCTTCATTTCCTGCAGCATGCACCAATAATACATTGTTATCTTCAGCATACTTTACTGCCTTATCAACAAAGCTTTTATTCGGAGAGTATGTTTTTCCGAAACTCATGTTAATAATATCAGCACCATTATCTACAGCATACATAATTGCTAACGCTACATCTTTATCTCTTTCATCTCCATCAGGAATTGCTCTTAATGCCATAATTTGAACACTTTCAGCTATTCCATTAATTCCAATTTTGTTGTTCCTTTTTGCTGCAATAATACCAGCAACAAATGTTCCGTGTGTAGCAGCCGTACCTCTAACATCACTATTTCCGTAATTCTTATCATCCATATTATAAGGATCATCTCCAACTACTTCTCTTGGATTAAAGTCAAGATTTAAATACGTATCAACGTATTTTTGAATGTACATCCTATACCCTTCTAATCCTTTTTCAGTAAATCCAGCTTTATATCTATTTGTTAAAAATGTTTTGGCTGCAAGCACATTCGAATCTTCAGAAATCACTTTTTCTAAATCTTTTAATGAGTTCACTTCAATCTCAGTAGCAGTTTTAATTGTTGCTTTAAGTTCATTAATCTTAGCCGCAGATTTTTCTAGACTCTCAAGTGTTGCTGTCTTAGCTTTAAGGTCTGCATCATATTCAGCTTTAGCAGCTTTATACAAAGGATTATCTTTCTCTCCTCTTTTTACAATTCGTGTAAACTCAAGGTTTTCTTCATTAATATTTTCTCCATTACTGCCTCCTAAAAAGCTCCAACCATGCACATCATCAATATAACCATTCTTATCATCGTCAATATTATTGTTCGGAATCTCTTTTTTGTTCGTCCAAATCTTACCTGCTAAATCTTCATGTTCAATATCAACTCCACTATCGATAACTGCAACAATAACAGTTTTCTTCGCTTCTTTGTCTTTTAAAAATTCTAAATAAGCTTTTCTGACACTAACACCAGCTGTTGCATCAATTTTTAAATCTTTGTTTTGCCAATTTAAATTAGCTCCTTTTAATTCTTCTACAGAGCTCGCTTGTCCGAAACACATTGGAATACTTAATGCTGCTGCAATTGTTCCTACAATAATTTTCTTCATGTTTATATCCATTTAAATTTTTATCAAAGATATAATAACTAACGGAAAATCAGAGCAAAATGGGATAAACGGCAAACAAAGAGGCCTTTACAGATAAAACGTTTCTTTTACTACCATTTCTAGTACCTAAATCAGATTAAATATATTTTGCTTTTAATACTTACCTTTAGCAGATAAAAACTGTTTAATAAAAATTCATGTCAAGAAGAAAATTTTTAAAAACAAGCGCCTTAGGTTTGGGAGGAATCCTATTAGCCAAATGTGTTCCCGGAACAAACAATGACACACCAATTGAAGAGATAAAATCGGAAGTACCTGTAACCAAACCCATTGTAATATCTACATGGAACCATGGTATAGAGGCGAATAAAGCTGCTTGGGAAATTTTAGAAAATGGTGGTAACGCTTTAGATGCTGTTGAAGCGGGTGTTAGAGTAACTGAATCTGATGCAGACAACAGAAGTGTTGGTTTAGGCGGATTACCTGATAGAGACGGTAAAGTAACATTAGATGCTTGTATTATGAACCACGAGAATGAATGTGGTGCAGTTGCTTTTTTACAAGACATTGAACACCCTATTTCTGTAGCAAGAAAAGTGATGGAAGACACTCCACATGTTATGATAGTTGGAAAAGGGGCTTATGATTTTGCCATTTCTAAAGGATTTGAACATAGAGATTTATTGACTCCAGAAGCGAAAGCCGAATGGATAAAATGGAAGGAAAGCGAGGTTCAAAAAAAGCCAGAAATCAACTCAGAAAATCACGATACTATTGGCATGTTAGCCATGGATACTGAAGGAAACATTTCGGGATCTTGTACCACAAGTGGTTGGGCATATAAATTACACGGAAGAGTTGGCGATTCACCCATTATTGGTGCCGGTCTTTTTGTGGATAACGAGGTTGGTGGAGCTTGTGCAACTGGCATGGGTGAAGCAGTTATTAGAATTGCAGGATCGGCAACTGTTGTAGAATTAATGCGACACGGTAAATCGCCACAAGAAGCCTGCAAAGAAGCTGTTGATCGTATCATAAAAAAACACAAAGACATTAAAGGGTTACAAGTTGGATTTTTAGCCATTAATAAAAATGGTGAAGTTGGCGGACACAGTGTTTACGCAGGATTTAACTATGCTCAAAAAGATACCAATACAAACGGAATGAAAGATGCAACATATGAAATGGAGTGGTAAGAGTTGGTGGTTAGTTTTTTGTGTTTGGTGTTTGGTTGGGTGTGGTTCTGAAAAGGAAATTCAACCTCCTAAAAGTGCGAATTATAATATTATCCCTATCCCAAAAAATATAGATAGATTAGATGGGTTTTTTCATTTAAATTCAGAAGTTCAGATTCACGCATCTAAACCTTGTAAAAAAGAGGCAAGTTTTTTTAGAGCATTTCTAAAAAATGAAACTGGATTAGATATTATTCTTTCAAACTCTAGGAAAAGCAAAAATACAATCTCAATTAACCTTTTAGAAAAGAGTCAATCTAAACATTATACTTTAGATATAAGCAAGAAAAACATTAATCTATCTTCTCATACTACATTAGGAATTGCTAGAGGCCTAACAACTCTAAAACAACTAATACTATTAAATAAAGAAGGCACAAACTACTTCATACCATCTGTTGAAATTAAAGATTCTCCAAAATTCAAACACAGAGGATTACTCTTAGATTGCTCGCGTCATTTTTATGAAAAGGAAGTGGTAAAAAAGTATATCGATTTGTTGGCTCTCTACAAAATGAACGTGCTGCACTGGCATTTAACAGAAGACCAAGGCTGGAGAATTGCCATTGATAAATATCCTAAGCTTACAGAAATTGGAGCTTGGAGAACAGAACTCAATGGCGAAAAATATGGTGGATTTTATACCAAAGAAGAAATTAAAGAAATTGTAGCCTACGCTCAAGAAAGACACATTACCGTTATTCCAGAAATTGAATTACCCGGTCATTCTCAAGCTGCTATTGCAGCTTATCCTCACCTATCTTGTAATGGTGAGCAAGTTAATGTAGCCAATGATTGGGGTGTTTTTAAAGAAATATATTGTGCTGGAAACGATTCTGTTTTTATCTTTTTAGAGGCTGTTTTGACTGAAGTAATGGAGCTATTTCCTTCAGAATACATTCACATTGGTGGCGATGAAGCTCCTAAATTCAGATGGGAACATTGTGCTAAATGTCAAAAAAGAATAAAGGATGAAGGCCTAAAAGATGAACATAGTTTACAGAGTTATTTTATTTCGAGAGTTGAAAAATTCTTAAACAAAAACGGCCGACAACTGATTGGATGGGATGAAATTTTAGAAGGTGGATTATCAGAAAATGCAACTGTACAAAGTTGGCGTGGTATGGAAGGCGGAATTATGGCTGCTAACTCGGGTCATAATGCGATTATGTCTCCAACAAGCCATGCTTATTTCGATTATGATTTAAAGGCAATTGATTTAGAAAAAGTGTACAACTTTGATCCTATCCCAAAAGAATTAGCAACAGATAAACAGCACTTTATTATTGGTGGTGAATGTAATTTATGGTCGGAACATGTTCCTGACGAAGCTAATTTGGATAGTAAGGTTTTTCCAAGATTATTAGCCATGAGTGAGGTGCTTTGGAGCTATCCTAAAGAAAGAAATTATACTGAATTTTATAATCGTGTTCAATATCATTATCCCATCTTAAAAAACAAAGGAGTTAATTATGGATTTGAGAATATTGCAGCTACCATTAGCAGCGCTATAAAAGATAATCAAATAATTATAACCCCTGAAGCTGGAAACGATGATTTAACATTAAAACAGTATTGGCAATATGGTTGGCATGGCGAAAATGATACAAATACTGTTAAACCCGATAAATTTACACCTATAGAAAAAGAAATTAAATTAGGTAGTTCCGGAATGCTATCTGTTCAGGCGTATAAGAATGATGTTGTTTATGGAGAACCAACCACTCAACATTTTGAGAACCACAATGCCATTGGCAAAAAAATACAATACAAATCAGAATACAACCAATGGTACACAGCTGGAGGTGATTCTGGATTGGTTGATGGTAGAACAGGCTCACTTGATTTTAGAGATGGGAACTGGCAAGGATTCTATGGGAATGATGCTGAAATAATATTAGATTTAGGAGAGGTTGATTTAAGCAATGAGTCACAAAAGATAAGTGAAATAGCGATTAACTTTTTTCAGTACAACAACTCATGGATATTCTTTCCGACTAAAGTTGAGTTCTCAATATCTAGTGATGGTAATCATTACGAAACTGTTCCAACGTTAGATAATGAAAATATTAAACCAAAACAAAGAGGAAAATTGATTAAAACCTTTAGAACAGGTTTTGAACGACAACATACCAGATTCATAAAAGTGAAAGCAACCAACATTAAGAAAGTACCCGATTGGCATGAAGCTGCAGGTTCTAAAGCTTGGGTATTTATGGATGAAATAATAGTAAGATGAAAATTGAATTCTGTATAGACTCCGTAGATGGAGCAATAGCTGCAAAGAAACATGGTGCCAACCGTGTTGAATTATGCTCCGCATTAAATGTAGGTGGTTTAACGCCTAGTTTTGGGTTAATTAAACAATGTGCTGAACAAGGAGTTGAAGTGCATGTGATGATTCGACATATTGAAGGTAGATTTAGCTACTCCAAAGAAGATGTTTTAATAATGCTCCAAGACATTAAAATGGTAAAAGATGCTGGTGGTTCTGGAGTTGTTTTTGGCTGTTTAACACCTCAAAACGAACTGGATTTTGAAAGTAACATTGATTTAATTGAAGCTGCCCGAAACTTAGCATTAGAAGTTACGTTTCATAGAGCTTTTGACTTTGTAAAAACCCCTACAGAAGCATTAACGAGCCTCATCAATTTTGGTGTTAATCGGATATTAACTTCAGGACAACATGATAAAGCAATTAATGGAATTGAGAATATAAAAGCCCTCGTAAAACAAGCGAATGGTGAAATAGAAATAATGGCAGGAAGTGGCGTAAATAGCTCTAATGCTGTTGAGCTATCGGAAACTGGAATTGATGCGTTGCACTTTACTATTCATAAATCAAATTCGGAAACGGAAGCTTTAGGAATGGGTGTTAGAACAATTATTGATGAAGAAAAAATTACTTCTATTTTAAAAGAACTGCCATTCTGAACTATAATTTTGTCACACTGAGCTTGTCGAAGTGTATACAGAATAAATCGAAGAATCTAAACAACGCACTTATAAGTCAATAGATTCTTCAGCATCATTTTACTAGGAATTAAAAATTCCTAGTAAAATGTCGTTCTGAATGACAAATAAAAAGAACAAAATAAAATGAAAAAACTACTCTATATCATATCGCTGTTTTTTATGTTTGGATGTTCTAATTCAGAGCAAAGAGACAGTCAAACAGTTGAAAAAATTAACTTAAATGGCGCATGGGAATTTTACCATGCACAAACAGAACAATGGTATTCCGCTAAAGTTCCGGGCGTAATCCATACCGATTTAATTGCCAATAAATTAATTGAAGATCCTTATTGGGAAACCAACGAACAAGAACTCCAATGGATAGAAAAAATTGATTGGAAATATCGAAAATCATTTGAAGTCACTCCAGAACAACTTCAAGATAACAACATTGAAATAGAATTTGAGGGCTTAGATACTTATGCTGAGGTAAAACTCAATGGAGAAAAAATAATCTCTTCTACCAACATGTTTCGAACTTGGAAAGCCGACATTAAATCGTTGTTAAAAGTTGGGACAAATAAATTAGAAGTCCAGTTCATTTCTCCCATCAATTACAACAAAGAAAAACAAAAAAACTACCCCTACTCTTTGCCTTCTGGTTGTGAAACGGGAGAAGTTAGAGTTAGCTCATTTACCAGAAAAGCTGCCTACCATTTTGGTTGGGATTGGGGACCTCGTTTTATTACTTCTGGTATATGGAAACCAATTAACATCAAAACGTGGAATGAGGCTCGAATTACGGATATATCTGTTCAAACAAAAAGCATTTCAGAAAAAATCGCAACAATAACAACAGAAATAACTGTTGAATCATCAAATCCAGAAGAAAAACAATACTTTTTTGAAATAAATGGTGAAAAACATGAGCAAAAAGTCAAAAAAGGACTCAATAGCATTAAATATGAATTCACCATTCAAAACCCAAAACTTTGGTGGTGTAACGGAATGGGTAAACCTCTTTTAAATGATTTGTATGTTGCCCTTTTTAATGCAGACGAATTAATTGACCAAAAAGACATTCGCTATGGAATTAGAACCATTGAATTGGCAAATGAAAAAGATAGTATTGGTACTTCCTTCTACTTTAAGTTAAACGGTAAACCTGTTTTTATGAAAGGCGCCAATTACATTCCTCAGGACATATTTTTAACGAATGTGAGCAATACTCAATATCACAAACTATTAACTGATGTGGCAGATGCTAACATGAATATGTTGCGTGTTTGGGGTGGTGGGATTTATGAAAATGATATTTTCTATGACCTCTGTGATGAAAAAGGAATTTTAGTATGGCAAGATTTTATGTTTGCCGGAAGTCTGTACCCTGTTGATTCTGCATTTTTAGAGGATGTAAAACAAGAGGTGAAACAAAACGTTATCCGTTTAAGAAATCATCCTTCTATCGCTTTATGGTGTGGCAATAATGAAATTGAAGTGGCTTGGAAAAATTGGGGATGGCAAAAACAATACAACTACTCCCCTACTGATTCTATTCACCTTTGGAATGGATACGATCAAGTGTTTCATGACTTAATTCCAACACTTTGCAAGGAGTTAGATCCAAGCAGAAATTACACGCCTTCTTCTCCTTCGAGCAATTGGGGAACTCCAGAAAACTTTAACCATGGATCTATGCACTATTGGGGTGTATGGCACGGCAAAGAACCTTTCGAGAATTTCGAGGAAAATGTAGGGCGTTTTATGGTAGAATATGGTTTCCAATCTTTCCCTAATATGGAAACCATTAAAACATTTGCTCATGATTCTAGTTTGAGTTTAGAATCTTCAACAATGCTCAACAGACAAAAAAGCTACATTGGTAATGGCTTAATATTAGACCATATTAAGCAGTATTATGATGCACCAACATCATTCGAAGAGTTTGTTAACCTTAGCCAAGAGACTCAAGCTAAAGGAATGCAAATAGCCATTCGTGCACATATGAATAACCAACCTCATTGTATGGGTTCTTTATTTTGGCAACTCAACGATTGCTGGCCAGGTCCGAGTTGGTCTGTTATAGATTATTACGGAAATAAGAAGCTCGCGTATAATGTTGTGAAAACTGAGTTTGAAAAGTAATCGCCTGTATTGAGTACCGCTGAAATAGTACGACCAAAATTCGGTTTAAAACAAGTAATTATACTATAACAATTAAAATACTCTATGCTTAAATTTATAACTAGTTAAGTCTTCATTAGCTTTTACAATTTTATCTTTCAAGTTATTTTTGAAAACAACTACTTTTTTATGCAATTCAACATCCCCAGCTGCCAAAATTTGTACTGCCAAAATTCCTGCATTTTTAGCTGCATCTAAACCAACAGTAGCTACAGGAATACCTGGAGGCATTTGTAGAATAGACAATATCGAATCCCATCCATCTATAGATATTGCTGAACGACAAGGAACTCCAATAACAGGAATGGTACACATAGATGCCATTACTCCTGGCAAATGAGCTGCTCCACCAGCGCCAGCAATAACAACTCTAATACCTTTTTCATAGGAAGACTTAGCATATTCCTCAACCATTTCTGGTGTGCGATGGGCTGACAACGCATTTATTTCAAAAGGAATTTCAAGTTCATCTAGAATTTCTGCTGCTTGTTTCATTACAGGCATATCAGATGTACTGCCCATTATTATACTTACTATTGGTTTCATAATTTTAATTTTATAGAGTGTTATTTTAAGCTTATAAGAACTCTACTTTGCCCGTAGCTAAAGAGTACATTGCTCCTACTATTTCTATCTCCCCATTCTTTTCCATTTCACGAAGTATCGAACTCTCTTTTTTTATTCTTTCGATGGATAATTTTACATTTTTCACTGCTACTTTTTCAATATCATTATTAGACATTTCTTGATCACCATCTTTAATTGTATTAACAGCTGGTTTTATTTTATCTAATAAGGCACTAATATTCCCCAACTTTACATCATTACATGCTGCAGTTACGGCCCCACATTCTGAATGCCCCATAACAACGACAATCTTTGATCCTGCTACTTTACAAGAATATTCCAATGAGCCTAAAACATCTTCATTAATGATATTCCCTGCTACTCTAATGCTAAAAACATCACCTATTCCTTGGTCAAATACCAATTCAGCTGGCACTCGAGAATCGATACAACCTAGAATTGCAGCAAAAGGAAACTGCCCTTTACTTGTTTCTAAAACTTGATATTGTAAATTTCTAGCTAATTGTAAACTTTTTACGAATCTGTTATTACCTTCTATTAAAATATTGCGTGCATCACCCGGTGAAAGGTTGTCTTGTGTTTCTTTTGTCTGTGTTTTCATTTCTTTTATGAGTCTATTAATTAAGAATTAGTTCCCATTACCAAAATGGGTGTATGAATTTTATTAACTAAATCTAGCAGAGTTGAAGGTCTACTTGAAAACATTCTTTGTAGGTAGTTTCTTGATTTTCCTCTTCCAATACATAATAGCTCTGTATCATTATTGGTAATCTGCTGAACTATTGAATCTACAATTGTTGCGTGTTGTTCGAGTTGAATATTTTGATCTATTTCATAAGATGATTCCCTCCATGTTTGTGGGACTGTTATTTCCTCAAAGGAGCCATTTTTTTGTTTGATATTTAAAAGCCTTAATGGAAGCTTTGTTTGATTGTTTAGTGAGAAAATTAGCTTCGGATCATATAAATCAAATGTATTATTATTGCATGCTACAGAAATTTTAGTGCTATTTTGGAATACATCATCTTCTTTAACTATTAATAATGATCCCAGATATTCATTTATCAAATAGCTTGTTATCTTCCCTGATAATTTTGGGTTTTCTGGCTTTTTCCCGAGGATAACCACATCAGGTTTAAGTTGAGTGACTAGCTCCTCAAAATCATAAATAATATTTCCAATAGAACAATAAGGAATTGCATTAATTCCTTCTGCCATTATCATCTCAACAATAGCTCCTATTTTCTTTTCAATTTTTTTAGTTTCAGTAGTGATGTCTCTTATTGCTGCAACTTGATTATCATTCTGTACAATCTTACTTGGATTTGCAATGTGGCATACATGTATATTACCTTTAATTAATTTAGCTAATGAAATAGCATATTTTAAGGCGCTATAAGATGCTTCAGAAAAATCGGTAAGAACTAAATAATTATATTCTGTTTTAACTTGTTTATCCTTCATATTCTATAATTTTTTCAGTTTTTAATAATCTGCTGTTTGTACTTCACCTCTGTTAATTAACTTAACTTTTATTCCTTTTTCTTCAGATGTACTTTTGTAATTATCAATAATTTCTAATACATCATAATCAATACTAATTGATTTGCTCATATCAATTGTTAGATGAGCTCCATCTTGTACTTTATCCAATGATTTTAGAATAGCTCCTTTGTTAATAAAAGTCACTTCCTCTGCAAGAGTCATTTTAACCCTTCTTTGCCCGTTGTCAGCTAAAACTTCTTTATGAAGAAAGTGAGAGTTCTTAAAGCTGTTTCTAAGCAGTATTACAAGCCCTACAATTACTCCCATTGCTATTCCTTTAAGTAAATCTGTAAAGACTATTCCGACAATTGTTACCAAGAAGGGTAAGAATTGACTCCAGCCCAACTTGTACATCTGTTTAAATAAACTTGGTTTAGCCAATTTAAAACCAACTACAAAAAGAATGCAAGCAAGCACTGCCAATGGAATCATATTAAGTACAAAAGGAATTAAGCCAACACATATTAACAGAAAAAAACCATGAAGAATAGCTGCTAATTTTGATTTCCCTCCAGATTGAATATTTGCAGAACTTCTTACAATAACTTGTGTTACTGGTAACCCTCCAATTAATCCTGAAATAATGTTTCCTGCACCTTGGGCCAGTAGTTCTCTATTTGTACTTGTTACTTGCTTATTCGGATCTAGTTTATCTGTAGCTTCAACACTTAATAAAGTCTCTAAACTTGCAACTACTGCTATTGTAATAGCTACTACCCATACCTTTGAACTTAGAATAGCAGAAAAATCTGGAAATGTAAACTGATTAATAAATCCACTAAAATTTTCAGGAACAGGAACACTTACAAGATGCTGACTTTGAATGGCAAAACTTGGAAAGTAGGTAGAAGAAATAAGTTGATAACCAATACCTGCAGCTACCGCAACCAATGGACCTTGAATTAGTTTGAATGCCTTATGCTTTTTAGTTAAATAGATATCCCAACTTAATAATATTATTAAAGATATAATACTGACTATTACTGCTCCAGGCGATATATAGTCAAGCATATTAAACAACTCGCTAAATGTATTTTCACCATCAGCTTGCTGAAAGGTAAGGTCCCCTTCATAATCAGTATCATAACCAAAAGCATGCGGAATTTGTTTTAAAATGATAATGATTCCTATACCTGTTAACATCCCTTTAATAACAGAGGAAGGAAAGTAGTATCCGATAACACCACCTTTTAATAACCCCATTATTATTTGGAGAATACCAGCCAATACAACCGCTAATAAAAACACTTCAAACACGCCTAGTGTCTGTATAGCAGTTAACACAATAACCGCTAGACCTGCCGCAGGACCACTTACACCTAAAGATGAATTACTAAGTGCTCCAACTATTATTCCGCCAACTATTCCGGATATTAACCCAGAGAACAAAGGAGCTCCACTAGCGAGTGCAATTCCTAAACATAAAGGTACCGCAACAAAAAATACGACAATACTAGCAGGGAGATCTTGTTTTATATTCGAAAATAATCCTTTTTTTGCTTTCATTTTTCCCATCATTTATAAATTTTACACAATGATATAATGGTGAAATTAGAACAGAATTAGACCGGCATTAAAATAAGATTAGAATTTAAAGGTTAGCTTAAAATTAAAGGAAGAATGACTTGGATTTCTGTGCCAATTCCTATTTCTGAATTAATCTCAAGCACACCTTCATGAAGGTTTATTATCTTGGAGGTAAGTGACAAGCCAATACCAGATCCTTTAATATTTACAACATTATTCCCTCTATAAAATGGAGTGACAACTTTTTCAATATCGTTATTTTCAATACCAATTCCGATGTCCTTAACCGATAATATTAACCAGTTTTTATCTTTTTTCAAGAGAACTTCAACTTCGTTATTAGATGAGAATTTACATGCGTTATCGAATAAGTTGAGAATAGCAGTTTTTAACAAATTCTTATTTCCTGAAATTAAAAACTCCTTACTCTCTTTTTCTACACTTAATAATACTTGGTTTTTAGGATTCAGAAAATCAAAGCTTTTCTTTATTTCTATTAAAAAGTCATTGAATTGTAACATATGATAATTGATACTTTCTTCATTCGCATTAACTTTTGATAACTGTAAAAGATTATTTACCGTTAAATTTAAAGTTTCAGCTTCAGAAAGGATAGTAGTTAAAGACTTCTGATATTCTCTAGTTGTTCGTACCCTACTATTAATAACTTCAGCCTCACCCATTATAGCTGTTAATGGGTTTCTAATTTCATGTGAAGCATTACGAATAAATGCTTTTTGGGCTTCAAAAGATTCCTCTAGTCTATCCAATAATTTGTTAAACGCTATCGCCATATTTCCTATTTCATCATTAGGATTGTGAACATTTAACCGTTGATGCAGATTTGTAGCTGTAATTGTATTTGCTTTATCAATCTTTTTTGAAATAGGAAGTAAAGCTCTCCTTGCAATAATGAAGCTGCCAATTGAAATCAAAGGAACACTTAGTAATGCTAATATAATTATTATGTTTTTTAAAAAAGATAGATTCTTTAAACCAACATGATCTACAGCCGAAACTATAATGATGTATTCTTTACCTTTAATATTAAAAATTCTACTTTCCCCTTGAATTTCTGAATATTCAAATTCGAGTTTGTTATTTCTTGATAAATCACTCTTTACTTCTTTTGGGTATTTGTATTTAAATACAGGTTCAACATTTTTTTTAATTCGTATCACCTCTTTCGTTTCTTCTGGCAAAGTATGGAGAAATTGATTTGTAATTTTCTCGAAGTCAATTGGGCTAAATGATTCTTTCTCTAAAAATATCTTCTCTGTAATAATTACTCTCTCCTTTAATCTTTCTTGAAAACTCTGTTGTCTATAATTTGATTCCAACACATATACTGTAAGCCCAAAAGCTATAAAAATAACACTTGAAATAATGGAGAATGTGATAGCTAACCGAGTGCTTATTTTCATCCTTTATTCTTTAATGACATAACCCATCCCAATAACTGTTTTAATAATTTTAGATGAAAAACCATGTTCTATTTTCTTACGTAAATAATTAACATAAACGTCAATAACATTTGTTCCTAAATCAAAATTTACCTCCCAAACATTTTCTAGAATATCGGTTCTTGAAACAACCCTATTCTTATTTTTTAAAAGATACTCCAACAACCCAAATTCTCTCGCAGTAAGAACAATTTCAATATTACCTCGGTAAACTTCTTTCGATTTTAGGTTCATATTTAAGTCTTGAACTTTTAATACTAAAGCACCATTTTCATTCCCACCTAGCCCTCTCCTTACCAATGCATTAATACGGGCAAGGAGCTCTTTAAATTTAAATGGTTTGGCTAAATAGTCATCTGCTCCAGTTTCAAGTCCAATAACGATGTCGTCAGTTGATCCAAGAGCTGTTAGCATTAGTATCGGAGTATTTATCCCACTTTTGTTCTTTAATTGATCACAAACTTCAAGTCCATTCATACCAGGCATCACTACATCAAGAATTATCACATCAAATTCTTCTTGAAATGCTAACTTCAATCCTGTAGTTCCATCAAATGCTTGTAAAACCGTATTCCCTTGCTCTTCTAAACCCCTTTTAATAAAGGAAGACACACTTAGTTCATCTTCAATAAGAAGTATTTTCATATTGCTAAATTACGCATCACAGCTAATATTAAGAAATAATTTATTGGGTTACTTCCGAAATTTTCTAGAAAAATGTAGTCCGTTTTATGGTAGAATATGGTTTTCAATCTTTCCCTAGCATAAAAACAATTCAAACTTTTGCAGTAGATTCTAGGTTGAATTTAGAATCAGCAACAATACTAAACAGACAAAAAACTAGCTTTGGAAGCGGAAATAAGAAGGTAGCGTATGATGCTATGAAAAATGAATTTATAAGACTTCTACTCTATAGTAATCTCATCCAAAAACAACCAAGAAGTACCTCCAGCACCCATGTGCCATTCAGGTACAACGCCATAGTTTTCAACCTCAACTTTAATATATCGCACATTTATTGGGGCATTCATTTTCTTGGTAAACTCTTGCATAAATGCTCCATGCTTATTGTCCGGAAATTCATTTTTGATTTCAGCCAACAGTTTAAAATTAGTTGCATTATCTGACACCGAAATATTAACATATTTTGGATAAAAAATCCATGACTTAATATCTTGTAAAGCGCCCACTGAAATACTATTTACGGATTCTACTTTACCTAAATCTACAACAGCAACAACATCTTTACCTTCATAACCTTGCCAGAATCCTGTTCTAAAATTAGCCGAACCTTTTAAGTAATTGATTAAGGCATCATCTCCTCCTGCCGAATATTGATTGCTGTATTGTGTCTCTAATTGAATAGATCTTCCGCCTTTAATCTTCTTATAGGATGCTTGCACTGAATGACTTTTTACGCCATTTTTCATTGCATACGTTTCCACCTTAACCGATTCGAAAATACTAAATGAGCTTTCATATTTTATAAATTCCTCTTTAGCAATTGAGTAATAAATGTCACAACCCTTATCAACGTTTACCAATTTAATTTCTAACGAATCAGAAAACGTTTGCGATGGAGAAGAAAAATAAGGCACAGCAGTAATTTCATCTTTCTGATTGATTTGAGCAATAGGCGTATTTCCCTCTACAGTTCCCCATTCTTTATTGGGTTGATTGCCCATTTCAAAAACCAATTCTCCACCAAACATAATAGCAGCGTGTTTTAAGAAAGACCTTTTATAAGTTGCTCCATTTAAGGTAGCCGATTGAATGTATATATTCTGATCAGACAAGTTATTAGCGCTTATCGTAAATGTATTTCCATTTTCTAGACTTATAGCTGCTTCATTAAAATGAGGTGTTCCAATGGTATAATAATCCAAGCCAGGTGTAACTGAATAAAATCCCATAGAGCTTAACACATACCACGCTGACATTTGACCACAATCTTCATTACCAGATAATCCTTCGGGTGTATTGCTGTATTGTTCGTTTAGTATTTGATTAATCTTTTCTTGCGTTTTCCATGGTTTACCAATGTAGTTATACAAGTACGCCATATGATGACTTGGCTCATTACCATGCGCATACTGACCAATTAAACCCGTAATATCTACTTGATGTCTTCCACTCAATTCCATTTCTGTAGCAAACAGCTCATCCAATTTACTATCAAATTTTTCTTTTCCTCCATAGAGATCAATTAATCCAGAGATATCTTGAGGAGCAAACATGCTGTATTGCCAAGAATTAGCTTCTGTAAAATTAAAATTCACTTCAGAAGGGTTAAAACCATAACTCCAACCACCATTCATTTTGGATTGCATAAATCCAACCTGAGGGTTAAACATATTTTTATAATATTGTCCTCTTTGGATGTATTCATTGCTAACAGAATCATTTTTTATTTCTTTAGCAAAAGTTGCAATACACCAATCATCATAAGCATATTCTAAAGTTTTAGAAACCGATTCTGCTTCATCTCCAGCAGCTATAAACCCTTTTCTTTTATAGGATTCTAAGCCTAAATGATCTAACGTTGCACTGTGCTGCATTGCTGCGAATGCTTTAGCTGCATCAAAACCTCTAATTCCTTTTACATAAGCATCTGTAATCACCGAAACGGAATGATACCCAATCATACAATCAGTTTCATTACCTGCGAGTTCCCAAACTGGTAATCGTCCTCCTTGCGCGTAATGTGCTAAAAAAGTATTGATAAACGCATTGGTTTTCTCCTGTTCTATAATTGTATATAAAGGATGAGCACCTCTAAATGTATCCCATAAAGAGAAGATTGTATAAGCCTCTGTATTGTCTGTTTTATGAATTTGTTGATCCATTCCTCTATATTCACCTGTAACATCAGAAAACACATTTGGGGCAATCATCGTATGATAAAGTGCTGAATAAAATACCGCCAATTTATCTACATCAGTTCCCTTTACAGAAATCTTGCCTAAAGCTTTTTCCCACTCCGTCTTAGCAACTGCTTTATATTTTTCAAAATCCCAATGCGGTGCTTCAGCTTCTAAATTTGCTCTTGCTCCAGCTATACTTACTGACGAAATTCCAACTTTTAGCATTATAGTTTCTCCTTTTTCAACATCAAAAGAAACCGCTAATTTCTTGTTCCCTAAATCATAGATATGCTCTGCAAAATCTCTAGAAAATTGAACAACAAAATAAATGTGTTGTTCTTCTGCCCAAGATTTAGAAACTCTATGCCCAACTATTTCAGTAGAACTTATCATTTCAATACTATAATCTAATAATTCATCACGATGTGTTACATCTAAAACAACATTTGAAGCTCCCTTTTCATTAAAACTATATTCATGTATTCCTACTCTTTGGGTTGTGGTTAACCGAACATCAATATCGTGTTCTGCTAAGTTCACTTCATAATATCCAGGGCTCGCTTTTTCAGTTTTCTTATCGAACCAAGAAGCATAACCATTTTCTGCTCCAGTTTTAGATCCATTATCAAATTGAACCTGTCCTTGAGTTGGCATTAATAAAACATCTCCATAATCAGAAACCCCCGTACCACTCAAATGTGTATGCGAAAATCCATAAATTATAGAATCTGTATTGTGATAACCAGAACAGCCATCCCAACCTTCTAATCGTGTATCAGGACTTAATTGCACCATTCCAAAAGGAGCTGTTGCTCCAGGATACGTATGCCCATGTCCACCAGTACCAATAAATGGATTTACTAGTTCGTAAGGACTTTTTTCTGAAAACTCTGTGCTCGTTTTTCCCTCTTGATTACAAGATGAAAATACTGTTACAATTGTTACAATAGCAACTGACTTAATTAAGTTCAACTTTCTCAAAATTTTCTTTTTTTAATTCGTTCCAAACCAATGAACTTGCGCCTAAAATTGCAGCATTACCGCCCTTCAGTCCAGAAGGAACGATGCTCACCTTCTCTTTAAATATTCGCAATAAATTTTGCTCCATGTATTTTTTTGTAGGCTCTATTATAGATTCTCCTGCATTAGCTAACCCTCCAAAAAGGACAATCATTTCAGGACAAGTAATTGCCACCAAATTAGCTAAACTAAAGCCTAATTTTTTTGCTGTAAAATCAAAAATATCTTGTGCTAGTTCATCTCCTTTTTTAGCAGATTCTGCAATCGCTTTAGCTGATATTTTTTCAGCTGAAACTTCTCTTAACAAACTTGGTTTAGAAGATTTTTCCAACATAAGTTGTGCTGTCCTTACAATTCCTGTTGCTGAAACATACGTTTCTAAACAACCTTTTCTACCACAAGCACATTCTCTTCCATTCTCTTCAACAATAGTATGTCCGAGTTCTCCCGCAAAACCATCAGAACCATAAACCAACTTTCCGTTACAAACTATCCCACTCCCTAATCCTGTTCCTAATGTAACCACAACAAAATCTTTAACTCCTTTTGCTACACCATAGGTCATTTCCCCTATTGCTGCAGCGTTTGCATCATTGGTAACAAAAACAGGTACATCAAAATACTTGTAAAACAATTTCACCAGGTTCACAACCCCTTTCCATTTCAGATTCGGGGCATATTCAATTGTTCCATTGTAATAATTCCCGTTAGGCGCCCCAATACCAATACCAACAACATTAACTTTCTTTAAAGAAATTAACATCACTTGTAATTGTTCAAAAATGGCTTTAACTAAACCCTCGGGAATATCGTAATCTGTTGTTAAAATGCTTTTTTTCTCTAAGCAATTTCCTTCAGAATCTACAATGCCAAAAACAGTATTGGTTCCTCCTATATCTATTCCTATTGCAAGATTCATCATAAACTGCTTACTTTTTTACTATAAAATAATATATATCCATAACATAAGATTGCAGATACAAAAGCGAACTTAAATCCAATTTCTACTGATAGATAGCCAAATAATAACGGAATAAATGCTCCTCCAACAATTGCTGTACACAACAATCCTGATCCTTGTGGTTTTAATTCTCCTAAGCCTTCTATTGCTAAACTAAAAATGGTTGGAAACATAATAGAGTTAAACAACCCTACTGCTAATATTGCCCACAAAGCAACTAATCCTGTTGATGACATTGAAATCAACACTAATACAATTGCCGAAATTGCAAATAAACTTAACACCTTTTGAGGTTTATAAATTTTAGTTAAATAAAACCCTGCAAACCTACCAACCATAGCTCCACCCCAATATAAAACATTAAAACTCCCAACAATACCTTTATCATCAACACTTGATAAATCATCTCCATGAAACAGAGAGGCAACACTGCTCATAAATCCGTTATTTCGAATTACAGCAGCCATTTCCATGTCTAAAAAATAATTAACCAAAAAACTACCAATAGCAACCTCAACACCAACATAAAAAAATATTCCGATAGCTCCCAAACTCAAACGCTTATGCTTTAATGCCTGCATATAATTCGATTCAACAGCAGAAGTCAACAACTGAGGCAACTTAGATCTAAAAACAATAGCCACTAACAGTAATAAAGAAAAGGCCAACAGCAAAAATGGCATTTGAACTGCTGAGGCTTCAGCCGAAAAATAAACTTCTTTTGCCGTTTCAGATAGCAACTTTATTGCTTCCGAAGATTTAATATTATCACTTAAAATAAATACAGCTCCCAAAATTGGAGCAATGGTTGTTCCTAACGAGTTGAATGCCTGTGCAAGATTTAAACGACTTGATGCTGTTTTTTCATCTCCCAAAGCTGTTACATAGGGATTTGCTGCAACTTGTAAAATAACCATCCCCGCAGCCAATATAAAATAACCCAACATAAACAAGGAGAACATTCTCATAGATGCTGCTGGCCAAAACAACAAACTTCCTACCCCCATAATTCCAAGGCCCAACATAATTCCTTTTTTGTAACCAATCTTATGTAATAAATTTCCTGCGGGTATAGAAAATAAACCATACGCTCCAAAAAAAGCAAACTGCACTAACACTGCTTGAGTGTTGTCTATTTCAAAAATATCTTTTAACCTTGGGATAAGAGAATCTACTAAAACAGTAATTAATCCCCACATAAAAAACAATGTGGTAATTACAATAAATGCTTTTTTATAAGTTCTTTTATTTGACATCTTTATTTAATTTATAAGATTGCAAATTACTAATTTCTAAAACGATTTAGAATAAATTTAATTATTGTACTATAAATGACTTATGCTCTTTTTTAATTAAGCATTTTTAATTATATATATGCTTGTTTTTAATTCAGTATCAATTTAAGTGAAATATCTTAAACTCATAACCGCAGTTTTAATCTGCCTATTGCTTTTTGCTTTTTCTAAAGCAGAATATAATGATTCAAACACGCTTACCGCTCTATTTAAAATAGAACGAAGTAAAGATAAAAATCAAATATTTTATGATGTAAACATTGATAAATCTGGTAATTTCGACTCAGAAAATCCAATAAATATTTATTGGATTAAAAATACAGAAGGAGGAAAGATAAAGCCTTTAACATGGATTCAGAAAAAATACGCTTACGGACTTAAATTTTTGAAAATTGATGCTGATTATGCGACTTTCAGATTTGTCTCAACCAAACAAATGTACTTCATATTAAAGAAAACTAAAGACAATCACTTTAAGGTTTACTCGAAGTACAAAGGTCAAATACTTAATATCGAAAGAATTTTCATTCAACTAGATGGCGGATCATTTTGGCTCCCGAACATTAAATCTGTTGAAATTTATGCTAAAAATGTAAAAACAGGTAAAGCTGTTATTGAGATTATTACCCCCTTAAAAATCAGGAGAAAAAGCAGCTTTAATGTGCTTCACTTCTGTGCTATTCTCATTATGAATTACCGCCACAACATCAAATCTACACTCTAAATCTATTTCTTTTTGTTGCACATAACAATCAGCTCCATTTATTAAATGCTGTTGTTTTTTATATGTAACTGCCTCTTCAGGATTTCCAAAAAAATCGGTACTTCTTGTTTTTACTTCTACAAACACTAACTCATCATTATCAATAGCAATTAAATCTATTTCAAATTTTTGCTCTCTCCAATTCGAAGCAACAATTTGATAACCCAATTTCTCGAGATACTCTTTAGCCAATTCCTCACCTTTATTTCCTAATAAATTATGCTCTGCCATTTTAAATAAAGTTCAAATTGCAGTTATCTCCAACACTCAAAACAGCTTCGCTACCCATCATTATCGTTCTATTATCAGCAATGTGTCCCGCAGGAAAATCAAAACATACCGGATAGTCATAATCTGCCACAGCTTCTAGTATAATTTCCTTTGCCGTTTTGCCAAAAGGAATAGCATTATCATTCATATCAGACATTCCACCAACTACTAACCCTGATAAACCAGCTAAAATTCCGGCTCTATCCAAATTCATCAGCATCCGATCAACATGGTAGAGGTACTCATCCAAATCTTCTAAAAACAATATTTTACCTGTGGTATCAATTTGAGATTCAGTTCCTGTTAAACTATAAACAATAGACAAGTTCCCTCCTACAATTTCACCTTTTCCCTCTCCTTTTCTGTTCAGTTTATGTTGCTCAAAATTATACGCTACTTTTTCTCCAAAAAATGCCATTTTCAAGCTTTCTAGACTCTCGTTTGTATTGGTGGTAATATTTATAGGCATGGTAGCATGCAATGTTTGGATGTTAAAATTCTGATTAATGTGATTGTGCAAAACCGTAACATCACTATACCCTACAATCCATTTTGGTTGGATTATAAACTTAGAAAAATCCAACTCATCAATAATTTTGACAGTTCCATAACCTCCTCTAGCACAAATAATTGCCTTTACACTTTTATCATCTAACGCATTTTGTAAATCTAATGTTCTTTGAATTGTTGAACCCGAAAATTGAGCCGCCTCATTAAACAGATTTGCTCCACAAACAACCACTAAGCCCCAGCTTTCTAAGACTTTTACAGCGGGCTCAATTTCCTTTTCAGAGATCTTTCGAGCAGTAGAAATTATAACAACTTTATCTCCTTTTTTTAAGCGAACAGGTTTTTCCATTATATCATTCTAATATTAGCGATGCAAAACGTACTTTTGCGTGAAAATTACGAATTATTGCCTTTCTGTAATAAGTTACAGAATATGCCAATTAAATATGCCGGGTTTTAATCGGTTTACCACATGGAAAAGAAAAGACATACAATTACTGCAGCACTACCTTATGCAAACGGACCTTTACACTTAGGCCATATTGCGGGGTGTTATTTGCCAGCAGATATTTACTCAAGATATTTAAAAGGAAAAGGAAAAGATGTTCTTTTTGTTTGTGGTTCTGATGAGCACGGAGCAGCAATTACATTGAGAGCAAAAAAAGAAGACACAACCCCACAGGAAATTGTAGATAAAAATCATGCAATTATTGAAAAAGCATTTAATGACTTTGGGATTGAATTTGATATATACCACAGAACTTCTTCTGAATTACATCACGAAACAGCTAGTGATTTTTTTAAGGATATGCACGAAAAAGGTGCTTTTATTGAGAAAATTACAGAGCAATTTTATGATGAGGAAAACAATCAGTTTTTAGCAGATAGATACATTGTTGGAACTTGTCCTAAATGTGCCTTTGATGGCGCTTATGGTGATCAATGTGAGAAATGCGGATCGACTCTAAGTCCTACAGAATTAATTAAGCCAAAATCTACTATAAGCGGAAACGCTCCTATTTTAAAAGAAACGACTCACTGGTTTTTACCTATGAACGATCATGAAAAATGGTTGAAAGAATGGATAGAAACAGGGGGATTAGACGGAGTGCAACAACACGATCCTGCAACTTGGAGAAAGCAAGTAATTGGCCAATGTAAATCATGGATTGACAACGGACTTCTACCAAGATCAATCACAAGAGATTTAGACTGGGGAATAAAAGTGCCTGTTGAAGGAGGGAAAGGAAAAGTATTGTACGTTTGGTTTGATGCTCCTATTGGATATATTTCAGCATCTAAACAATGGGCAAAAGACAACAATAAAAACTGGGAAGATTACTGGAAAAAAGAAGATACTGAATTGGTTCATTTTATCGGAAAAGATAACATTGTATTCCATGCCATTATATTTCCAATTATCTTAAAATCTCATGGAGATTTTATTTTACCAACGAACGTTGCCGCAAATGAATTTTTAAATTTAGAAGGAGATAAAATTTCTACTTCACGTAACTGGGCAGTTTGGCTTCACGAATACTTAGAAGATTTCCCCAATAAAGAAGATGAGTTAAGATACGTTTTAACATCTATTGCTCCAGAAACGAAGGATAGCGAATTTACTTGGAAAGATTATCAAACAAGAGTAAATAGTGAGTTAGTAGCCATTTTCGGAAATTTTGTAAACAGGTCTGTTGTTTTAACACATAAATATTATGATGGTGAAGTTCCTGCTCAAGGCGTTTTATCTGATTATGATAAAGAAGTCTTAGCAGCTATTGACTCTACTAAATTGAAAGTTGATCAATTATTATCAGCCTATAAATTTAGAGACGCCCAAACAGAAGCAATGACTTTGGCTCGTTTAGGAAATAAATACTTAGCAGATACTGAGCCTTGGAAACTAATTAAGACAGATGCTGAAACAGTAAAAACAATTATGAATATTGCTCTACAACTGAGTAAAGCATTAGCCGATATATTTGCTCCGTTTTTACCAAATACAAGCATAAAATTGAACGCGATGTTAAATAGCGATGGTTTAGAAAGGTTACCTGATAACCATCAAATAAATAAAGCAGAATTATTATATCAGAAAATAGAGGATGACGCTATTGATGTTCAAATAGAAAAATTAAAAGCAACAGCAGTTAATCAGTCCAACCCAAAAGCAAAACCAATGAAAGACGAGATCACTTTTGATGAATTTACTAAAATGGACATCAGAATTAGTACCATTTTAACAGCAGAAAAACATCCTGACGCTGATAAGCTTTTAAAGATGACTGTTGATACAGGAATTGATGAAAGAACAATTGTTTCTGGTATTGCCGAACACTACAAACCTGAAGATGTTATCGGAAAGCAAGTTTCTGTCTTAATAAACTTGGCTCCTCGAAAAATTAGAGGAATAGAATCACAGGGAATGATTTTAATGGCAGAAAACAATGAAGGAAACTTAGCATTTGTTTCTCCCGAAAAAGTAATTGATAACGGAGGAGAAGTACGATAACAATACAAATAACCACAATAACTCTCGAACTACACAAACAACAAAAATGGAAAGTAAAAAAAGAAGACCCGGAAACGACAGTAAACCTAGCAAAGGAGAAAGAGGTTCTAGCAAAGCGAAACCAGCTACAAAAGCACGTAGATCAAGCGGAAGCGACAAACCAACTAGAGACGAAAAACCTAATAGAGATGAAAGACCTGGAAGCGATAGCATACCTAATAAGGACAGCAGACCAAGCAGAGATGATAGACCAAAAAGAAGAGTAGGAACAACTGATAAGCCCAACAGAAAAGCTGGGACATACACTAAAGCTCCTCTAAGAAAACCTTCTGGAAAGAAAAGTTCAAACAATCCGCATACTAAAGCCGATGATGGCAAAATGCGTTTAAATAAATTCATAGCCAATGCAGGCATTGCTTCCAGAAGAGAAGCAGATACTTTAATTGCCGCTGGAATTGTTAAAGTTAATGGCAAGGTAATTACCGAAATGGGGGTTAAAGTTTCGCCAGAAGACATCATTAATTACGGTGGAGAAACTATTAGAGGTGAGAAGAAAGTTTACTTGTTAATGAACAAACCCAAAGATTTTATTACTACTGCTGATGATCCTTTTGGGAGAAGAACTGTTCTACAGTTATTAGGAAAACTAAAAGAAAGAGTTTACCCTGTTGGTAGATTAGATAGAGCAACTACGGGTGTTTTAATGTTAACCAACGATGGTGATTTAACGAAGAAATTAACCCACCCTAAATTTGGTGTAAAGAAAATATACAACGTTCATTTAGATAAGAACGTTACTTCAAACCACCTACAGCATTTGTTAGATGGTTTTGAGTTGGAAGATGGATTTGCCAAAGCTGATGTAGCTTCATATATTACTTCTAATAGCGACAAGAAAAACCAAGTAGGCATTGAATTACACTCTGGTAAAAACAGAATTATTAGAAGAATGTTTGAGCATTTAGGTTACAACGTTGTAAAACTAGATAGAGTTTACTTTGCTGGATTAACTAAAAAAGATTTAGCTCGTGGGCAATGGCGTTTTTTATCTGAAAAAGAAGTTGGACAATTACAGATGAACCAAGGGTAAGTGTTTTACTTTTTGGTAAAAACGTTAATTTCGTTTAACAATAAATTTCATATCACATTAAAACGTAACATAGAAAATAGTTTTGCTTTTTTATAGTATTACTTAAAAAAATAAGGTAAATTCTAATAGATACAAACATTATGCTCGATAAAGAAAAAGAATACTTTTTTAAAGCACAACAAGGAGCACACTAACGGCCATTAAAATAAAACCAATAATTTTACTCGGGGTCAATTTTTCGCCTAAAAAAAACTTTGAAACAAGCGCAATACATACTACTCCTGTGCATAAATTCATAGCTGCCATTTCACTTGGTTGGAAAGTTCCAATTCCCCAGCGAATTGCTGAAACATTGATCAGATACTCAGGAAGAACTAATAACCAACTAGTTGTGAGTGCTGCCAAAAAACTTCTATTCCTGAATTTTATATGGCCAAGCCAAGCAAATGCCATTAAAATGCTTGAAATAAAAAGCATAATAGGAACTAGATACTTCTCCATAACTAAATTTTCTTTTGATTTTTAATTTTAACTTTATAAGATATAGGATCTGAAATTAAAACCATAGCGATAATCATTATTCCAAAACCAATATACTTTTGATTGCTTATTTCTTCACCTAAAAAAAAATGCGAAACTAGAGCAATAAAAACAATACCTGATGAAAGGTTAATCGCTGCCATTTGACTGGGCTGATAAAGACCCACTCCCCAACGTATTGCTGAAACATTAAGAAGGTATTCAGGAAGAACAAGAAGCCAAGCAGATAGAGCAGCCATTATAAAACTTAACTCCTGTTTGTATTTTAAGTGACCAAGCCATGCCATTGCCATTATTGCACTAGAAGCAACTAACATTGTCGGTATTAAAAAAATCCTAAGCTTATCTTTTTTCATATTATAATTTAAATTACGTCAAACTACATATTAGAAACAAGTAATTTTTCTTATACATAGCTTTGAATCGTGAATAAGTGTAAATCTTTAAACAACAACAAATAATATACCATCCTTTAAACTGGGCGCAAAAATAAATAAAAAATTCAATTAGAATTATAAATCTTATTGTAAATCAGTTAACTGTTTTTTGGATTATTCTCTGGAATTGATTTTGCGTTCTTTTCTGAAAGAGCATTTATGTTTCAATATTCACTCACATTTAACGTCCTTAATTCAAAACAAAATTGAGTTAAAAAAATAGCCTTCTTCACAACCTACTGCTAATAATTTTCTTTTTCAAAACTAATTTCTAGCTTTATAAACTATAAGTTGTATTGATTGTTCCAATACAATTTCTATAAGTATAGAAATTACTCGAACTGACATTACTGGAGAATAGAGAAGCCAAGTCGGTGTTAAATTACACTCAGGTAAAACATAATTATTAGAAGAATATTTGAGCATCAAAGCTATAATGTTGTATAACTAGATAGAGTTTACTTTGCAGGATTAACCAAATAAGATTTAGCTTGTGGGCCATTGCACTTTCTTACTGAAAAAGAAGTTGGACAATTAAAGATGAATCAAGGATAATCTATAATTACATTATCTATACAAAAAGACTTAATCATATAATTGAGGACTTTTTTTATACTAAAAAATAGCACTTAACATCAAACAGAATTTAAGCTTATAGATATCAACTGAAACTAAATACTTAATCAACAGCATCAAACAATTGGTCTAAATTACCTCATATTTATTTCTTTTAACGATAAAATACGTTTAATAATTTTTGAATTTATTTTCAAATTATTATCATTTCTAATCCGAAGAAACTCACCTTCGGAATGTATACTAAATGAGTTTGACCGAAACATACTTAAACGATAGTAAGGAATAACCCAAGAATACCGTCCATGCTGATAACTAAAATGAACCATAATTCCATTAGGGCGTAGTTCAAAATTACAATAGTGCAAACTCATGTTTTGAGTGAAAAAATCATTAAACCCTGCACTAAAATCATCAATAATCATTCGATGAGAGCCAACACCTTTCATCTTAAACCTCTTTATCAAAGAAAAAGGTTCTCCAACTAAAGTATTAATCTTTTTAACAACATCTTTTTCTAAATAAGTAGTATTGAGTATCATACTTCATATTTTTTATAATTCATAACTTGTATTGGCCCTGCCTTTAAGGAGTTCATCAATCCAAGCAATCCGAAAAGCGTACGATTAACATACAAAAAATGCTTTGAACCTCTACTACCATTTAGCTCCCTTAAACGTTTATCATCTTTTAAAGTTCCACCTAACTTTAGTAAATCACTAAAGTATTCAGGTTGACTAAAATCAAAGACATCAAACTGGAAGGGTTGGTTAAGAATAGACAGTACATCTTTAAAAGTATCAGTTATTAGTTTTTTTTCTTCAGCATTATCTCCTTCCAAAATCAGTTCAAGCTCATCCAATAATTCAAGTAATTTTTTTGGATTATTGATATTATCAATTTTTGTTAATTCAAAATATGAGTCATAAAATTCTTTTGGTAAAACTTTTACGCAACCAAAATCTAAAGCAATTAGTTTATTTTGATTATTCACCAAAAAATTTCCAGGATGAGGATCAGCATGTACTTTTTGTAAAACATGAATTTGATACATGAAGAAATCCCAAAGTGTTTGTGCAACTTCATTTCGTAACTCAATCGATATTCTTGAAGCTGTATATTCTGAAAGATGTAATCCTTCCATCCACTCCATTGTGAGCAAATATTTAGAGGAGTATTCTTTAAAAAATTTAGGAAACAGAAGCCCTTCGAGATGCTGACATGCATCTGAAATCTCATTAAGCTGCTCTAATTCCAGGTTATAATCTGTTTCCTCATGTAGCTTATTTTTAACTTCGACAAAATAATCCTCTACTTCTGCACTCTTTAAGTTAAACATCAGAAGTGCAAATGGTTTAATTAAATTAAGGTCTGATGAAATACTTTCTGCAACACCGGGGTATTGAACTTTAAGAGCAAATTTCTGTTCACCTTTCCAAGCCTCATGAACTTGACCTATACTAGCAGCGTAAGCACTCGTGTAATTAATTCTATCAAATTTTTTTAGAGGATCACCTCCCAACTCTTTTGAAATAACTTTTTTTGATAATGGGGCTGATAATGGAGGAACACTAAATTGAGCTAAAGAAAATTTCTCTACAAATGCCGTTGGAAGAAGCTCTTCATCCATACTCATCATTTGAGCCACCTTTAAGGCACTACCTTTTAATTCGCTCAGTCCATTATAAATATCTTCTGCGTTTGCTTCATCTAATCGTGTTTTAGCAATTATAGGATCTGAGACCAATTTTTCTCCAAAATATTTAATATAATTTGCACCTACTTGAGTTCCGAATTTCAACATTTTTGAAGCTCTCTGAATTTTTGTAGTGGGTATTTTGTCAATTGTTTTCATTTCTTGTTCATCATAAATTTTCCTAAATCAACAATACTATTTAATACGTTTGATTCAGAAAGCTCAAAACTCAACTTTAGAGATTTTTCAATAAAAACATCAGTCTTTTCAAATCCTGAAGAATTATCTTGAAGCCAATATTTTAGTATAGAGATAAAATGTAGCCAACCTGCAGATTGAATTGTTTTTTCTTGAACAATAGTATCAGGTAAAAATGACATAAAACTTAGCGAGACATCTAATGTATTTATAAATTCAAAAAACCTTTTCCTTGTTGATTGAAGTAATTTTAGAGAAGCTAAATCAATTTTACCTTGAGGTAAAAGAAAAGTTACCAAAGATCGATTAGATTTAAAAACCTCAGTTAGAGTTAAATAAAAAGTGAGTAGCTGATGCTTAGCATCAGTTTCAGTTTCATTTTCCTCGTTATCATTTGCTGTTAATAGAATGGCATTCTCAACCATTCTCAACAAAATCTCAGAGTCTAATTGGTCAAAAGATGTAAAGTGATCGTAAAACTTTGACTCATCTAGTTTTAGATATTCACAAAACACATAAACTGACGAAGGTCTTTTATCATATTTAAGAACGTATTCGCTATAATGATCAATGATTTTTTGAGTGCTCATAATTTTTGTTTAATTAATCAATAATAAAGTTAAACAAAAATACTCATTCTAAATCTAGTTAATAATAAACTTGCTCAAATAAACATTACATTGCTAATAAGTTTATTAAAAAAAACTAATCTACACCAATATAAAATAGAATTTTAATTATTAGGTTATTACATAGTATGCACTGCTGCATCTATTATAAAAAAGCAGTTGAAAAAATTAAAAACCATATCAAGATTACTAGGTATTGTCATTGCCATTTTTGTGGCAATAGGTGTTGCATTTACTACTATTTATAAAGACAAAGTAAAAACTTACATCATAACTCAAATCAATAAAGGTATTGACACTAAAATTGATGTAAAAGAGGTTGAATTTTCAGTGTTTAAAAAATTCCCTTATGCCTCATTAGAATTCAAGAAAATAAGTGCTGAAGAGATTACTAAGAAAGAGAAAAAAGAAAAACTATTCTCTGCCCAATCAGTATACTTAAAGTTTAACATTCTCGATATTTTAAATGAAAATTACATCATTAAAAAAATTCACATTGATGATGGCATGATTAACATCAAGATTGACAAATCTGGAAATAACAATTATGAATTTTGGAAAAAATCCAACAATACAGAAAGTCAATTGGTACTTGAGCTAGAACGACTAACTTTAAAAAACGTTAATTTTTATATTCTTAACGAATACAAAGGTTTAGATATGGATATTGAAGCTGTTGGATTAACACTTTCCGGCAATTTTTCTAAAGATGAATTTAGTTTAAATACACAAGCAAACCTTATGGTTCATCAAATAAATTATGATGGTGAATCCATTTTAAACAACAAAAATATTGTCATCAATACTACATTAGCAGTTAATCAAATAACGAATATCTATAAAATTAAAAAAGGGGAAATTGCTTTAGAGAAACTCAAATTCAACCTCAACGGGAACATCATTAATAAAGCAATAGGTATAGAATTGGATATTGTATCTAAAGGAGAAGGTCTAGCAATTAAAGAGCTATTTTCTTTATTTCCTAAAAAACAAAAAGAAGCTTTATCAGCTTATAAAACTAAAGGGGAAATAACTTATTCATCCTCTATAAAAGGAGAATTATCCGCAAAAAAAACACCTGGATTTGATGCTAATTTTAGTATTGCTAATGGAATTATAACTGAAAAATATTCAGACCAATCCTTAAAAAACTTAAGTGTTACTGGAAGCTTTACTAACGGAAACAAGAATAGTAGCAAATCTTCTCAACTTAATCTAAATGAACTAAATGCCGATTTTGGCGCAGGGCATACTTCTGGAAATTATGTAATTACCAACTTTGCTAATCCATACATTGAGCTTGAATCTAAAGCGAATATTGATCTCGCAATGGCAAAAGAATTCTTTAAAATTGATAGTTTAGAAATTGCTTCTGGGAATTTAGAAATCAACATAATTTATGATGGTTACATAAAGGAGTTGGGCAATATAAAAGCTACGGAACTCAGAAACTTAAATGCAAACGGAACTGCTAAACTAACAAATGGAAACTTAAAATTAACCGATAATGACAAGCATCTTAAAAACATAAATGGAGTCTTTAATTTCAACAATAATGATGTTAAAATTAGAGATTTAAAATTTGAATTAAACAAAAGTCAGTTTGAGTTAAATGGGGAATTTAAAAATCTATTGGCCTTCTTATTCATCAAAGAAGAACAACTAGCTATTAGAACTAATTTTTACACCAATAAATTAGTTTTAGATGATTTACTGACTAAAAATAAGGAAGGTAAATCTGATGGGAAGTACACGCTTTCACTACCAAAAGATGTTACCTTAAACTTTACTGCTAAAATTGATACTTTCCAATTCAGAACATTTTTGGCAACTAATTTTCAAGGGCAAATACAATTATCCGATAAAGTGTTATCTGCTACTGATGTTTTTTTTAACGCTATAAAAGGTAAGGTGACTGGTAACATTGCATTAGATGATTCCAAAGCAAATGAAATTCTGATAACAAGTAAATTGAAAACCGAAAACGTAGACATACATGAGCTTTTTTACCAATTCGAAAATTTTGGTCAGAAGGCAATTGAAGCCAAAAACATAAAAGGAATCGCTACAACCAACATTGAATTTGCCTCAATATGGGACAAAGAGTTCAACGTTAATAAAGATAAAATATATTTGTTAGCAGACATTTCTATTGCCAAAGGAGAGTTAGTTAACTATAAGCCATTACTTGCTATGAGTAAGTATATAGAAGTTGAAGAATTAGAACGCATTAAGTTTAACAGTTTAATAACCCAAATAGAAGTCAAAAACCAAACGTTGCATATTCCAAAAACAGAAATTAAATCAACAGCTTTGGATTTAACTTTTTCTGGAACCCACACATTTAACAATGAAATGGATTATCATTTTAAACTATTAATGAGTGATGTATTATGGAATAAAGCTAAGAAAGGAAAAAAAGAGAACTCAGAATTTGGATACATTGAAGACGATGGATTAGGAAAGACATCTTTGTTTTTACACCTAAAAGGAACAATGGACGACTATAAGGTAAGTTATGACACTAAAGGCCTTAAAGAAAGCTTTAAAGAAGACCTAAAGAAAGAGAAAACGACTTTAAAAACGATACTAAAGAAGGAGTTTGGTTGGTTTAAAAAAGATACCACTCTTAAAAAAGAAGAAGAGAAAAAGGATGATGGGTTAAGTATTGAATGGGAAGAAGCTGAAGAAGGAAAAAAGGAAGATAAAAAAACGGAATCTAAAAAGACAACAACTCCTAAGAAGAGAAAGAAGAAAAAAGGATTAGGAAAATTTATTGATAAAATTGCTGAACCCGAAGCTGAGGAATTTGAAGAATTTGACGATATTTAATTTAAGATGGCTTTAGAAATAGAACGAAAATTTTTACTCAAAAATGACACTTGGAAACCTCTTATAAAAGAAGAAATCCTAATTAAACAAGGTTATTTAAATTCTGAAAAAGAAAGAACTGTTAGGGTAAGAACCTATGGAGATAAAGGTGTTATCACCATAAAAGGCAAGAACAATAATCTTACTCGAAAAGAATTTGAATACCCCATACCTTTAGCTGATGTAATAGAAATGCTTGAACTAACAGAAATGCCCATTATTGAGAAAACGCGGTTTATTGTAATTAATGATGGTAATACTTGGGAGATAGATGTTTTTAAAGGCGTAAATAAAGGGTTGGTTGTTGCTGAAATTGAACTAGAAAATGAGACTGAAAAATTTGAAATTCCTGACTGGATTGGAGAAGAAGTTTCTGCTGATCCGAAATACTATAACGCTTCTTTAATTAAGCATCCATTTACAGCCTGGAACTAATTAAACCCAAACATACACTTGACTTTCTCCTAAAAAACACGAACTTCGTTTAACACAATATAAATTTGAATTTATCCTGAGCTTTCCGAAGGATTTTAATGCACCCAACAAATACATTATAGCCAATTAGAAAAATAAAGAGACATTCACTTTGCAAGTAGAAATAAAAAATACAAGAATCAAATGTTACAAATGCATGAGGCCTTCAAACTCATGTATATGTAAACACATTAGTCCTTTCCATACCAAGACTCGTTTTATTATTCTTATGCACCCGAAGGAGTTCAAAAAAGAAAAAAACGGAACGGGTCGTATGACTAAGCTTCAACTTGAAAATTCAGAAATTATAGTTGGTGTAGATTTTACCAAAAATAAACGTGTAAATGAAATACTGACTAAAGAAACAAGTTCTTCTTTTTTACTTTATCCGGGGGAAGATAATTTTAATTTATCACTAAGAAAAAATTCAGAAATAACTTCATTTATGGGTAACAATCCACACATCTTCATTCTCGATGGCACATGGCCCTGCGCCCGTAAAATGCTTAAATTGAGTAAGAACTTGCAAAAACTAAAAAGAGTGAGCTTTGATAATAAAATTAAATCAAAATTTATTATCAAGCAGCAACCAGCACCTCTTTGTCTTAGTACTATTGAGTCAGTCTTTACTGTCTTAAATTTACTTAACAAAGGTGACTTAGAACAATGCGAAACGAAGGGTTTCCTTCTCCCTTTTGAAAAAATGATTGAGTATCAAGTCGAATGGATTCTAAACCCAACTAATAAAAGCTATCGTTCAAGTACGAAAAGAGAGATCATTCCTAAGGAAATGTATAAGAAAAATCCGGAAAGAACTATTATTTTTGAACAAGAAAGTTAGCTGTCTTTTTTTGTGAATGTTAGTTATTAAATTAAACACCAAATGAGGATCTGAACTTAATGAAACTCATCAAAGAGAACTTATAATTCTCTTTGATGAAAAAAGAAAATTCAGATGGTCTAGCTTTTCAAAGCTCATTCTTTTCAAATTTTATGTAGCTACTCCTTTAAAACCTAAACCTAAGCTGCGCTTTTATTTCTTGCTTATGATTTCCTTGTATTTCTTCTAAACCAGAGCTCACAACATCTAAATTATCATAATACGTTAAACCGTAGCGTAACCACAAGTCTACACCTCTTTTAATATGGTAACGAACGGTTAAATAAGTTCTAACTCCCCTATTTGAATACGCTGGAATTGAGAAAGCGTATAACACATCATTCTCATAAGCATAAATTCTACTGTTAAATGATTCCGTATCAAAAATGGCATATCTAAAAGCAAACGAAAATGGTAACTTTTTGGTTTTAAAAAGAATATCTTGATAAATTAGGTATCCCGTTTCAAATGGCACTTCTTCTTTATTATAATTAATTAACTCTACCCTCCCCTTTAACTTAAAGGATTCAGAGACTTTGTATGAATAATGAAACCTGTAATTGGTTTGTTTTTCATGCACCAAATAGTCAATACCCTCAGTTAAATCAACTCCAGTATTCTCTAACTTATCTTTCTCTCTAATACGGATATACATTTCCATTTTTTTAGAAGGTTTATAAGTTAACTGTCCTAAAAACTGATATCCTCCTGAAGGTGCATTAATTCCAAATTTTAACCAAGGAAACGTAAATTGATCGTAATAAGCTGATAGCGTAAATTTCTTAATAGGCTTAGCAATAAACCCCATATACATTCCTTTTTCATTTTCGTTAGTTGAACCCTCCCCTAATCCAGCACTAGATATTGGCTGGAAATCTCTATCATAATCTCTATACAAAACCGCTACAGAAAATTTTGGATCTAACGTAATTAACGCTCCAGAAACAAAAGCACTTCCGGCATCAATACTTTTAGAAAATTCTCCGAAAAAATTGAAATTCTTAAAAATCCAATTATAATCAGCCCCTAATTTAGTTTGGTTATTCTCAACATTTCTAAATTGACTATACGTTTGTATTGCAGGAGTAAAATCGGTGTTGATATTACTATTAATTCCAGTTAACCCTAAACTTAACTTCCTTGTTTTATAGCCTAAATGTCCTCCAATATTCCGTTGTGTAATCACTCCTTTATCTTCAAGCTCATTAACTGTTCTGTGCATACCAGTTTGTTGTAAGGATGTTACTGCCAATACTTCATTATCCTCAGAAAGTGAATCTACAGCATCCACATTTGCATCAATTTTTTTATAAGAATAAAAAGCTGTTGCGTCAATTTTTCCCAATTTAAAGGTAGCCCCTCCACCTCTTAAGAATCTGCTTTCATCAACGGATGTGTATGCTTTTAATCCTTGAGCACTTCGTTTGATTAGCATAATATCCGCAGATTTCCCAAAAGCTCTACCCGACCAATACGTTAAGCCTTGTCCAAATTGCGCTTGAAAATCCCCAATAGCTAACTGTTTAATTTTTCCTTGGTTTCTGATAAACAAATGAGCCGAATAATAATCAAACCCTTTTTTTTGACTTCCTGAAAAGAACTCTTCACCTGCATCTTTTTCAGTAGTAAATCCGAAACTCAAATGCCTCCCGTATTTATATCTATAACGTGTATATAACTTTGGTTCCGAACCTAAGTATCTTGAGTTTGGACTCGCCAATAAAGCTGAATCAGTAATAGAACTATAGCCTTTTTTCTCTTCCAACACCGACTGATAACGCATAAAGAGCTGACTCTCTCCATTTTTTAGCAACTCTCTTAACGATAGTTGTGCATTGTCAACATCCGAAGAAACTTTAACAAAAGGGAGCAACAATTTAATCACTTCAGAATCAAAACCTTCAACAGTTTGCAACTCCTCTAATGTCATCAACTTTCCATTCTCTTCTATATGACCTAAAAGATTATTTATTTGAATACTTGTTAGAATACCTAACTCTTCTAAATCATCTAAACCTGCTCTATTTATATTTAATGGATGATCGAAAAAATAAGCTAACTGATCAAAAATGGTTGTATAATCAGCATCAGACTCCTCAGCATCTTCAATTAAATATTCTATTCTTTTTTCTATTATTTTATTCTTTTCATCTTCTTTACTTTGAGCGAGTAAAATGCTTGAGTTAAGAATTAAAGCAATAACGAATATTGCTTTAACGCTAATGGAAAAGGAACTAATATGATTAAAAAAAAGGCTCATTAAATGCTTGGTTTTGCTACTACTTTTTTAGCACTTGTCTTTTTTGAATATATAATTGAAATAGCTGGTGTAATTCCTAAAGTTTGATGAAATGATGATGATAAATCAACCTTAAAATATTTTAATTGTATTCCTGCACCAAAAGCATATTGGGTAGGATTAGTAGATATTCCGCCACGCAAATAAAACATTTCTGTTATATGATATTCAATACCGGCATTTACTCTGGCATCAAAATCAACATCTTTTTCTGTAGAGACAACAAACATTACCTTGTCTGAAAATTTATACTCTAATCCTAATTTCATTATTGTTGGAATTCGCTCATTATTATCATTGGTTAATTTAGATCGTGATGGATTATAGACATGCACTCCTAAAGTAAATTCTTTACTCAACATAGCAATTGCACCAATTGCACCTGTAACAGCTGTTTTACTACCATACCCCTGTGTTAACTTCGTATTCAAATAATTCAATTGAACACCAACAGAAAACTTATCTCCAAAGTGCTGACCGTAAGATAATCCTGCCTTAGTTTCATTATACAATTCATAGCCAAAAGAACTGACACTCAACCCTAATGCTCCCGTTTTAACAGGCAGTACAAATGCTCCAGCTTTATAACTGGTTTCACTTAATAAAAATCTATTCTCATAATAAACACCCCCAGTAATATCCTCTACAAAGCCTAATCCTGCTTGGTTATTGTTGGTAGACCACACATCAGAAAGTGTAGCATTATAACCACCCAAAGCTGCTGAACGTGCTCCTAACATATCATTACCTATTTGTGCAGATAAAAACTGGCTAGAAACGATAAGTAGTGTTAAAATTAACACACCCCTTATTTTATGATCACGAGAAAACCGTGGACAAAAAAAACTTGTAAAATTATTCTCCATTTTTAATTTTATTCCAAGCGTTATACATTGTTTCTTGTTTTGGACGACCAACTTCTTCTTCCCTAAGTGGTTCGCATTCTTTTAACGTCTCATTACATTCTGCAGCCAATTTCTGATACAATTGAGTTCCTTTCGTTTTCCAATCAATCATCTGATCACTTACTTTCTTTATAATTTTTGCAGGATTTCCAACGAGTAAACTTCTATTAGGAATTTCCATTTTTGCTGGCACAAAACACAATGCGCCAATAATACATTCATCTCCCATCACCACATCATCCATCACCACACTATTCATCCCTATTAAACAATTCTCTCCAATTATTCCGCCATGAATAATAGCACCATGCCCAATGTGAGCTCCTTTTTTAAGAATAGTAACTGCGCCAGGGAACATGTGTACGGTACAGTTTTCCTGTACATTACATCCATCTTCAATAATTATTTTTCCAAAATCGCCACGAATAGCCGCTGATGGGCCAATATAAACATCTTTACCAATAATTACATTTCCAGTAACTGCGGCTAAAGGATGAATAAAAGCAGATTCATCTATTACAGGTTTAAAGCCGTTGAATTCGTAAATTGCCATATATTTATTGCTAAATGGTAAATATAATCAATCTTTTGATTGAAATGAAACTAATAAAACAAGCCTTTTTAATACTATAAATCCTAGCATCTTTTACTACTACTAAAGCACAAATCCCATCTTTTTATCAGTTGGGAGAAGATGCATTGGTTGGCATTAAAATTTATGACTTTACACAAGCTAATCAACACAATTATTGATTAGTACAATCTCAACTCTTGTCTACATAAAACGGAATTAAGCATAAAAAAAGAGCGAAATTAAATAATCTCGCTCTTTCTGTACCCGAAGTGGGTATAGAACCCTAGTAAAACAAAAGCAAAAAAAAGGAAACAAAAACCCACCACACCCTGATATATTTGATTAATCAATCATTTTTCAAAATGAAATAACCATAACAATATTACTACTTTTTACTTCTTTTTTAGCAAAAGTGTTATTATTCTGTTACTTTTATATCTAAATAAAACACAATAATGGCCGTTAAACTAAGAGAGAGAAAATTAAAAGATGGTGCTAAAAGTTATTATTTAGATTGCTCTCTAAATGGTGAAAGATGGACTGAAACCATAACAGGAAAACATACCAAAGGAGGGAAGAAAAATAAAGAGCTTAAATTTCTAGCAGAAACAACTAGAGCCAATAGAGAAATTGAACTTAGTTCAAGAGGTACTAAGTACATTCCAAATCATAAAAAGAAAATATTCCTTTCTACATACTTTGAAAGCTACATTGAATCTTATGCCAAGAAAGATATTAGGATGCTTAAAAGTTCATATAGTTGGTTTAACAAGTTTATAAATGAGCCTAACAATAAAACTTCAAACAAACTATTTGAACTTACTAAAAAGGATTGTAATGATTTTAAAGACTATCTTACCTCATCTCATCTAACTGGTGAAACTCCACACAACCTACTAGCTAGATTTAAGAAAATAATTAAACAAGCTATCGCAGATGGTTATTTATATGACAATCCAACTGATGGTATTACAATCAAAAGGCAAAACAAACTAAAGAAAGAAATTTTAACAGCTGATGAACTTAAGATTTTAAAAAATACACATTGTGGTAATGATGAAGTTAAGAGAGCCTTCTTATTTGCTGCATTTACTGGCTTAGGTTTATCTGAATGCCAAAAACTACAATGGAAACATATTAAAAATAACAAGGTAAAAATCCTAAGAAGCAAACTAGCTGACAAGGATATA
>JASJIW010000052.1:0-36295 GCA_037624665.1 Flavobacteriales bacterium
TTAGTATAGGGGTGTTACATATTTTTAATTGTCTTTGATTTGACAAATTGCAAGATTGTGGTTCGACTTTTCTGACTGAACCTTTAGGGCATAAAAAAAGTCCTACTGTTACTAGTAAGACTTCTTAAAATTTGCTCCCCCTCAAGGACTCGAACCTTGGACCCTCTGATTAACAGTCAGATGCTCTAACCAACTGAGCTAAGGAGGAATGATATAAATATCAAATCGGTTGCAATATTAGTTCTAACTTTTAGATTATACAACTATATTTGTAAAAAAAAGTAAAAAAATAATTAAGCGTAGGATGAGTAAAAAATACAATGTATACGGAATAGGTAATGCTTTAGTTGATATCGTAACTGAGGTTGATGATAAGTTCTTGATTGACCATAGGATAGAAAAAGGGTTGATGACTTTGGTAGATGAAGAATTTCAAGAGAGAATATCTAATGCCATTAATATGAACAATAGTAACAAGCAATGTGGAGGTTCTGCAGCAAACTCAATTATTGCAGTAAGTCAATTTGGAGGTTCTAGTTATTACTCTTGTAAGGTAGCGAATGATGCCTTAGGAGAATTCTATAAAGAAGACTTAAAAAATAATGGGGTAGACTCAAATCTTAATAGTGAGTCTTTGGAAGATGGGATTACCGGAAAGTGTTTAGTAATGACTGCTGAAGATGCATCAAGAACGATGAATACTTTTTTAGGTATTACAGGAGATTATTCTAGAACTGAAATAATAGAAGCTGCGCTTAAAGATTCTCAATACTTATATATTGAAGGGTATTTGGTAACTTCTGAAAACGGGCAAGACGCTATGCGGTATGCTAAGGAGATGGCTGAAGATAATGGTGTGAAAACAGCATTAACATTCTCTGATCCATCGATGGTAAAGTATTTTAGAGATGCAATGGTTTCTGTTGTTGGCTCGGGTGTTGATTTATTATTCTGTAATGAAGAAGAAGCCATGCTTTATACTGAAAAAGACAATCTTGCAGATGCTAGAGAAGTGTTAAAGAAAGATGCGAAGAGATTTGTAATTACACTTGGAGAAAAAGGAGCTGTTATTTTTGATGGAGAGACATTTATCGATGTTGATCCATGTAAAGTTGAAGCAATTGACTCTAATGGCGCTGGAGATTTATTTGCAGGAGCATTCCTTTACGGAATTACAAATGGGAAGAGTTATGCAGATGCTGGGAAATTGGCATCTATGGCATCATCTAAGGTGGTGACTCAGTTTGGCCCAAGACTTGAGTTGGAACAGGCTAAAGAGCTCTTAAGTAAGCTGAATTAGGTTTAAAATATAATTCATGTTGTTTGGTTTTGAGCAGCATTGATATGTAATAGAAATCCTCTGCTTTAACTAGTAGAGGACTTTTTTTATTCGAGAATGTCATTCTCAATATTGTTACTCTCAGTATTTTCATAATGAGCCTGTCGAACTATTGGCTGGGGGATATAGAAATTAGATAAGAAAGTTCTTAAAAAAATATTGTTTAGTTATTACTCCCTTGCAATATTTAGAATCTGCTCAATCATTCCATCAATTGTGTGCGGATTAGCAATAGCAGAAATAGGAATGTTGTTTTCTTTAGCAACCTTAGCTGTTTCTGGCCCAATACAGATGGCTTCTCCCATTTGAGCTTTAATTCCTAGCTTCATAAAAGAATTCACTGTAGAGCCGCTTGTAAAGGTTGTAAAATCTATTGTTTGCTTAAAAATGTTGTCGAGTTCTGCTTTAGAATACTTTACGGAAGTATTCTCATAAATAGAGAGTGTTTCAACAACAGCATTTCTGCGTTCTAAAACATCAATAGCAGCATCGTTTGCTAAATTTGATCTGGGGATAAAAAAAGATGCGTTTGGGGTTACTGTAATTTCTTTAGCAAGCTGCTTTGCCGTAAATTTTGTTGGAATAAAATCAATGTTGAAACCAAGTGCTTCAAGATGTTCTTTTGTTTTTGAACCCACAGCGGCTATTTTGCTAGTAATATTTTTTGGAGAGACTGTCTCAAAAAAGAATTTTACAGCATTCGGACTGGTAAAAATAATCCAACTAAAATTACACAATTCTATTTTTTGAGTGAGTTCAGTTTTGTTAATGGCTGAGGTTTTAATCAGAGGTAGCGCAATTGTTTTGGCACCTAATTCTTCAAGCCTCGAAATAAGCTCAAAAGCTTGGCTTTTAGAGCGAGTAACGATCACTGTTTTATTTTTAAGTGGTAACATCACTTAAAACAGCTTTTTCTTTCAGTTCAACTTTTGCTTTTAGATCTAACGCTAAACCTCTAGCTAGCGTTTTTTTGTTGTCAATACTTCCTGTAACAGAACCTTTCTCAAAGTGCTTTCCGTCTTCAGTAGCGTAAATTCCGCTAATTGTAATTTCTGTTTCTGTTGCCTGTGCATAAGCTGCAATTGGCATGTTGCATCCGCCACCTAAGGCAATTAAGAAAGCTCTTTCGGCATCTGCTGCAGATTTAGTTGGTTCGTGTTTTAGTTTTTTAACTAACTCTAAAATGTGACCAGCTTTATCAATCAACTCAATACTTAAAATACCTTGTCCAACGGCTGGAACCATAAGGTCTATGTCAAAAATTTCAGTAGCAATGTCAATCATGTTCATTTTTTGTAAGCCAGTAGCGGCTAAAATGATAGCATCATAACCTTCAGTTTCCATTTTGTGAATTCTTCCGTCAACATTTCCTTGTATAAATTTGTAATCTAAATCGGGTCTAACTTGTTGTAATTGAGCACTTCTTCTTAGGCTTCCTGTTCCAATAACTGCTCCTGCAGGCAGGTCCATTAATTTTTTTCCAGATTTAGAAATTAAAACGTCTCTTACATCCTTTCTAGGTGTAACAGGAATAACTCTTAATCCAACAACTCCTTCTGTAGGAATATCTTTAAAACTGTGGACAGCCAAATCAATTTCTCCAGCAAGCATTGAACGTTGTAAGGCCGAAGTAAATGCGCCTACGACATCAATATTTCCATCATCACCACTGGTGCGAATGATTTTTATTTCAAATTCGTAATCAGATTCAACTTCCTTTAATTGGTCGATTACCCAATTCGTTTGAGTTAAAGCTAACTTACTGCCTCTTGTTCCTACAAGAATTTTCTTCTTTGGAACAAAAATATCAACACCTTCAATGTCTAAAATCTTTTTAGCAGTATTAATAGGGTTTTCTTGTATGTGTATGTTTTGAGCAATATTTTTAATCCCATCAATTGTAGGATTAGAAATCCTTCTCAACAGACGATGCGTAAAGCGTTGAAGAAGATCTTTAGTATGATCATCAACCTTATCTAATTTAGGGAGTAACCATTTTAATTCATCTTCTTTAATCGTTTCTAAGTTGTTCCAGTAAGCTTCAATGACTGGAGCTACTTTTCGGTTTCTCAACCAAACCATAAACCAATCTAATTCTTCGTTTACTAGTTTTCTGGCTTGTGGTATTTCATCGTAACGTTTTAATAAACCGTCATAAGTGATTTTCTTAATGTCATCTAAATCGTATAAGGATATGTTTGGGTCATTTTTTAATGAAGGATTAAAGTTTCTTGGAACTCCAAAGTCAATAAATAATTTATGACCATTAGCTTGTAAGGCAAAATTTGCTCTAGGACACTTACTCTCCGACATGGTTTCTTCATGTAACAAGTTTATTTCACCTTGCGTACCGCCAATAATTACATTTGCTTCAGAAAGTGCAGTGTGCATGTTTTCCATGTTAACAGCTTCGCCATTCCATTCGGATGCCATTTCTTGTGCACGACTCATGTCGTGACTAGCAACGTATAATTTTTTTATTTGTGTTCTATCTAAAACAGTATTAACAAGATTTGCCATGTTACCAGTACCTATAATTAGGAAGGTTGTTTCTGCAATGTTAAAATCATGTTTTTTTATGAGTTCAAATCCAACAGTAGCTAAAGACGTTGAAAATTTTCCAATGTTAGTTTCTAAGCGAACTCGTTTTCCTGTATGGATGGCTTGTCTAATTAATTCATCTAAAACAGGGCCAATAGTTTTGTGTTCTCTACCTAAGTCTAGCGCATCCCTAATTTGTCCAGTAATTTGATGTTCTCCAATTGCTTGAGATTCTAATCCTGCAGCAGTAGAGAATAAGTTTCTGATGGCAATCTCACTATCAGGTAAAATAGATAAGTATTGTCTGTAATTTCCAAATTGATCAAAATAGTCTAAGATTTTATTATGGCTTTTTCCAAATGCATAAATAGAAAGTCTATTACAAGTCGAGATAATAAAAACCTCTTCGTAACTCTTTTTTAATTCCTCTAAAGCTGCAACTGTTTGCTCTTTGTTTAAAGCTAGTCTTTCTCTTACCGCGATTGGTGCAAATCGATGACTTAATTCTACTCCTACTACTTTATCCATATCTAAACTTAAGGGAGCAAATTTACTAAAAATGAAAGAAATTTAATCGGTTAATTTTAGAAGAATTATTTAGACGTTTTAATGGGCTGGGAATTTATCCTGAGCAAGTCGAAGGGTGATGTCTCCGATGAAATATCGGGAGATATCATATCTATCCCTAACGCAATAAAAAAAGGAATACTTTCTAGTTTCTTGTCTTTATTCGCAAGGCATTAGGCTCAGTAGTAGTGTGTTGCTTGGAGTTTGTTGAGTAGCGGAAAAAGGAGTGTAAAATATTACGTGCTCTCATAACGTTAAAAAAAGTGAATGTTATAATAGTTAAAATTTTGAAATTAAGAAAGACTTGTTAATAAATAACTTGAAAATCGCTCCAAGCCCTATGGTTAAAAACTAACTTGGTTGTTGAAAAATATAGTAGATAGAGATGGATGAAAAACCCATCAATCTGAACTATAATTGTACTAAGAATTTTACTTGTAAGATTCGATTTTTTAATTAACTACTTAAAACCCTTTCAGCAATGGAAAAAACATTAAATCAAGTGAGTGATTCTGTCAACAAAAAAAAAGAAAATGTAACTCCCTCAAATCAAAAAAATGACAAAACGTCAAAAAAATCATATTCTTTTGACGAGGCTTTTGCCGAAGCGACAAAATATTTTAAAGGTGACGAACTTGCAGCTAATGTTTGGATTAATAAATATGCGTTAAAGGATTCTGCTGGGAATATTTACGAAAGTAATCCTGACATGATGCATAAGCGTTTAGCCAAAGAAATTGCTAGGGTAGAAGAAAAATATGACAATTCATATTCTGAAAAAGAAATTTACGATGTATTAAAGGGGTTTAAGTACATCGTTCCTCAAGGGGGTCCAATGACTGGAATCGGTAACGATTATCAAATAGGTTCTTTATCAAATTGTTTTGTAATTGGAAACGATGGAAATTCAGACTCTTATGGAGGCGTAATGAAGATTGATGAAGAACAAGTACAGTTAATGAAGAGAAGAGGTGGTGTTGGACACGATTTATCTCACATCAGACCAAAAGGAAGTGCAGTAAAAAATAGTGCATTAACGTCAACAGGAGTTGTTCCGTTTATGGAACGTTATTCAAACTCAACTAGAGAAGTTGCACAAGATGGTAGAAGAGGGGCGTTAATGCTTTCAACTTCTATTAAACATCCAGATGCAGAGCATTTTATTGATGCGAAGATGGATGGAACGAAAGTAACTGGAGCAAATGTTTCTGTAAGAATTGATCATGAATTTATGAAGGCTGTCAAGTCTGATTCTGATTATTTTCAACAATATCCAATTAACTCAGAAGATCCACAATTTACAAACACCGTAAGTGCTAAAAGATTGTGGGATAAGATTATTCATAATGCTTGGAAATCTGCTGAGCCAGGAATTTTATTCTGGGATACAATCATTGATGAATCAATACCTGATTGTTATGCTGATTTAGGATTTAGAACAGTATCTACCAATCCGTGTGGAGAAATTCCTTTGTGTCCTTATGATAGTTGTAGGTTGTTGGCAGTTAATTTATATAGTTATGTAGAAAACCCTTTTACAGAAGAGGCTACTTTTAATTATGAGAAGTTTAATACGCATGTTGGAATGGCTCAGCGTATTATGGATGATATTGTTGATTTAGAAAATGAGAAAATTTCTAAAATTATTGATAAGATTGAATCTGATCCTGAAGGATTAGAAGTGAAAAGAACAGAGTTAAATCTTTGGAAAAAAATTAAGACAAAAGCGATCGAAGGAAGAAGAACTGGTGTTGGAATTACAGCAGAAGGAGATATGTTGGCAGCCTTAAATTATAAGTATGGTACGCCAGAAGCAACAACTTTCTCTACAGATATACATAAAAAACTAGCTTTATCAGCATACCGTTCATCGGTTGATATGGCAAGAGATAGAGGTTCTTTTCCTGTTTACGATTCAGTTCGTGAAGAGAAAAACCCAATGATTAAACGTATTAAAGATGCAGATGAAAATCTGTACAATGATATGGTGAAGTATGGAAGAAGAAATATTGCTTTATTAACTATTGCTCCAACAGGAACAACAAGTATGATGACGCAAACATCTTCAGGAATAGAGCCAGTATTTATGGTTTCTTACATGAGAAGAAAAAAAGTAAATCCTAACGATCAAAATTCACGTGTTGATTTTGTTGATGAGGTTGGAGATTCTTGGGAAGAATACAATGTGTTCCACCATAAATTTATGACGTGGTTAGAAGTTAAAGGGTATGATACTGATGAAGTAGCTGCAATGAATGCGGAAGATTTACAAAAGATTGTTGCAAAATCACCTTACTATGGTGCTACTGCAAATGATGTTGATTGGGTAGAGAAAGTAAGATTACAAGGTTCTGTTCAGAAATGGATTGATCACTCAATTAGTGTAACAGTAAATGTTCCTAATGAGTGTACAGAAGATTTGGTAAGTCAAATTTACATGACTGGATGGGAAGAAGGTTGTAAAGGAATTACCGTTTATAGAGATGGATCTAGAAGTGGAGTGTTAGTTTCTAAAGATGAAAAGAAGGATGAGGAAAAGGATAAAGTAATTAGTGCCTTTTTAGAGACTCAAGCACCAAAACGACCAGTGAAATTGGAAGCCGAAATTATTAAATTTAATAATGAAAGTGAAAAATGGATTGCCGTTATTGGATTGCTAGATGGCAGGCCTTATGAGATATTTACTGGTGGAGCTGAAGAATCTTTTTCTATTTTGTCACATGTAGATAAAGGTTGGGTTATTAAAACGAAAACCGGAGATGGTTCTACTCGATATGATTTCCAATATGAGGATGGGTCTGGGTATAAAACAACTATCGAAGGGTTGTCAAGAACGTTTAATAAAGAGTATTGGAATTACGCAAGATTAATTTCAGGTGTATTAAGGCACGGAATGCCGTTGAGCTTTGTAGTTGATATGGTAAATAACTTGCATTTAAATGATGAAACTTTAAATACATGGAAAAAAGGTGTTGTTCGTTCATTAAAGAGGTTTATTCCTGATGGAACTAAGCCTGCAGAAAATATTTGTCCAAGCTGTAAAGAGGAAGCATTAGTTTATGAGGAGGGTTGCTTAAACTGTAAAAGTTGTGGACATTCTAAATGCGGATAATTTATCATCCGAGATTTGCTTCGATATCTGAATATAATAAAAAGGGCTAAACATTTGTTTAGCCCTTTTTATTATAATAATGCCATCATAACTGAAGCTTGATGAGGTGATGGGCCAACAATCTCCCCTTTTAAAAATAAGATGTTGTTGTTGTTGTTGTTGTTGTTGCCTTCATAATAGCCTGCTATAATTTCTTCTAATTCCAATTTCAGTGCTAATTTCTAGATATTACAAGTAATACGAGTTAACTAGGGGAAAGGTTGTTAGAATTTTTATTGTTAATACTTTTTGAAAAAAATCAATATTAAAAAGTTTCCTTTTTGTGGTTTAGATTACTTTTACATTACCTTTAAAAAATAGAGAAATGATAGTATTCTTTAAGACGAAATCTGAAAAAATTATTGCTGTTCAATTTGATGGCGAAATGAATGATAGTGATAACCCTAAGTTGAATTGGCTTTTAGCTGGTGAACGATCAACGGATGCGGAATTATCAGGATTTTTTATTGGCCCAAGAGCTGCAATGGTTTCTCCATGGAGTACGAATGCCGTTGAGATTACTCAGAACATGGCAATAGATAATATTGTTAGAATTGAAGAGTATAAAATTGCTCAATCAGTGGAAGCTTTTTTCGATCCAATGTTAGAAAATATGTTTTTAACGTTGACTCAAGGGTTGTTTGATGTGGATTTAAAGCCAGAAGATATTGTTTCTATTGATAATATTGCAGCCTATAACAAATCAGAAGGATTAGCATTAAGTGATGATGAGGTTGTTTACTTAGAAAATGTTGCTGATCGAGTAGGAAGAAAATTAACAGATAGTGAAGTGTTTGGATTCTCTCAAGTAAATTCAGAACACTGTAGACACAAAATATTTAATGGATCTTTTATAATTAATGGGGAAGAAAAACTTTCATCTTTATTTAATTTGATCCGTAAAACAGCAAAAGAAAATCCAAATACAATAGTATCGGCATATAAAGATAATGTGAGTTTTGTTAAAGGACCTAAAGCAATGCAGTTTGCTCCTAAAACTCAAAACAAAGCAGATTTCTTTGAAACGAAAGAGATTGAAACAGTACTTTCTTTAAAAGCTGAAACGCATAATTTCCCAACTACAGTTGAGCCATTTAATGGTGCAGCAACTGGTGCTGGTGGAGAAATTAGAGATAGAATGGCAGGTGGACAAGGTTCTGTTCCAATGGCAGGTACAGCAGTTTACATGACAGCCTATTCTAGATTAGAAAAGGATAGAGCTTGGGAAAAATCAATGGAAGAAAGAGATTGGTTGTATCAAACGCCAATGGATATTTTAATTAAGGCTTCTAATGGAGCTTCTGATTTTGGAAACAAATTTGGACAACCATTAATTAACGGATCTGTATTAACTTTTGAGCACACAGAGGCTGGAAAGAAATATGGTTTCGATAAAGTAATTATGCAAGCTGGAGGTATCGGTTATGGAAAACATGAAGACGCTTTAAAGCATCTTCCTGAAAAAGGAGATAAAATTGTTGTTTTAGGTGGGGATAATTACCGAATAGGAATGGGTGGTAGTGCTGTTTCTTCTGTAGCAACAGGAGAATTTAATAGTTCTATTGAATTGAATGCAATTCAACGATCTAATCCAGAAATGCAAAAAAGAACAAGTAATGCTGTTCGTGCATTTGTAGAATCAACAAAAAATCCAATTGTATCTATTCACGATCATGGTGCCGGTGGACATTTAAATTGTTTGTCAGAATTAGTTGAAGAAGTTGGTGGAACAATTAATTTAAGAAGCTTACCTGTTGGAGATCCAACACTGTCAGCTAAAGAGATTGTTGGCAACGAATCTCAAGAAAGAATGGGATTAGTTATTAAAGGAGAAGATGTAGCGTTGTTACAAGAGATCTGTGAAAGAGAAAGAGCTCCAATGTATGTGGTTGGTGAAATAACAATGGATCACAACTTTAAATTTGAGGATGAAGAAACAGGAGAGAATCCTATTGATCTTAAAATTGAAGATATGTTTGGTAGTCCTCCAAAAACATTGATTACAGATAAAACTGTAAACACAAAATTTGAGGCTGTTGAATATAATAGTAATGAAATAGAAAGTTATTTAAAACAAGTATTACAATTAGAAGCTGTTGCTTGTAAAGATTGGCTAACAAATAAAGTAGATAGATCGGTTACTGGAAAAGTAGCCAAGCAACAAACTACTGGAGAAATACAATTGCCATTAAATAATTTAGGTGTTGTTGCAATAGATTTTAAGGGTAAAGCTGGAATTGCAACTGCTTTAGGTCATGCACCAATAAATGCATTGATTAGTCCTAAAAATGGTAGTAAAATGGCGATTGCAGAATCGTTAACAAACATTGTTTGGGCTCCATTTAAAGAGGGGTTGAAGTCAGTTTCGTTAAGTGCAAACTGGATGTGGCCTTGTAAAAATGAAGGCGAAGATGCTCGTTTGTATGAAGCTGTAGAAGCTGTAAGTGATTTTGCTTGTAACTTAGGAATCAATATTCCAACAGGAAAGGATTCTCTTTCTATGGTTCAGAAATACAAAGATGATGCAGTTTATGCACCAGGAACGGTAATTATTTCTGCTTCTGGTGAGGTAAGCGATGTTAGAAAAGTAGTAGAGCCAACATTGGTAAATGATGAAGAAACAGCGTTAATCGTAGTTGATTTTTCTAAATGTAAAATGGAATTAGGTGGGTCATCTTTTTCTCAGGTAATTAATAAACTTGGTGAGGTTTCTCCAACTATTTGTGATGATGCTTATTTTGCTAGAGCATTTAATGCTATTCAGAAATTAATAAATCAAGGATTAGTTTTAGCTGGGCACGATGTTTCTGCAGGCGGGTTAATAACTACATTGTTAGAAATGAATTTCCCAAATAAAAAGGGTGGAGTAAACATTAACTTTTCTTCTTTCGAAGAGAAAGATTTAATGAAAATTTTGTTCAGTGAAATTGCAGCAGTAGTTATTCAAGTAAGAGATAGTAGTAAAGTTGTTTCTGAACTGGGTAAAAATGGAATTCACGCACACATTATCGGAACACCAACATCTGAGAGGACGCTTAACATTAAGCATAATGGTGCTGAGTTGAATTTTAATATTGATGAGATGAGAGATGTGTGGTATAAATCATCATACTTATTAGATCAACAACAATCAACTAAAGAATTAGCAACAGAACGTTTTGAAACGTATAAAAACAGTGTATTAGATTATAAATTCCCAACGACATTTACTGGTAAATTGGCAGATTATGGAGTTGAACATGGAAGACAAAATAGAACTGGCGTTAAAGCAGCAATCATTCGTGAAAAAGGAGTGAATGGAGATAGAGAAATGGCTTACTCATTATTTTTAGCTGGGTTTGATGTGAAAGATATTCACATGACAGACTTGATCTCTGGAAGAGAAGATTTAAGTGATGTAAACATGATTGTTTATGTTGGAGGGTTCTCGAATTCAGATGTATTAGGTTCGGCCAAAGGTTGGGCTGGAGCATTCTTATATAATACAAAAGCAAAACAAGCGTTAGATAATTTTTATGCAAGACCTGACACCTTGAGTTTAGGAGTTTGTAACGGTTGTCAGTTAATGATGGAATTAGGTTTAATTGAATCTAAAGGAGCAACACAGCCAATGCATCATAATGCTTCTGGTAAATTTGAATCAGGGTATTTAAATGTTGAAATTCCAGCAAACGATTCAGTAATGTTGAGTTCATTAGCAGGAAGTAAATTAGGTATTTGGGTTGCTCACGGTGAAGGTCGTTTCTTGTTTGAAGGAGCTGAAGAAGACTATAATATTTCAATGAAATATGCTTCAAATAATTATCCAGCAAATCCAAATAATTCTGAATTTAATACGGCAGGTATTTGTTCAAATGATGGACGTCATTTAGCAATGATGCCTCACTTAGAAAGAATTATTTTCCCTTGGCAAGCAGCTCATTATCCGGCAGATAAAAAAGAAGATGATGTAACGCCTTGGTTTGAAGTATTTGTAAATGCTAGGAAATGGGTAGCGAATTTTTCTGCTTAATATTGATTTTCAAAATAATATAGATATGCTAAAGATTAAACAAATAATTATAAGTACAATACTAGCAGTAGTTGCGGTGGCTTGTGGAAACTCAACTGAAGAGGGTGTAGATGCAATACCTTCGTTTACGATTAATGCAAGCATTGATTCATTAACATATTCAACAGCTTATTTAGCGCAATATAAAGATGGTGGGTTTGTAAAATCAGATTCTGTGCTTATTGAGGGAGGGTATTTTTCATTTACAGGAAGTGTTGAGTCTCCAAATGTGCAATATATATTATTTGACGATAGTAAGGATAGGGTTGTTGTGTTCATTGAGAATAGTGAGATTGAAATTACGGGAGTAGATTTACAGAAAGAAAATGTAAAAATAGCTGGATCAGTTTTAAATGCTCAGCTAGAGCAGTTTATAGTTGAGGTAAAAACGTATGAGATTGAATTGAAAGCGATTGTTGATGAATATTATGCAGCAGAAGCAGCAGGGGACGAAGCATTGTTAAAGAGTGCTGATCAAAAGTATATTGCGCAAGATTCAGTAAGAAAAGCTTTTGTTGAGCGTTATATCTACGACAATTTAAACTCAGTAATTGCTCCTTATTTAGCATTAAGATATATGATGGAAAAGAATGTTGCTGAATTGGAGCAATTGAATAATAGTTTTACTGCAGAAATTAAAAACTCTGAGTATGTTAAATTAATAGAAGAACGAATTGCATTAGCAAAAGGAACACAAATTGGACAAGCAGCACCTTTGTTTTCTATGAATGATAAGGACGGAAATTCAATAGCATTGGAAAGCTTTAAAGGAAGTTATGTGTTGATTGATTTTTGGGCATCATGGTGCGTACCATGTAGAGCAGAAAATCCAAATGTAGTAGCAGCTTATGCTAAATATCACGATAAAGGATTTGATATTTTGGGAGTGTCATTTGATGAGAAAAAAGACAAGTGGCTGAAAGCTGTTGAATCAGATAACTTAACTTGGTCGCATGTTAGCGATTTAAAAGGGTGGGGGAATGCTGCAGGTCAATTGTATGGAGTAAGAGGTATTCCTCATTCAGTATTAGTTGATAGAGACGGGATTATTATTGCAAAAGATTTAAGAGGAGAAGATTTGCATCAAAAATTAGCTGAAATTTTCGCAGGAAAATAGTTAATGATTACTCAGTTTAGATTTAATTTAGAGTCTAGATAGTTTCTGTTATGGATGCTGAGTTTTACGGTTTAGCAGATAGAAAAGATACTGTTTTAGCGTGTAATATTATTCAATAAGTTCATTAGCATCTATTTCATCTTTAACGATAAAGCTATTAGGAAATTCTTTAATAATAAAGATCTTGTATTTCAAAGCTTCTAATTTTGTTTTAAAATCACCAACTCTTACTTTGTAGTAAGGCTGCTCATAATCTAGATGAGCTTTTGTTTTTGGATGAACCCTTGAAAAAGATGCTCTGGTTTGATTGGCAGGTTGTCTTTTATTTCCTGAGTGAATTTGTACACGGTATCCTTTTAGTTTAAATCTCGACTTATATCTTTCACCTAAGAGATCTAGCCTTTTGTCCTTTATTATTTTTAAAGAGTAACATTTTTTTTGCGAGAATAACATTTGAGTAGAACAACAAATGCAAAGTGTTAATATAAAGATCTTCATATGCAATTAATTTGATTTCAAAGTTACTGTTTTTCTTAGAACATTAATCGGACCATCTTTTGTGCTTTTAATTTATTCTTATTTAGAATCATTCTAAATTGGTATTTTCTGGAGCTTTTTTTTTTAAAAGATTTAGTAAAAACTAAGGTATTACTTTACATTTGCGGGGTATTATGTTAAGGTCATTTTTGAAAAAATAACAAAGTAATTGTAACCCATTTAGTATGAACAAGATAATAAATATAATAAGGGCAATTTCACTTTTAAAGGTGTCGTTGTTTTGTCTCTCTTTTCTGTTATTTCAAGTTGACTCATTTTCGCAGGACACAGAAAAAGGAAAGAAATTATTTAAAGCGAATTGTGCAGCTTGCCATAGTGTAGGTTCAAAAAAAGTAGTCGGGCCTGGGTTACAGGGTGTGGGAGGAAAGTATGAAAGAGAGTGGCTAGGTAAGTGGATTAAAAATTCTGGAGCATTGATTGCTTCTGGAGATGCTGACGCGAAAGCTATTTTTGAAGAATATAATAAATCAATAATGCCTCCCCAAGCTGTTAATGAGGAAGATATAGATGATATATTAGCATATATTGCTAATCCAACTAAAGGAGTAGAGGTTGCACCAGAAGTTGGAACTGTATTGTTGGTAGCTGAAGAGGTCGATAATTCGATGATGTTGTATTTGTTTATTGGAGTTATCATTCTGTTGTTAGTTTTGATAATTACCTTAAACAATACAGGCGTTTTTGTTAAAGAGGTGATAGCAAAAGATGCTGGAAATACTTATGATGGGCCCAAGACTTTAATTGAGAGCTTTAAAAAGTTAATGTCAGATAATAAAGGTATTGTAGCTACAATAGTTATAGTCTTGTTCTTTGGCGGATTAGTAAACTTAATGGATGGAGCATTTACCATTGGGGTTCATGAAGGTTACAAGCCAGAGCAGCCAATTAAATTTTCTCATAAAATTCATGCCGGAGACGATAAAATAGATTGTAATTATTGTCATTCAGGCGCACGACATAGTAAATCATCGGGCATACCATCTTTAAATCTTTGTATGAATTGTCATAAGGCTATTGATGGATCTGATGGGAAAGTATTTACATATAATGGAGAGCAATATTCGATGGTTGAAGAAATTAAGAAGATTTATGAACATTTGGATTATGATCCAGAAACTGGTGAGTATGGAGATAACACAACACCAGTAAAATGGATAAAAGTTCATAATTTGCCAGACCATGTATTCTTTAGTCACGCACAACATGTTACTGTAGGTGAACAAAAATGTCAAACTTGTCATGGACCTGTTGAGGAAATGGATGTCGTTGAACAATATTCTGCTTTAACAATGAAGTGGTGTATAGAATGTCATCAAGAAACATCAGTAGTAACCAAAGATAATGGTTACTATGATGACATGCATGATAGAATGACTCCTGAGTTTAAAGAAAAAGTTTTGGATGATGGGACATTGACTGTTCAGGAGATTGGCGGATGGGAATGTGCTAAATGTCATTATTAATATTATAATTAGAATTTATTAAGCTTTAAGATAATATGGCTAATTCAAAAAAATACTGGAAAGGTTTAGAACAATTAGAAGAGACTTCAGAGTTTCAAGCGTTGAGTACTAAAGAATTTCCAGAACAATTACCGGTAGAAGAGTTTTTAGGAGATGAAGATTCTCTAGGAGATGCTGGCACAACAAGGAGAGACTTTTTAAAGTATTTAGGATTTGGAGTTGCAGCTGCATCATTAGCAGCTTGTGAGTCGCCAGTAACAAAAGCAATACCTTATTTAAATAAACCAGAAGAGATTACTCCTGGTGTAGCAAATTATTATGCATCTACTTATTATGATGGACATGATTATGCTTCAATTTTAGTTAAAACTAGAGAAGGAAGACCAATTTTTATTACTGGAAATACAGAATCTACTTTAACTAAAGGAGCAGTTAATGCGCGTATTAATTCATCTGTGCTTTCTTTATATGACAACAACCGTTTAAAAGCACCTATGCTAGGGGGTGAAGAAACGACTTGGGCAACTATTGACAATAGATTAGGGAAAGAATTAAAATCTGCTAAAAATGTTAGAGTTTTAACAAACTCAATTATTAGCCCTTCAGCAAATGCTATTTTAAAAGATTTTGCTAAAGGAAATACTTCAGTAGAAGGTGAAGAAGCAAATAACATGACAGCTAATATAATTAGTTATGATGCTATTTCTTATTCAGGAATATTAGAAGCAAATAAAGAATCATTTAATAAATGGGCAGTTCCTGCTTATAATTTCGACAAAGCAAAAACAATAGTTAGTGTTGGTGCCGATTTTATGGCGAATTGGTTAGATACACAAACTTATATTACTGATTATGCTGAAGCGCGTAAGCCAGAAAATAAGTGGATGTCTAAGCATTTTCAATTTGAGGCAAGTATGTCTTTGTCTGGATCTAATGCAGATGTAAGAACTCCGGTTAAGCCTTCTGAATATGGAGCTATTTTAACTAGCCTTTTAAAAGCTGTTGGCGGAAACGTTAATGCTGTTAAAACAAAATATGACCATCAAATTGCAGATGCTGCAAAAGCATTAAAAGCTACAATAGGAGCTTCAATTGTAATTTGTGGATCAAACGATAAAAATGCTCAATTAATTGTAAATGCTATTAATAACCAATTAGGTAATTATGGAACTACAATTGATTTAACAAATCAATCAAATACTAAACAAGGAAGCGATGCCGCTTTGATGTCTTTAATTAAAGATATGAACGCTGGAAACGTAGATGCTTTATTAATAAATGGAGTTGATCCTGTATTTACTATGGGTGATGTGTTTAAAAAAGCATTAGCTAAAGTAAAAACTACTGTTTGTTTCGCTACTAAAATGAACGATACAGCAGCAGTTTGTACGTATGTTGCAGCTACAAATCATCAATTAGAGTCTTGGAATGATGCAGAACCAGTTAAAGGTTATTTATCTTTAGGACAACCTACTATTTCTCCATTGTTTGATACAAGACAAATGGAGGACTGTTTATTGAAATGGTCAGGAAGTGATAATTTATTTAATGATTATATAAAAACGAATTGGGAATCAACTGTATTTCCTAAATCAGGAGCATTAATGTTTGCTGATTTTTGGAATAAGACGCTTCATGATGGCGTATTAGAATTGCCAGCACTTACATCTGAAGAGATTTTAACGTTTAATGGTGATGTAAATGAAGCTTCTTCAGCAATTGCTAAGATTGATTCAGGTTCAATGGAAATTGAATTAAATCAAAATATGGCTGTTGGATCTGGTTCTGGTGCTGATAACCCTTGGTTACAAGAGATGCCAGATCCATTAACTAAAATTACATGGGAAAACTATGTAACTATGAATCCTTCAGAGATGAAGGAGAAAGGTTACAATACTCAATTTGGACAGCGTGAAGCAATGAATGTTGTAAATGTTACTGTAGGTGAAAATACAGTAGAATTTTTACCTGTTGTTCCACAACCTGGACAAGCTAGAGGAACTGTTGGCTTAGCATTAGGGTATGGCAAGAAAGTTGGAAATCAAGATGAGATTTCTGGAAGGAATGCATATCCATTAGTTGCTTCAGCAAAAGAAGGGATGTCTTATTATGGAAATGTAACGTTAACTGATATAGATACTACTGATTATTATGTTGCATGTACACAAGTACATCAAACTATAATGGGGCGTGATTCTATTATTAGAGAGACTACTTTAGACGTATTTAAAGAAGGAGATAAAGCTGACTTTAACCCTTCCCATACATTAATTGATAATAAAGAAGGTGAAGCGGTTAATGTTTTAACAAAAGAATTTAATATTTGGGGAACAGATCAACCTGTTGAAGATATAGGTCACAGATGGGGAATGTCTATAGATTTAAATTCATGTACTGGATGTAGCGCTTGTGTTACATCTTGTAATGCTGAAAATAACATTGCTGTTATTGGTAAGGATGAAGTAAGAAGAGCTAGAAGTATGCACTGGATGCGTATTGACAGATACTATGCAAGTGAATATCAAGACACAGGAGATATAGCAGGCACATTAGGTAAAACTAAAGAGGCGGAAAATTTAGGGACTACATTTGCTTATCAGCATATGGAAGATCCTTCGGATAATCCATCAGTCGTTCACCAACCAATGATGTGTCAACATTGTAATCATGCAGGTTGTGAAACCGTTTGCCCTGTTGCAGCTACAACTCATAGTAATGAAGGTTTGAATATGATGACTTATAATCGTTGTATAGGAACTAGATACTGTGCTAATAACTGTGCATATAAAGTAAGAAGATTTAACTGGTATAACTACACTGCATATAAGAAATTTACTGATATTAATCCATCGCAAGATGATTTAGGACGTATGGTTTTAAACCCAGATGTTGTCGTTCGATCTAGAGGGGTTATGGAGAAATGTAGTATGTGTGTTCAACGTATTCAAGAAGGGAAATTGGATGCTAAAAAAGCAAGTGCTAAAGTTGTGGATGGAGCAATTCAAACAGCTTGTTCTTCAGCTTGCCCTACAAACGCAATTACTTTTGGAGATTTAAACGACACTTCAAGTAAAGTAAGAGCTGGAATGGAAAGTGATAGATCATATAGAGTTATTGAAGAAAAAGGTCAAGAGCCTAACGTATATTATCAAACGAAAGTTAGAAATCTAGTAAGTAGTAAAGCAACAAAAAGCCACAGTCATTCATAAATGATTTTGATTTTAAACTTGAATATTAAATAATATTATAATGCATAAAGAAGCAGCAATAAGAGAACCATTAATTTTAGGAGACGATGTTACTTATAGCAAGATAACAGCAGATGTTCTTCATGCGATAGAGCATGAGCCAACTAAATTATGGAAAGTTTTAATGACTATCGCAACAATCACCGCTATTTGGGGTGTTGGTTGTATTTTATATTTATTAGGAACAGGTATTGGTACTTGGGGACTTAATAACACAATGGGATGGGCATGGGATATTACCAACTTTGTTTGGTGGGTAGGAATTGGACATGCAGGAACACTTATTTCTGCTGTACTTTTACTATTTCGTCAAAAATGGAGAATGGCAATTAACCGTCCTGCTGAGGCAATGACAATATTTGCTGTATTTATGGCTGGTACTTTTCCATTGGTTCACATGGGAAGAGTTTGGATGGCTTATTGGGTATTTCCTTTGCCAAATCAATTCGGTTCTTTATGGGTTAACTTTAACTCTCCATTATTATGGGATGTATTTGCAATTAGCACATATATGTCAGTATCATTAGTATTCTGGTACATAGGATTAATTCCTGATTTTGCTACAGTAAGAGATAGAGCTTCTAGGCCAGTACAAAAATTAATGTATAGTTTATTGAGTTTTGGGTGGACTGGAAATGCAAAAGCGTGGCAACGCTTTGAAGAAGTATCTTTAGTATTAGCTGGTTTAGCTACTCCTTTAGTATTCTCTGTTCACTCTATTGTATCAATGGATTTTGCAACATCAATTGTTCCAGGATGGCACAGTACAATTTTCCCTCCTTATTTTGTTGCCGGAGCAGTATTCTCAGGATTTGCAATGGTACAAACACTAATGTTAATTGCGCGTAAAGCAATGAAATTAGAGTATATTATTACAGTTAAGCATATTGAATATATGAATATCGTAATTATTGTAACAGGTGGTATTGTAGGCGTTGCTTATTGTACTGAATTCTTTATTGGATGGTATACGGGTGTGCAATATGAAAGTTATGTATACATGTCTGCAGGTGCAGCTACTGGACCTTATGCATGGGCATTCTGGTCATTAATATTCTGTAACTTCATTAACCCCGCATTTTTATGGTTTAAAAAAGTAAGGACAAGTTTGACAGCTACTTTTATTATTGCATTGATTATTAATATCGGAATGTGGTTTGAAAGGTTTGATATTATCGTTACTTGTTTAAGTAGAGATTATTTACCATCTACATGGAGAATGTTTTTTCCAACCTGGGTTGATTTAGGAGTATTTATAGGGACTCTTGGGATATTTAGCGTGTTTTATTTATTATTCTTAAAGTATTTCCCAGTATTGGCATTAAACGAAGTAAAGACTATATTAAAATCTTCTGGTGAAAGATATAAGAATATGAGTGATGAAGACTTTAAGCAACTTCACCCAGTATTCAAAACAGATATTAAAGTTAAAAGTGTGCCTAAGAAGAATGATAACGAAGAAACAACTGATTAGAAGATATAATTATGTCAGATAAAACAATTTACGCAATTTACGATGATGATTATGTGCTTTTAGAAAGCGCAAAGCATTTAGTGAGTAAAGGAATTCACATCAGAGATGTGTTTTCACCATTTCCAATACATGGTATAGATCCTGTTATAGGATTGGCTAGAACTCGAATCGCAATGACTGCATTTATTTACGGTATGATAGGAGTATCTTTAGCTCTTACCGGAATGTGGTATTTTATGATTCATGATTGGCCACTAAATATTGGTGGTAAGCCTAATTTCTCTTTAATAGATAACATCCCTTCTTTTGTTCCAGTAACATTTGAATTTGGAGTTTTGTGTGCAGCTCACGGTATGGCTATTACATATATGTTAAGAAATTGGACTCTACCAGGGTTTAAAGCAAAGAATCCTTATCCAAGAACAACAGATGATAGATTTGTAATGGAAATACATGCTTCAGACTCTGAATTAAGTGCTGAAGAAATTAAAACATTTATTGATGAAACGTGTGTTTTAAAAATTGACGAAAAATAATTTAATACAGATGAATAGAAAGTATTTAAATAGATTATCAAAAATTGCTATAATAGCTACTATATTTTCTATTACTTCATGTAAAGAAGAAAATGGTTTGGCTCCAGAATATATGCCTGATATGTATCGTTCTCCATCTATTGAGACATATGTAGACTATGGAGAGTTAAGGGGGAATTATAGTGATACTGCATACACTAATAAAATGACAGCCAGAAAGCCGGTTGAGGGAACAATTCATAGAGGATTTCAACCATATGGTTATGATAATACTGCAGAGGGTTATGCTTTAGCAGGAGAAAACTTGAAGAATCCAATTTTTTTCAATGATGAAGTTGCTGCTGAAGGAAAATCTCTTTATGGCATGTTCTGTGTTCATTGCCATGGTAAAACAGGTCAAGGCGATGGATCAATAGTTCAAAATGGAAAATTCCCACCACTTCCAGTTAAATTTGCTCCTGGTTTAGATATTTCTGAAGGGAAAATGTTCCATACTATAACTTATGGAAAAGGCTTAATGGGATCTCACGCCCCTCAACTTTATAAAGAAGAAAGATGGATGCTTGTTCATTATATTAGATCAGAATTTATGAAAGAAGCTACGCTTGTAAATGACACTAATTCATCAATAGAATAGGTTTTTGAAACAATCGTTAAATCATTAGTTGAAAAAAAAGAACATTAATTATAAAAGAATAATAAACATTCTAATAAAATGGAATATAAAGTATCAAATAAAGCAAAATTAACATCACTAATCTTAGTTTCTGTTGGAGTTGTATCGTTGCTAGTAGGAATCTTTACAGATCACGGTCATACTGACCAAAGATTATGGGCTAATTTATTAGTTAATAGTTACTTCTTTTTTACACTTACTTTGGCTGCGGTATTTTTCCTAGCTATTCAGTATGTTGCAGAAATGGCATGGGGAGTTACTACTCAAAGAATATTTCAAGCAATAATGAGTTTTATGCCCTATGCAGCAGTAACTTTATTAATTGTGTTAGGTGCAAGTTCATTACATATGACCCACCTTTATCATTGGATGGCCGAAGGGATTACAGATCCGGCAAGTCATCATTATGATGAAATCATTACAGGTAAATCAGCATATTTAAATCAACCATTCTTTTGGGTTAGAACTATTCTATTTCTAGGGGGATGGATGTTTTTTGCAAATTGGTTTAGAAAAAACTCTTTGGAAGAAGATAAATTAGACTTATCTCAAATAAGTGATGGTGTTTCACCTAACTATAGAAAAGCGATTAAGATGTCAGTGTTCTTTATCATTTTCTTCGCATATTCTTCTGTTGCTTCTGCATGGGATTGGATTATGTCAATTGATGTACATTGGTTCAGCACATTATTTGGCTGGTATACATTTTCAGGTATGTGGATTGCTTGTATGATTGTAGCTGTAGTGCTTGTTCAATATTTAAAGGATCAAGGATTATTAAATGATGTAAATAGAAGCCATATACATGATTTAACAAAATGGATGTTTGCTTTGAGTATGTTGTGGTCGTATTTATGGTTTGCGCAATTTATGTTGATTTGGTATGCTAATGTTCCAGAAGAGACTATCTATTATTTAACAAGATTTGAAAGCTATAAATTATTGTATTTAGGGACTTTCTTTGTAAATTTTCTTTTACCATTTTTTGTGTTGATGTCAAGAGATGCAAAAAGAAATGGGATTTTCATTATCCCAATTGCATTGATTATTTTTATTACACATTGGATTGATGTTTTAGTACTTGTTTTACCAGGGACAATGTTTGAACATGGTCAGCTAGGATTTATTGAAATAGGTATGTTTTTAATGTTTTTAGGAGCCTTTATATTTGTTACTTTAAGAGGTTTATCTAAAGCTCCTTTAGAAACAAAAAATCATCCAATGTATGATGAAAGTGTTCATTTACATCATTAACAATAATTTAGAATAATAATAAAGAAAGTCTATAAATTATGATGACTATAGTAGTAATAATAACAGCAATATTAATAGTGGTTTTAGGATCACAATTGCTGAAGATGGCAGAATTAACAGCTAAAAGTAAGGATGAATTAATTTTTAATGTATCTGAGAAATCTGGAAAAATTCAAGGGGCATTAATGTTAACTTTCCTCTTTTTTTTAGTAGGATTTTTTTTCTGGCAAATGTACGCTTGGTATGGATTAAGATTACCTGTTTCTGCATCTGCTCATGGTGTAGGTATAGATTATTTATCTGACGTTACATTTTTGATAATTACTCCAGTCTTTATTGTTACACATATTGTATTATTTTGGTTTTGTTTTAAATATGCTTATAGTTCTAAAAGAAAAGCATTATTCTTCTCTCATTCAAATAAATTAGAAACAATTTGGACGGTAGCACCGGCATTAGTATTAACCGTATTAATATTAATGGGGTTAACTAGTTGGAATGAAATTATGACACCAGTTCCAAGTGAGACTGAACATGTTCTTATTGAATTGACAGGGCAACAATTTAATTGGACAGCTAGGTATGCTGGTAATGATAAAAAACTAGGAAGATCTCATGTTTCACTAATTGAAGGTGTTAATGGAACAGGTGTTGACTCAAGTGATGTAAATGCAAAAGATGACAAGGTAGTAAAAGGTGAGTTTCATTTACCAATTGGAGTTCCAGTTCAATTAGTTTTTCGATCTTTAGATGTAATACACAGTGCTTTTTTACCTCACTTTAGAGCTCAGATGAACTGTGTACCCGGTATTGTTACCCAGTTTAATTTTACACCGACTATAACAACAGAAGAGATGAGAATAAAGGTGGGTAATGATGAATTTAATTATGTTTTATTATGTAATAAAATTTGCGGAGCAGCACATTATAATATGCAAATGGATGTTATTGTGGAAAGCCAAGAAGACTATGATAAATGGTTGGCAGAACAAAAAACATTTGTAGAGTAAAATAGATATTTACAATAGACTTAATTTATAGAAGAATGAGTACACATCAACATCACGCAAAAGATTTTTTATTTACATACGTTTTTAGTACTGACCATAAAATGATTTCCAAACAGTTTTTAATAACTGGATTTTTAATGGGATTCATAGGGCTAATAATGTCAACATTATTTAGGCTACAATTAGGTTGGCCTGGAGAGAGTTTCGAAATAGTTGAACTTTTAATGGGAAGCTGGCAAGAGAATGGAGTGATGAATCCAGATAAATATCTGGCTTTAGTTACAATGCATGGCACAATCATGGTTTTCTTTTTGTTAACTGCTGGCTTGAGTGGTACATTCAGTAATTTACTAATTCCATTGCAAATTGGTGCACGAGACATGGCTTCAGGTTTCTTGAACATGTTGTCTTACTGGTTCTTTTTTGTATCATCAGTTATAATGTTAATTTCATTATTTGTTGAAGGGGGTTCTGCTTCTGCAGGATGGACAGTATATCCGCCATTAAGTGCACTTCCTCAGGCTATACCAGGTTCTGGAGCAGGGATGACGCTTTGGTTGGTTGCAATGTCTATTTTCATTGTTTCTTCTTTATTAGGAAGTTTAAATTATATTGTTACAATTTTTAATTTGCGTACAAAAGGAATGTCAATGACTAGATTGCCATTGACTATCTGGGCTTTTTTATTGACCGCTGTATTGGGTGTCCTTTCTTTCCCCGTTTTGTTATCTGCATCATTGTTATTAGTATTTGATAGAAGTTTCGGAACTAGTTTTTACTTATCTGATATTTATATTGGAGGACAAGTATTGGATCATTCAGGAGGGAGTCCAATATTATTTGAACACTTATTTTGGTTTTTAGGACATCCAGAAGTATATATTGTATTATTACCAGCTTTAGGTATTACGTCTGAGATCATTTCTACAATGTCAAGAAAACCAATTTTTGGTTATAGAGCAATGATTGGGTCTATGATTGCAATTGCTTTTCTTTCATTTATTGTTTGGGGACATCACATGTTTCTTACAGGGATGAATCCATTTTTAGGATCTGTGTTTACCTTTACAACATTGTTAATTGCAATACCTTCTGCAGTCAAAGTATTTAACTACCTAACTACTCTATGGAAGGGGAATATAGTTTTTAGCCCTGCAACTTTATTTAGTGTCGGATTAGTATCAACATTTATTTCAGGAGGTGTTACTGGTTTAGTTTTAGGTAACTCTGCTTTAGATATTAACATACATGACACATATTTTGTAATTGGGCACTTTCATATTGTAATGGGATTATCAGCAATATTTGGAATGTTTGCGGGTGTTTATCATTGGTTTCCAAAGCTATTTGGTAGAATGATGAATAATAAGTTAGGAAATATTCACTTTTGGTTTACAATAGTTTGTGCATATGGAGTGTTTTTCCCAATGCATTTCCTAGGATTTGCTGGAGTACCAAGAAGATATTATACCTTTTCTGAATTTCCGATGTTTGAGGAGATGATAAGTATAAATGAGTTTATCAGTATTTTTGCAATAATTTCGATGCTTGCTCAATTAGTATTCTTTTTCAACTTTGTTTATAGCGCATTAAGAGGACCAAGAGCTCCAATGAATCCATGGAAAGCAAATTCATTAGAGTGGACTACACCTGTTGAACATTTTCACGGGAATTGGTATGGTGAAATTCCTACAGTTTATAGATGGCCTTACGATTATAGTAAAGTTGATAGTAATGGTGATTATATTTATGGGGAAGATTTCATTCCTCAAACGACTCCATTAGGTGAAAATGAAAAAGATGGAGGAGAACATTAAACAAATGAAAACATTAACAGCAGAAAATATTAACTACAAAGAAGAGCTTAAGAGGAAAACATCTAAGCCTTTAATTTGGATAGGTATTGTTAGTATAATCATGTTTTTTGGTGGGTTAACAAGTGCAGTTATTGTAAGCCAAGGTGGTGGAGGTTTCTTAGCCATTGAAATGCCATTCGCGTTTACAATAAGTACATTTATTATTCTGCTGAGTAGTGTGACCTTTCAATTTGGTTTGATTTCTGTCAAAAAAGGAAATTATGCAGCAGCAAAATTCAGTATCACACTAACATTTGTACTTGGATTATTGTTTATCATAATCCAATATATGGGTTGGACTGTTTTACACGATAATGGATATTATGCTGCAGGAAAAGATAGCACACAAGAGAGCTCATTCCTGTACCTTTTAACAGGTTTGCATGTAGTTCATTTAATAGGTGGATTATTTAGCTTGTTATTTGTATTGGTAAAAACAATGAAAAATAAATACAGTTTAAAAACCATCACAGGGATGCAGGTAAGTATTACTTACTGGCACTTTTTAGGAGCTTTGTGGGTATATCTATTCTTATTTTTAAGATTTATAATAGCGTAAAAAATATAAAATATGTCTCATACAGAAGAAATTGATAATAAAGAAGCATGGGCAGGAGGAACATCTCCTTTTGGAGCTGGTTACGGCAAATTAATGATGTGGTTCTTCCTAATGTCGGATGCATTATCATTTACTGCATTTTTAGGAGCCTACGGTTTTTTCCGTCATAATTATTCATCTATTTGGCCAACAGCAGAGAATGTGTTTACACATTTCCCGTTTATTCATGGTCATCAACCGTTGATTTATGTTGCTTTAATGACATTTATTTTAATTATGAGTTCTGTTACTATGGTACTTGCCGTTGAAGCGGGTCAAAGGATGGATAGAAAAGCAGTCATTAAATGGATGTTTTGGACAATCATTGGAGGTCTAATTTTCGTAGGTTCTCAAGCTTGGGAGTGGTATCACTTTATTCATGGAACAGAATTAGGAGCATTTGAATTAGGAATAGGAACTTTCACCCTGCCTGATGGTACAATTGAACAAACGCAAGGTGTTATTGGAAGGTGGGTTGATGGTTCGAAAGATGTATTAATGTTGCCTTGGAGAGCTACCTCAGGAGATCTTACTTCAGAGTATTTAACTTTAACAGGTCAGGCATTAACTGATGCATTGGCTAATGGACAAGCAATACATGGGGCAAATATGACACACAATGAATATGGTCATCCTTTATTCGCTGATTTCTTTTTCTTCATAACAGGGTTTCACGGAACTCACGTATTTAGTGGTGTAGTATTAAACTTTATCGTTTTTGTAAATGTATTAATGGGGACGTATGAAAAACGTGGGCATTATGAAATGGTAGAAAAAGTAGGATTATACTGGCACTTTGTAGATTTAGTTTGGGTATTTGTATTTACATTCTTCTACTTAATTTAAGGAAAACCTAAGTTTATTATTAGTAAAAAAATAATTATGGAACATTCAGATCAACCGTATAAATACGCTCAACATCATTCAGAAGAAGAGGGAAAGAAAACTCGAAGAATGATATGGAATATGTTTTGGGTCTTATTAGCAATAACATCAATAGAAGTTGGATTAGGACTTGTTTGGAAACAATGGGGAATTAATTTTCATTATGTGAAAATGACTTTTCTAGTAATGACAATAGCCAAAGCATATTTTATTGTTGCTTATTATATGCATCTAAAACATGAAAAATCATTCTTAAAGAATAGTATAATTGCGCCATATATTCTATTAGCATTGTATTTAATATACATGGTAATTACAGAAGGGAATTATAGTGATTACATGGAATATTTGTTTTAACGAAATAAAAAATCATCCATAAGGCCACATTTATTGTGGTCTTTTTTATACTACTTAATATTATGGTATCACCCGCATCAAAAGGAATTAAAGTTTTCTTTCTATTAATTATTTTATCTTTACCAGGTGTTTTTTATCTGATGATGGCAAAAGGAGTGCATCATTACACTAAGCTGCCATATATTGGACCTAAAGAGGCTGTTTTAAACGAGGATGGAAGTTATGATACAACGTATCATCAAATACCTTATTTTGAACTAACAAATCAAGATGGAAATATCCTAACTAGAGATGACTTGTTGGGATCTGTTTATATCGCAGATTTCTTTTTTGCTACTTGTCCTTCAATTTGCCCTAAAATGGCTGGTAACATGAAATACCTTCAAGATAAATTTTTGGATAAGAAAGATTTAAAATTTATTTCAATAACAGTAAATCCAGAACACGATACTGAAGAAGTTCTTAAGTCTTACGCAAAAAAAATTCATGCAGACACAAAAAATTGGTCATTTTTAACAGGAGAAAAAGAGGCTATTTATGATTTGGCGCTTAAAGGTTTCTTTGCAAGCGTTGGTGAGGATGAAGTAGCTCCAGGAGGATTTTTGCATACTCAATATTTTGTTTTAGTAGATAAAAAAGGACATATTAGAGGGTTGTTTGATGGGACTGTCTATTCAGAGATGAAAAAAGATTTAACAGATGCACTTGATATATTGTATCGAGAAGAGTCAGTTCCATTGAAAGGAGCACCACAAGATAATATTGAGCAGCGAAAATAGTTTTCATTTCTAATATTATAGTTAATCATTAGTAACTTTGTTGAAATGACTTCACTAAAAAAAATAATTTTATTTGTAAGCTTAGTTTTAACTAAGACTACAGCAGATGCGCAATGTGCCATGTGTAAAGCTGTATTAGAATCTAACATGGAAAACGGAGGTACTGCCGCTGCGGGAATTAATAATGGGATTCTTTATTTAATGTTTATTCCTTATATTTTAATAAGTATTGTTGGCTACTTTATTTATCGTCATTTTAAGAATAACAACACAAAAGAGGTTTAAAACATGAGAATTTTTCTTGTATTTTTAGCTGTATTACCTTTTTCTTTATTTGCTCAAAAACGAGTCTTTTTTGAACACGAGTTCAAAAAAAGCTTTCATACAAAACCTAAATTGGATGTTAAACTGGATAATCGTTTCTCGTTTATTCGTAATAATGATGTTAAGACCGTTGGGGTTAAAATAGGGTTGAATTTTAATAGAAAATTTAAAGTAGGTATTGGGTTTAATCAAATGTTACTGCCTGTCGGAAAACAAATTTTAAATGAAGATAATCTCTTGGTCCCTGTTGATTTGGAATACTCTTATTTCTCTCCATATATTGAATATGTTTACTTTAATAGTAAAAGATGGGAGTTTAGTTTGTCGACACAGTTAGGATTTGGCAACGCTAGCTATAGACATTTGGATGAGAATGGCAAGAGGGTTAAACTAGTACAATCTAATATTCTTTCATATGAACCTGCTATGCTAATTGATTTTAAAATCATTAGATGGTTTGGTATCGGTTCTGGGGTTGGCTATCGGTTAGTCTATTATAAAAGCCCTGGGGTAAATGAGGAATTCTCTTCCCCCGAGTATGTTGTTAAGCTAAAGATTTATTTAGGAGAAATCGTTAGAACAATTACGGGGAAACAATTAGAGATTGATTAACGCAAATTAAACAACAAAAACGACTGCAATTTTATAACAAGAAAAGCTATCTTTGATATATGAATGAATACCTTGATGCAGATAACACAAATTTAAACTCCATGGAAAAGGAGATTGAAAAAGTGTTAAGACCACTTTCTTTTGAAGATTTTACTGGACAAGAAAAAGTTGTTGAAAACCTAAAGATATTTGTTTCAGCTGCCGGTCAAAGGGGTGAAGCCCTAGATCATGTGTTGTTACATGGCCCTCCAGGATTAGGTAAAACTACATTAGCTCATATAATTGCCAACGAACTTAATGTTGGATTTAAAGTGACATCAGGACCAGTTTTAGAAAAACCAGGAGATTTAGCAGGGTTATTGACAAACTTAGAGGTAGGGGACGTACTATTTATAGATGAAATACACCGTTTAACACCTGTTATAGAGGAATATTTATATTCTGCTATGGAAGACTATAAAATAGATATACTCATTGACTCAGGGCCTAATGCAAGAAGTGTTGAAATCGAATTAAATCCATTTACATTAATTGGAGCAACAACCAGAACAGGTTTGTTAACAGCGCCATTACGAGCTCGTTTTGGTATTACTTCCAGATTAGAATACTATGATGCAAAATTGTTATCTATTATTGTACACCGTTCTGCAAAAATTTTACATGTTGGAATAGACAGTAATGCCGCAGGTGAAATTTCTAGAAGAAGTAGAGGGACACCTAGAATAACCAACTCTTTATTAAGAAGAGTAAGAGACTTTGCTCAAGTTAAAGGAGATGGTAGAATAAATTTAGAGATAGCCTTATATGGTTTAGATTCTTTAAACGTTGACAAGAATGGGCTGGACGATATGGACAATAGAATATTATTAGCCATTATTGATAAGTTTAAAGGTGGGCCTGTAGGATTAACTACCATTGCTACTGCAGTGAGTGAGCAAGCGGGAACTATCGAAGAGGTTTATGAACCATTTTTAATTAAAGAAGGGTTTTTAATGCGAACGCCAAGAGGTAGAGAAGCTACTGAGCGTGCGTATAAACATCTAGGTAGAGTAAAAGGACCTGATCAAGGTCAATTGTTTTAATGAGTAGTAACTATGCGTAAAATCAATTTCTTTTAATTTTAGTAGTGATAACTATTACTGGGTTTTATAATGAATTAAAATATTTAATTATGAGAAGATATTTATTGTTTGTTTTGTGTTTTATTTCAGTGTTAACAAATGCACAAGTATTAACACAAAATCGGGCTGTAAATTGGAAGTTAGCGGGATTAAGAGATACCTCTACAAGTAATTTTCAATCCATTAACATGGATGATTTTGCTGTTGTTGGTGATAGCTTAACATCAAATGATGCAATGCTTGCCAATGCACTTAGTTCTATTACCGGGAGTGGTGCAGTTTTGATTTTTCCTTCAGGTAATTTTCTTTTTAATAGTTCGATAATATTGCCAAGTAATATAGTTGTTAAAGGACAAGGGTCTGAAAACACTCAATTTATAATGGATCTAAATGGAAGTGGAAATGCTTTTGAATTGACTGGGGCAGCAGTTAGTTTAGATACAACAAACATTATTAATCAGGCAACTAAAGATAGCGCATTTTTAGTTTTAAGTAATTCCTCAATCTTTATGGCTAATGATTGGATTCAAATCATTCAGAAAGATACTGATTTAGTTACATCTTCATGGGCAGAATCTACCGTTGGTCAAATTGTACAGATTGAGCAGGTAAGTGGAAATAGAGTACTATTAAAATCACCATTAAGAATGGACTATGTGATGAGTAGAAATCCATATATTCAGAAAATAGTGACTGTAGAAAATACTGGTATTAGTTGTTTAAAAATTATAAGAGTTGATGATACTTCTCCTCAACAAAGTAGTAACATTAAATTTAAGTATGCTACTAATTGCTGGGTGAGTGGAGTCGAATCAGTAAATTGCACTTTTAGTCATATTGAGGCGAACTATAGTTCTAATCTTTATATTTCAAAATCTTACTTTCATCATGGTTTCGATTACGGTGGAGGAGGTAGAGCTTATGGGATTGTACTACAAGCTACTTCTGGTGAATGTTTAATTGAAAATAATATTTTTGAACACTTACGGCATGCTATGATTCTTCAGTCTGGAGCGAATGGAAACGTGTTTGCCTATAATTATTCATTAGACCCTTTTTGGACATCTACTCCAAGTAATTCAGCAGGAGATATAGTGTTGCACGGTAATTACCCTTATGCAAATCTGTTTGAGCAAAATATATGCAGAAATATTGTTGTAGATAATTCTCATGGACCAAACGGACCTTATAATACTTTTTTCAGAAATAGAGCTGAAGGATTTGGAATCTTTTTTAGTAGTAGTAATTCTCCGGATCAAAATTTTATTGGAAACGATATTTCAAATACCAGTATCCCTTATAGCTTAGTCAACTATTTAGTACAAGGTATGGGCCATTTTCTTTATGGAAATAATAATAAAGGAACGATAACACCAACTGGAACAAATACTCTTACTGACTTGAGTTATGCTTATGCACTTAAACCAGATTTTGTAACTCAGTTAGAGTGGGGAGGGATAGGAATGCCAAATGTGATGGGTTCAAAACATATTCCTGCATTTGATCGGTTTAATTCAAATACAATTTTTTCAAATTCATGTAATAACATTGCTACATCTATAAAAAATAAAGCTATTAAATCTGAGCAAATAGTAATTTCTCCAAACCCCTTTACAGATAAGTTTAAAATTAAAGTAGAGATTAATATTATTGATTTAAAAGTATATAATGCCTTAGGTAAATTAATCAGAAACTTTGAGGCTAGAGGTAAAGAGGTTGTTATTGATACTGTAAAGTGGCGTAATGGACTCTATTTTATTGATATTCTTTTAGCTGATGGTAAACGAGTTGTTAAAAGGCTTACTAAAATGTAGCTTTAGGGGTTAATGAGTTCTTTAAAAACCAAATACACACATCAAATTAAATCAGAAGCAAACCGTTTAGGATTTTCTTTTTGCGGTGTATCTAAGGCAGGTTATTTAGAGGAAGAAGCGCCACATTTAGAAAGTTGGTTAAATAAAAACATGCATGGAGACATGCATTATATGGAGAATAATTTTGATAAAAGATTAGACCCAACAAAGCTAGTTGAAGGGTCAAAATCAGTGATATCTTTACTTTTTAATTATTATCCAGAAGAGGTACAAAGAGACGACTCTTTTAAAATTTCTAAATATGCCTATGGTGAAGATTATCATTTTGTAATCAAACATAAATTAAAAGATATTGTCCATTTTATTACCGATAATATTGGAGATGTTGATGCGCGTGTTTTTGTTGATTCAGCACCAGTTTTAGATAGGGCTTGGGCAAAAAAAAGCGGATTAGGATGGGTAGGTAAAAACGGAATGCTCATCAATAAAAAACAAGGTTCCTTTTTCTTCTTAGCTGAAATAATTTTAGATTTAGAATTAGCTTATGATAATCCCGTTACCGATCATTGCGGTACATGTACAGCATGTGTAGATGCCTGTCCAACCGAAGCGATATTGCCAAATAAAGTAGTGGATGGGAGTAAATGCATCTCTTATTTCACCATCGAATTAAAAGATGAAATACTTCCTAAAGAAGTAACCGGTAAGTTTAATGATTGGATGTTTGGTTGTGATATTTGTCAGGATGTTTGCCCTTGGAATCGATTTTCATTAGTTCATAATGAACCAAAGTTTAAACCAAATGAAAAATTATTAAACTTTTCAAAAAGTGAATGGAATGAAATTACTGAAGAAGTGTTTCAAGAAATTTTTAAGAGATCGCCTGTAAAACGGACAAAATTCGCAGGCTTAAAGCGGAATATTAACTTCCTAAATGGAGAGTGATTTTATTCTCCCCAGCGAAAGCTTTTATTATCAACTTTTAATAAATCTAAAACCCGATCAACAACAGTTTGAGCTAATTCTTCGATTGTACTTGGATTGCTGTAAAAAGAAGGCGTGGCAGGGCAGATAATACCTCCAGCTTCAGTAACCAATTTCATATTGTTAAGATGAATAAGACTGTAAGGAGTTTCTCTTGCTACTAAAATCAACTTTCTACGTTCCTTTAAAATAACATCAGCAGCACGCGTTAATAAATCATTGGAGATTCCATTCGCTATTCTTCCTAAAGTTCCCATTGAACAAGGAATAACAACCATACTATCAAATTGAGCCGATCCAGATGCAAATGGTGCATTGAAGTCATTTTTATCGTAAAATGTAAAAGGGTAATTTTTATACGCCTGATTTCCTAATTCACTTTCCCATATTGTCTTTGCGTTATCGGACATTAGTACCCCTAAGGTTAGTTCCGTTTGTTTAGACAATGCGTCTAACAATAAATTAGCATAAATACTTCCGGATGCTCCAGAGATAGCAACTACTATTTTTCGTTTATTCACCAAACTCATATCTAATTGAAAAATTTAGATCAACATTATACCATCCATTATTGAGCAGGTAATTAAAAATACCTCCGTGATCTAAATTAGGAAAATCTCGAATTGGAATCAGCGAGTTTTTAGATCTTAAGTTGAGTATAAAATGATCATTTAAGTAATAGTATATCCCTAGGAATCCACCAAAATCAAAACTTTTAAAAGGATATTGTGTCACAAAAATTTCACCATTTTCATCACTTAGTTTAGGTGTCCCAACAAGTTTTCCTAGATATAATCCTGCTTCAAGCATAAATTTATCGTGCTTGTATCTGATGGAAATGGGGATTTCTATATAATTTAAATTAACTTTAAAACTATCATAATCTCCTTTATCGGGATGTAAAGCATCAAAGACTCCTTTATTAATAAAATAGATTTCGAATTGGGTAGATAGTTTTTTTGATAAATCGGTGTTTACAAATCCTCCTGCTATAACCCCAATCTTATCATAACCTCCATAGCCATCACCCTCTATTTGTGAGCCACTAATACCGACTATTAATCCTGATTTAAAAACTTGTGCAGAACAAGTAATCCAACTAAAACATAATATAAATAGTAATATTCTCACGAATCAAAAGTAATAAAAAAGCCTTTAGCTATTTTAGCTAAGGGCTTTTTTCAAAATATTAATAGGATTATTTTACATATTTAATATTGGCTTGCATAATCTCATAGTTAGGAGAATCTTTGTAAATAAAAGCGACAACTTCACAGTTATCAGCATTCCATCCAGCATTTAAAGTGTATGTGTAAGATTTAGTGTCTTTAGATCCTTGAGATGTAGTTGAAACAGTTTCTCCCCAGACATTGTTTACAGCACCTCTAAAAACGTGTCTGTGATCATAATCAGGTACATTTGTACTGCCATCTAATTGCCAATCGATAATATGATCCTCAATAATTCCTACTTGTATTTTGTAGGTAGTTCCTAGTCCACCATCTAATAACCATTCTGTTTCCAGATCAATTGTTACTTCTCTGGTAGCTGCGTTATACGTATTTACTATAGTTATTTCAGCTAATGGGGTGTCATCTTTAAGTGCAAGAAATTCTGATTCCCATTGACCAACTTGGAATCCTTCTCCAGCATTTTTTCTTGAAACCAGACCTTTGGGCAAACCATTTGGAGGGAACTGAATAGCATAAGCATCTCCTGCAGCTGTCCTGAAATCAGTTTCATAAGATCCCGACCCAGTATGAGGTTCGTTAAATGTAACATCACCTGCATGCAGAGATACAGGTATAATTTGATCGCCATATACTCCTACCAATCGTTGCATTTCAGTAGATCCTTCTGGACAATTTGTGCAGTAGTGACCTGTGTATTCTTCCATTAGTATTCGTCTTACTACAGTTGGAGTAGTAAGTGTGTCTTCATCAATTTCAGTTTGGGCTAAAGGAGTCTCAATTTTATCACAACTAAAAAATAGGATAGTTGTAATTGTTATAAATATTGGTAGGATAAGTTTTTTCATGTTTTTTTGTTTTTCGTTGTCTTACTCGTTTAGTATTTCAGGAATTTCCTGTTAAAAGCTGCTAGTAATACTTAAAGTTAATCCATTTGCAGCAGGAACTGTTCTACAAACACCTCCAACACAAAATATTCCAGCACGCTGCCTGCCATAACCTAGCTGAATACGATTTGCTCCTTTTACATAACCTGCTGAAGCAAAGTAATAATGTATTCGTTGTGATTCGATTTCGTTTCCGTAATTGTATTGATCCATTACTGCAATAAACCAGTGTGGAGAATAAGTATATTCGATTAAGAGTGTCGCCCAATCTTGAGCGTCTTGTTTTGTAAATAGTCCTTGGATCTCTGTCCTAATAGCGTGTTTTTTACTGATTTTGTAAGTTAAATCGATAACTCCAACATTAGCATAGATATTAGGATGATCTTCCGGTGTTTTAACTTGTACTACAGCTTGATTAAACATCATGTTGGAGTAAGTGAATATCCCTTTAAATTTCTTGCTAAATTTCTTGCTAATTTCCACATTTATTTCATCATAATATCTTTCATCACCAATTGCAAATAAATTAGATGTATAGCCTAATTGAGAAGTATCAGCAGCTGGTAAAGCAGTAGAATCAATATTGTAAATAGTAGAATAGTTAATTAAGATCCCTGTTCCATATTTACCACCTAAAAGCGATTTCTTTTTAAATTTATAAACTAGTTCACCTTGAAAAGCAATCTCACCATTTGGTTGAGTAGCATAAGGATATAAAGTTGCTAATAAGTTGTATGTGTGTTGTCTTGTTAATGCGGGTAAATAATTAATTTGCAAATCAGTTTGTCTTGCATTTCTATCTGATCTAAAGCTCATATTGTCATTTGCTTTAGCAGACAATGTTAGTCCGAATCCTCTAGTAGAGTATGCTGTTTGAGCATAAAAAGCTTGGCCTTTTTTATAAATAAAACTGTTGTCAGCAGAAGGGTCATTGATTTTCTCTGCATACTCTCCATTAAAACTAACTTTTCCTCTTCTTAATAAAAATCTACCTGAATACGCAGCAACATTTTCTGGCAAGTTAAATTGAGAACTTTGATCTACTTGAAATTTACTAATAAAACTACCTCCTAAAGTTAACTTGGTTTTACTTTCCTTTAAAGATCCACCAATAAAGTCGTTCACCATTAATTCTCCATCTATACCTCTTAATACACCTTCTCCAGTTTCAAAATATAGTCGTTGCTTACCAATAATACCTTTTACATTTAATCCCTCTGTAATTTTATAGTTTATTCTAATCCCCTCCATAGAGTTATCATAACCTAATCCACCAAGAGCTTCGTATGTTCTGAAAATAAGTCCATTACCAAATTGCTCGTAATAATTACCGACTGTAATACTCATATTATCATTCGTAAAAGAAGCGAATTTGTAACCAATTCCATTTCCTTTATATTTTACAGGAAAGCCTTGTAAAGCGTTTAAATAACTTTCATATCTAAACCCTGCTGAAAAATTTCCGTTAGTATATATGAAATTTGCAAAGCCATTCATTAATACATCTTCAGAAACTGCATTAGCACCAATTAAACTATCTTCTTTATAGTATTGCATATCTAATCCAAAGTTACCATGTACTTCCCCTCTAGAAAGTACCTCGTCAATTTTTTGAGCAAACAAATCTATAGACCCGATTGTAAGAATTATTGCGACTAAAGTTGTAATATTTTTAATATTCATGTTAAATTATGTTCTAAACATATAAGAGCAAAAATAAGCCCGAAATTTTTAAAATTTCGGGCTTATCAAAGTTATTATTGAATTCTTATTTTATTAAAGATATTTTTTTAGTAATGATTTGTTCTCCTACTTTAAGGTTAACAAAATAAATACCAGCTGGTAATTCTGTACCATTAAAAGTAACTTTTTGTGTTCCAGCATTCATAGTTGTTGCATTTTC
>JASJIW010000053.1:0-28607 GCA_037624665.1 Flavobacteriales bacterium
ACTTTTTAATCCCAAAATATCATAGTTTAATGCTAATTTCAAAAACCGTTGTTTCTTAAGCGGCTGCAAACTTACACGCATTTAATTCATAATCGAAATATTTATTGGAAAAAATTCAGCCAATACCCTATTACCCTCATAACCAGATAGATTAATTTAAATTATAAATCGAATTAAAATAGGAACAACCCTTCCTACTACAATAATAGTCAGCACTAAACAAAGTAAGACTATGTATATATAGCCATTTTTTAGTAGAAACTTGTAGTTCAACACCAAGAGAATCACCATCTAAGACATCTGCTTGATCTGACCCTAATGCTAAATAACTGAATACAACCTTTTCATTCTTCTATTATTTAGGGAAGAGATAGGGTTAAACTTGCAAATAAAATATGGAATAAGCTTGTCTAAGATTAACAGAATCACATTAAAGCTTGAAGTTCAGAGTAAGCCAATATTATCTATACCTCCCAACAAAACCTCTCTTATAATAGAGTTTAATCTTCTCAATCCTAGATAACATTCTGAACCTCTAAAGACTTAAACAAAGCTATTGAACCCCTAAATTGGCAAGTGTCTCAGCAAACAATCATTTGTAAATAAAAAATAGATTACTGGATAATCCCGAAATAACTTTAACAAAAAAACCGCTAACATTTCTGTAGCGGTTTATTTATTTATTTTTAGAAACTAACTACTCAGCAGCTTCAGCTTTTTTCTTTTTTGTAACTCTTCTTTTTGGTTTCACATCCTCTTCTGTAGGCTCTACATAATTAGGATCAAATGCTGCGTCAACTAAAATTCTACCACAGTGCTCACAAACTAATACTTTTTTGTGATTCTTAATATCCATTTGTCTTTGAGGTGGTACTTTATTAAAACAACCACCGCAAGAATCTCTTTGAATAGTAACAACAGCTAAACCATTTCTAGCATTACCTCTAATTCTAGTGTAAGCTTTTAATAATCTATCATCTATCACTTTACTTGCTTTAGCTGATTTTTTCTCTAATTTATCTTCTTCAGCTTCAGTTTCTCCAGTAATCTCTTCTAATTCATTTTGCTTGTTAGCTAAATCAATCTTTCTTCCATCTAAATATTCTTTGGCTGCTAAAACTCTCTCTTGCTTAGAAGTCAACTTAAATTCACCCTCTTTAATTCTTTTTTCAGACAACTCTATTTCTAGCGTCTGAAATTCCATTTCCTTTGTAATTGCATCAAACTCTCTGTTATTTCTAACTTTATTTTGTTGCTCTTCGTATCTTTTAATTATGTTTCCAGAATCTTTTATTCCGTTTTTCTTGTTCGAAATGTCCGTAGTAAGATCTTCTATTTCGCTTGTTAACTTATCTAATCTAAGTGTCAAACCCTCAACCTCATCTTCCAAGTCTTGAACCTCTAAAGGTAACTCGCCTCTAACAGTAAGAATCTTATCAATTGTAGAATCAATAATCTGTAAGTCATATAACGCTTTTAATCTTTCTTCTATAGTCGCTTCTTTTTTAGCCATCTTTAAAGGTAATTTACTGGGTTTGTATTTTTTTCAGTTAAACTAACTGCGAAATTAGGAAAATTTTCATTAAGAATCTCATAAATTAATTCACTTGTGTACTGCTCACTTTCATAATGACCAACATCCGCAATTATTATTTTATTTTCTGAATCAAAAAATTGATGATACTTAAGGTCTCCAGTAATAAAAACATCTGCTTGCTTAGCAATTGCATTATTTAACAAAAAACTTCCTGATCCTCCACATATTGCTACTCTCTTCACTTTCTTCTCCAGCAAATTTGTATGCCGAACACAAGCAGTATTTAAGTCAATTTTTAATCGTTTTAAAAAGGCTAATTCATCCTCTTCATTTTCTAACTCTCCAATAACCCCACTACCTACATTTTGATATCTATTTTGCAGCTCAAAAACATCATAAGCAACCTCCTCATAAGGATGAGCTGATTTTAAACTAGTAATAACTCTATTTACCAAATGAGAGGGAACAACAGTTTCTATTCTAGATTCATTTTCTCGGTGTAGCTCCCCAATTTTTCCAACAGCTGGATTAGTATTTTCCCCCGCCTTAAAAGTGCCGACTCCATCTACATTAAAACTGCACTCAGAATAATCTCCTATACTCCCCGCTCCGGAATTAAACATTGCAGTTCTAACCTTCTCGGCTAAATTTTTAGGGCAATATGTTACAACCTTACTTAATAGACTCTTTTTGGGTTGTAAAATTTTACAATTCTTAAGTCCTATTTTCTCTGCAATTTTAAAACTCACACCATTTTTAACATTATCTAAATTGGTATGTACCGCATATATTGCAATGTTATTTTTTATTGCTTTGATAACCGTTCGCTCAATATAATTAGTGCCATTAAATTTCTTTAAACCACTAAATACTATTGGATGATGCGCAATAATCATATTACAGTTTTTAGCAATAGCTTCATCTAGAATTTCCTCAACACAGTCGAGGCTTATCAACACGCCAGTTACTTCATCATTTTTATCCCCAACAATTAGCCCAGAATTATCATAAGATTCCTGGTAAGCTAATGGAGCAAACGCTTCAATTATATTGGTAATATCTTTTACTAGCATATTAAAGTTTTAAGACTACAAAGTTAAGATAATTGACACTTCTGTACCAGAAACTTCTCTCTTTTCGTTATAGACTTGGTAAGGCCCTCTTATAGCACAATCTTTATTCGAAGTTTTACTAATCAACTTAATTCTTACTTTAGTCAATTCCATTCCTTTTGAATCATGATGTCGCTTTTTACCCTTTTTATTCTTAAGACTTGTATCAATACCTATCCCGTCATCTTTAATCACAATTATAAGCTTGCCTTCTTGTTTTGTAACAATAATATCTATATTGCCTCGTTGATCTCTGGGAAGGATACCATGCCATATTGAGTTTTCAATAAAAGGCTGGAGTAACATTGAAGGGATTTTGATAGATTGAGGTTCTATATTTTTATCTACATCAATGTTATAGTTAAATTTATCTTGAAACCTCATTTCTTCCAGTTTCAAATACAAGCCAATTCGTTCTATTTCATCATCTAAATAAATTTCATTTACAAGAGAACTATCTAAATTTTTTCTTACCAATTTTGCAAAACTAGAAAGGTACTTATTGGCTGAAATTCTATCTTGTCGATTAATATAATATTGTATAGAATTAAGTGCATTAAAGATAAAGTGACGATTCATACTTGAATTTAATGCTTGCTGCTCCAGCTTCATCATTTTTGATTTATCTACAATGAGTTGAGTCACTCGCTTTCGTTCTTCTATTTTTTTACTTCTATTAACGATTAACCAAACGCCACCAATTGAACCTAATAAGCATAACAAATAAAACCACCAAGTAGCCCAAAACGGAGGAGTAATTGTAAATGAAAACTGAACAGGATTTGTCCAGTTTTTTAAATCTGTAGTCGCTTCAAGTTGAAATGTAAATTCTCCATCCGGTATATTTGAATATGTTACATAAGTTGCTTTTGTAATTGGCTGCCAATCTGCATCAAACCCATCTAATTTAAATCTATATTTCACTTTATCTGGACTAGTATGGTAAATCCCAACAAAATCAAATGTTAAATGATTCTTATTATAAGTCAACTTTAACTCTTTAGGTAAATTTGTAACTTCATTAACGCCTTTTGCATATTTACTCCAATCTTTTTTCTCCAAAAACAACCGTACGTCATTTATATGAATCCTTGGTAAATCTATCCTAGAACTTTCTGAATTTAATGCTCTTTTCATTAAACCATAACTTGTACCAAACCACAAATTATTTCTGCTATCAATAAAAGATGCGTTTTGATTACACTCTAGACTCTTTAACCCATCTAAATTAGAGTACCTTATAAAATCAGTTCTATAAAAAGTATCCTTATTTAGGGTGTTTAATTGATATAACCCATAATTAGTACCTATCCACAAATTATGGCTCTTATCTAATTCTAAAAAATTAATGTTATTAGCTGCAAAATTGTCAGGAATTTTAATTGTAGTAATATTCCCCTCCGACAACATTGCTAATCCATTGTTAGTACCCACCCAATAAATGTTATCATTTTTAATGATATTCATAACACTAGAACTCGGCAACCCATCTTCCTCTGTAAAAACTTCTTTCTCTTCTGTTTGAGGGTTATATCTAAAAAGTCCATCAGAAGAACAAAACCATATAGAACTTTCATCTTCAATAAAAATATCTCTTATATTTCTTCCTATTTCTATATTTAAGATCTTATTCGTTATTTTATTTAAAACGGAGACTCCTTTCCTTGTTCCTATCCAAATATTTTTATGCGCATCTTCAGCCAACGAATACACCTTCTTAGCCATTAACCCATGGCTTTTATCATACGTTTTAAATTTAGTTCCATTAAATACAGAAATTCCATTATCTGTTCCAACCCACAGATTTTTATCTTTAGAAACCATACTACACCAAACTGTATTATTTCCTAAACCATCTTCGGTTGTTAATAACACAAACCCTTTACTTGTAAAGACTCCAACACCTTGTTCATAAGTTGACACCCAAATATTGTTATTAAAATCTTCTAAAACAGACATTACCACATTACTTTTTATAACCCCCTCGTCCGTATAACTCATGAATTTTTCATTGGTAAACTTAATAAGCCCTCCACCATCAGATCCTAAAAACAAATTTCCTTCAGAATCTTCCATTATGGTTTTTAAATTATTATTCTTCAAACCATCCTTCTCTGTGAAATTTTTAATCCTATTGTCCTTTAGTTTAGATACTCCATTTTTAGATATAAACCAAAATGCGCCATCTTCCCGCTTAACAAAACCTCTTATATGATCACTTATCAACCCCTTTTCTGCAGTGAATTTAATACAACTACTTTCAACCAAATGAAGGACTCCTTTTCCAAAAGTAGCGCACCAAACGGTTTTATCCTCATCTAAATAAATTTGTGTAGCATTAATGTTTTTTATGGTGTCAATTATGTTAAATTCACTATCAATTATAGATACGCCATTTCTAGTAGCGAACCACTTATTATCGTTTTCATCGACAAAAACATCTCGAACATAATTGTTTTTATCACCATTCGGAAGTTCTATATAATTAAGCTCGTTGTTCTCAAAATAAACAACCCCTCCGCCTCCTGTAGTAAACCACATTTTACCTGTCTTATCCTCAATAATTGATAATACAAATTGTTGATTCAAACTCTCTTTAAACGTGTAATTTATAAATCCAGCACCATCATAAACCGAAACACCTCCCTGCGACCCTATCCAAACCCGACCTTTCCTATCGCAATAAATTGCATTTATTTGGTTATGTAACAAACCTTCGTTTATCGAAAAGTTCTCAAAATTTATTCCATCGAATTTCGATAACCCCCCCAAAGTTCCTATCCATAAATATCCATCATCATCTTGACTAATAGCTCTAATTTGAGATTGAGCCAAGCCTTCTTCAATAGAGTAATTGATGAAGTTATATTGTTGAGTGAACGCACTAAAAGAAACTAATAGTGCACCAATTAATCCGAGAAACTTATTCATTAATCTTTAACTTAAAACGTTTTAATTGCACTAATAAATCCCGACAACTTTCTTCTTGCCACAGGAATCACATCTCCTGTATTCATAATTGCCATATTTCCATCATGTCGGTTAAATTCCTTTAAATGATGTTTGATATTAATAATATGAGATTTGTGTACTCTAAAAAAAGTATTTGAATCTAAAACTTTTTCATATCGTGCTATAGTCATACTGCTTATGCATTTAGACCCATCAGCCAAAAATATTCGAGTATAGCTTTCATCCGCCTCAAGATGTACAATATCTTCTGCTTTTAAAATCTCATAACCACTTAAGGTTGGCACTGCTATTGTTTCACTTTTACGGTCTTTTTTATAATCTGATAAGAGAGACTTAATCATATTAAAATCAACACCTGCATTTTCTTTCTCGGTAATTTTGGAAACCGCAGCTTGCAAATCTTCAATATCAATCGGCTTTTCAATATAATCTAAAGCGCCAGCCTTTAAAGCTTTTAATGCAAATTGATTGTGTGCTGTAATAAATATTACAGAGAAACTTTTATTCTCAATAGATTCTAACAACTCAAAACCATCTTCATTAGGCATATTGATATCTAAAAACAATAAATCAGGTTTATGTTCTTCAATTATTTTTCGTGCATCTTTTGCGGATTCAGCTTCGGCAACAACATTTACATCCGGACAAAAATCGGCAAGGATTAATTTTAGGTTTTCACGAGCATGTTGCTCATCATCAATAATAACAGTAGTAATAGCCATAATAGAAGTGTCAGTGTTGTTTAAATATACGAGAAGAAAAACAAAGAAGTTAACTGGAATTATCTAATGGTAGTTTTCAGGAACTAAACAGTACTAAATACAAATCTTACGGTTATAACTCTTTTATTTTTTTTACAAACTCAGATACTCTTGCTCGAGCAACGGGCAATTTAACTCCTGTTTGCATTACTGCAAAACTCCCCTCATCTTGCAAATAATCTGTTAAGTAAGAGATGTTTATGATGTTCTTTTTATGGATGCGATAGAATTTATTATGATTCAAAATTTCTTCGTACACCTTTAAAGTTCTTGTATCAAAAAATGAAGTGCCATCTAAAAAATGAATGTTGGTGTAATTACCATCTCCTTCTAAATAAAGAATATCCGCATCATCTATAATTTTAATGCCTTTTGCATGCGCAACTGTTATTTTATTAGATTCATTCTGATAATGGATACTCTCTGAAAGGTTTTTTATAGATTCTAAGTAGCTTTCTAGATTAGACGAATCTTGAGAAAAGAGCTCTTTATAATTAATTAGCTTACCAACAGCATCCTTTAAATCATCAATATCAATTGGCTTTAGTATGTAATGAATAGAATTTGCATTAAATGCTTTTATGGCATAATCTTTAAATGCTGTGACAAAAACGATTTGAAAATTATTACTCTTTACATCCTCCAATAAATCCAGACCCTCTTCTCCACTAGGCATTCTAATATCTAAAAAAATTGCTTCTGGTTTTTTCTCAGCAATTAATACTCTAGCTTCTTCTACGTTTTTTCCTGTACCAATAATTTCTACCTCCGGACAAAACTCACTTAGTAATAAACGTAAGTTCTCCCTTGCCAGGCGTTCATCATCAACTATTATAGCAGTAATTTTTGACATTATTTGTTTCTTCTCGCTTTAGCTCTCTTCTTATGTAACTTTTTATTTCGTTTGTCATTTTTTTTCATTCTTTTCTTAACCACTTTGGTCTGAATGTTTTGATGACGTTCCTTGCCCTCATTAACACTTTTCTTTTGTTCTTTCTTTTTCTCTACCTCTTGTTTCTCTAATGCTTTCCTTCTTGCTTTTACTTTAGTCGTTTCTTGCGAAAACGACACTAACGAAATCAGCATAAACATGATAGTGATACTATATTTAAATCCTTTCATCATAGTTATCATTCAATTAAAATCGAATTTACTAATTTTACCCTTATAAATGAAAAACTGGCTTTACATAATAATAATTCCCACCCTTTTATTAGGTTGCACTAAAACTCAGGATCAAAACATTCCTTTAGTTCGAGTAGATACTACCATTTACACCAACAATCCTTCTTTTAATGTGATTTCAGTTCCTGGCACATGGACCTATATTAATGGCGGATCTAGAGGTATTATTATTTATCGTGTTTCAAATGAAGAGTTTAGAGCCTATGACAGACACTGTACGTATGACTCTGGAAATAGCTGTGCATTAGTATCCGTAGACGGAACAAATATTATAGGTGTTGATGATTGCTGTGGTTCTACTTTTATTTTAACAGACGGTTCTGTAACTCAAGGACCAGCATCTTTACCTTTAAAGCAATACCAAACGAGCTTTGACGGTGCTGTTTTACGAATTTTTAACTAACAAAAAAGCCCCAACTAAAGTTGAGGCTTTTTCAAATATTTAAAACTTACATCCTAGTATCTGTAGTGATCTACTTTGTAAGGACCTTCAATTTTCACATCAATATAGTCAGCTTGCTCTTGCGTTAATGTTTCTAATACCACACCAATCTTAGCCAAGTGTAATCTTGCTACTTTCTCATCTAAATGTTTAGGTAACATGTATACTTCATTTTTATAAGCATCAGTGTTATTCCATAACTCTAATTGAGCTAATGTTTGGTTTGTAAATGAGTTACTCATTACAAAAGAAGGATGCCCTGTTGCACAACCTAAGTTTACCAATCTACCTTCAGCTAAAACAAAAATGATTTTTCCATTAATTGTATACTGATCAACTTGTGGCTTAATAGTATCTTTGGTGTTACCATATTTACCATTTAACCATGCCATATCAATTTCATTATCGAAATGTCCGATATTACAAACGATTGCTTGATCTTTCATTGACTCGAAATGCTTTCCAGAAATAATATTAAAGTTACCAGTAGTCGTTACGATAATGTTAGCTTCTTTACAAGCATCATCCATTTTCTTAACTTCAAAACCGTCCATTGCAGCTTGTAAAGCACAAATTGGATCAATTTCAGTAACAATAACTCTTGCTCCTGCTCCAGCTAAAGAAGCCGCAGAACCTTTTCCAACATCACCATATCCAGCAACAACAGCAACTTTCCCAGCCATCATTACATCAGTAGCTCTTCTAATTGCATCAACTAATGATTCTTTACATCCGTATTTGTTATCAAATTTAGATTTAGTTACAGAATCATTTACGTTAATTGCTGGCATTACTAAAGTACCCGCCTTCATTCTGTCATATAATCTGTGAACTCCAGTAGTCGTCTCTTCAGACAATCCTTTAATTCCAGCACATAACTCAGGGTATTTATCAAACACCATATTTGTTAAATCTCCACCATCATCTAAAATTAAGTTCAATGGCTTACCATCTTTAAAGCCCATAATTGTTTGGTCAATACACCAATCAAAATCTTCATCAGATAATCCTTTCCAGGCATAAACAGGAACTCCTGTTGCAGCAATTGCAGCAGCAGCTTGATCTTGTGTAGAGAATATATTACAAGATGACCAAGTTACCTCAGCACCTAATGCAGTTAATGTTTCAATTAAAACAGCAGTTTGGATAGTCATGTGTAAACAACCAGCAATTCTAGCACCAGCTAATGGCTTAGAATCTCCAAACTCTTCTCTTAAACTCATTAAACCTGGCATTTCTGCTTCAGCAATTTTTATTTCTTTTCTTCCCCATTCTGCTAGGGATATATCTTTAACTTTGTATGGTAATTTGTCCACGCTTGTACTCATTAGTTATAGTTTTTATAATTTTTAAGGATGACAAAGCTAAGGAATAACTCATTAACTTTTATAAAATGCCAATTTATCAAACAAATAATGTGTCAGAAACAATAAAGGTTGCCGTTTGGAGAATAACTGAAACGGAAGACGAACTTTTGAATAAATTGATGAATTTAGGTTTTGAGTCTGCCTCAATCTATCAAACTAAAAATAAAAACCGTTTAAAACAGTGGGTAGCAACACGACTTTTATTAAACGAGTTTTTTAAGAATGTTAAAATCATTTATGATGATTTAGGAAAACCAAGCTTAGATAATGGATGGAAAATATCCATTTCCCATTCTAATGATTTTGCAGCCATAATTCTCAACAAAAATAAGGCTTGTGGAATTGACATCGAAAAAGTAACCTCTAAAATAGAACGGATTAAACATAAGTTCTTAAACCCTGCAGATCTTAAGAACATAATTTCTCTTGATCATTTAATTCTATATTGGGGAGCCAAAGAGTCACTATATAAGTACTATGGAAAAAAGGAAGTCCTTTTTATCGAAAACCTATTCATCAACAACTTTGATAAAGATGTAAATAATTTTAGTGGCGAAATAAAAATGCCTGACTTTAAGAGAGAAATACCAATGACATGGGAAAAGATTGAAGATTTTATGTTGGTTTATACTTTATAACTAAATTTGTATTGAAATGAGGAAAAACAAGAAGATCTATCAATCAATATTAAACAACTCTAATAGCGGGATTAAAATGTTTGGGGTTTTAATTGACCCAGACAAACAAAACGTTAAAGAGTTAATTGATACAGTTCATGTTTGTAATAATTCTGATGTAGATTTTTTCTTTGTAGGAGGTAGTATTATTACGAATGGTGATATAAAAAAAACGACTCGATTAATAAAAGAAAATTCTACTAAGCCTGTAATTATTTTCCCTGGGAATCCAGCTCAAATTACTGAATATGCAGATGCCATTCTTTTTCTTTCGTTAATTTCAGGAAGAAATCCTGAATTTTTAATTAGTCATCAAGTCGCAGCAGCTCCAATTATAAAAAAAACAGACTTAGAAGTAATACCTACAGGATACATCCTAGTTGATTGCGGAACAAAGACAACAGCTATATATGTCAGTGACACCATGCCTATCCCGCGTAGTAATGCAGAAATCGCTGCAAACACTGCTTTAGCAGGTGAATATCTAGGATTAAACCTAACCTATATTGATGGTGGCAGCGGAGCAAAAAAATGCATTTCTAACAGCATGATTTCTAAAACTAAAGCGGCTAAAAACGGTCCTTTAATTATTGGTGGAGGAATTAGAACCTCCCAAGCTGCAAACGAAATTTACAAAGCTGGAGCTGATGTAATTATAATTGGCAATGGAGCTGAGAAAAATCGCAACTTAATTACTGAAATTGCTGAGATGAAGAAAAAATTCAACTCATTATCATCAAAAGTTATCATATAATTTCATTCTCGTTTCCGTTTAATTAGTAACTCTAAGGAAGTGTATTAATAAGTAGTAAAATAGGCTTCCTAATTTTCAATAATTTTCTTTCAAATGTTAGTAAAATCCTATTTTTTATACGTTTGTAATTCTTATTTTTGCTATTCTTTATTAGACTAAAAAAAATAATGAGTTATGGTAACAGATAAATTTTCAAAAAGACATATAGGACCAAGGGAAAGTGATATTAATGATATGCTTTCAGCTTGTAACGCTTCTTCTTTAGATCAATTAATTGAAGAAACTATTCCATCAAAAATTAGATTAAGTAAAGAACTTGATCTTAAACCTGCTATGACTGAGTATGAATATTTAAATCATATTAAATCTTTAGCTGAGAAGAACAAAGTGTTTAAGTCTCATATTGGATTAGGTTATAATAATACGATTACACCCTCTGTAATTAAACGAAATATATTAGAAAACCCAGGTTGGTATACTGCCTATACACCTTACCAAGCAGAAATTGCTCAAGGAAGATTAGAAGCTTTATTAAATTACCAAACAATGGTAGTTGATTTAACAGGAATGGAGTTAGCCAATGCTTCTTTATTGGATGAAGGAACTTCAGCAGCTGAAGCAATGATCTTAGCATACAACAGTAGAAGTAGAGCAGCAAAAAAAGCGGGATCAAATCAGTTCTTCGTTTCTCAAAACTGTTTACCACAGACGATAGACATTTTAAAAACAAGATCTACCCCATTAGAAATCGAATTGATTATTGGAGATCATCATTCATTTGAATTTAACGAAAAGGTTTTTGGAGTAATTGTTCAATATCCAGATGTTACAGGTCAAATTAATGATTATAAAAAATTTGCAGAAAAAGCGCATGCTAACGAAAGTATAGTTATTGCTGCTGCAGATCTTTTAAGTTTAACACTATTAGAAGCTCCAGGAGATTGGGGGGCAGATGTTGTTGTGGGAACAACACAACGTTTTGGAATCCCGATGGGATATGGAGGCCCTCACGCGGCATATTTTGCAACTAAAGAGGCATACAAAAGATCTATACCTGGAAGAATTGCCGGAGTTACTGTTGATGCTCAAGGAAATAGAGCGCTAAGAATGGCTTTACAGACTAGAGAACAACATATTAAAAGAGATAAAGCAACCTCTAATATTTGTACGGCACAAGTACTTTTAGCTGTAATGGCAGGAATGTATGCTGTTTATCATGGTGCTGAAGGTTTACTAAATATCTCTGGAAACATTAATGAGTTAACAGGAAAACTAGCTGGATCTTTAGATGCTTTAGGCTATAAAAGAGTTAATGATTCTTTCTTTGACACGATAACTTATGAAGTAGAAGCTGACATTATAACTAAAATAAATCAACTCGCTGTAGCAAAAAAAATCAACTTTCATTATTCAGCCAATAGAATTTCAATTAGTATTGGAGAAACTGAAACCATTCAAGACGTCAAAAATATTGTGTCTCTTTTTGCTAAAGCAACTGAAACCAAAGTAGATGAATTAAATGAAGTGAACGGGTTACCTCAGGAATTAAAAAGAACCGGTGCAATTTTAGAATTTGACATCTTTAAAAAGTACCGTTCAGAATCAGAAATGATGCGTTACATTAAGAGATTAGAAAATAAAGATCTCTCTTTAACACATTCTATGATTTCTTTGGGTTCTTGTACAATGAAATTAAACGCAGCAACAGAATTGATCCCCTTAGGATGGAACGAATGGGCCAACATGCATCCATTTGCACCAGTTGATCAAGCGGAGGGTTATCAAGAAATGCTGAAAGCTTTAGAAGATGATTTATCTGAAATTACTGGTTTCGATGCAACATCTTTACAACCAAACTCTGGTGCTCAAGGAGAATATACTGGACTTTTAGTTATTAAAGCCTATCACGAAAGTAGAGGAGATCACCACAGGAATATTGCGCTAATACCAGCATCAGCTCACGGAACAAATCCAGCAAGTGCAGTTATGGCAGGAATGAAAGTGGTGGTTACTAAATGTGATGAGGACGGAAATATTGATATCGTAGATTTAAAAGAAAAAGCAGAATTGCATAAAAACGAACTTTCTTGCATGATGATTACTTATCCATCTACTCACGGAGTATATGAGGAAGCTATTATGGAGATGACTCAACTCATACATGATAATGGTGGTCAAGTATATATGGATGGAGCAAACATGAACGCTCAAGTAGGGCTAACAAATCCTGCTAATATTGGGGCTGATGTTTGTCATTTAAACTTACACAAGACTTTTGCTATTCCGCATGGTGGAGGTGGACCAGGTGTAGGACCAATTGGAGTTGCCAAACAATTAACTCCATTTTTACCGTCTAACCCATTAATAAAGACGGGTGGAGATCAAGCAATTTCTGCTGTTTCTGCAACCCCTTGGGGTAGCGCATCTATTTGTTTAATTTCTTATGGCTACATTAAAATGTTAGGTACGGAAGGATTAAAACACGCTACAGTTATTGCAATTTTAAATGCCAACTATATCAAATCTAAGTTAGAAGAAAGTTATGGTATCCTATACAGTAACAACAACAATAGAGTTGCTCATGAAATGATTATAGAGTGTAGAGATTTTAAAGCAGATTCTGGAGTTGAAGCAGGAGATATTGCAAAAAGATTAATGGATTATGGATTCCACGCTCCAACAGTGTCATTCCCTGTGGTAGGAACATTAATGGTTGAACCAACGGAAAGCGAAAGTAAAGAAGAATTAGATCGTTTTATTGAAGTAATGATCGCTGTAAGATCAGAGGTTCAAGAAATTGTTGACGGTAAATATGATAAGGTAAATAATCCTATTCAAAATGCGCCTCATACTTCCAAAATTGTGATATCTGATGCATACGACTATCCTTACTCAAGAGAAACAGCAGTTTTTCCTTTACCATGGATAAAAGAATCTAAATACTGGCCAACTGTTGGTAAAGCAGATAATGCATATGGAGACAGAAATTTAGTTTGTAGTTGTGTTGGAATTGAAGCCTATATGGAAGAAACGGTTTAAAACTAATCTTATATCTAAAAAAATAATCCGAACACTACTTACGTTGTTGTTCGGATTGTTTTTTTGTAAGAGTTTCTATTACCTTTCCATACATATCCATAAGTGATTTTGGATCCTTACAATAGTGCTCTAAACTATTATTAAACTCCTCTTCAGATATATTATACGCAGTATAAACTTCCTTATAAAGTTCTCTTTCATTAATCGTATCTTGCGTAGACGCTTTTAGTCTAATAAGTGCTTGTGTCAACTCCATTTTCACCAAAACTTCAATCACTGTATCTTTATCCATAACTCCTTCAGGAGTAATATCTGCATCTGAATTACATGCAAACAAGACTATTGTTGTTAAAACGATAAAATATTTTAATTGATCTTTCATAAAAAACAAACCCTATACTAATAATTAGAATAGGGATTTTATGTATATAATTACGCTCCTACTTGAGCTAAGCTAACTGCTTTGATTGTCTTTGCCGATTTCAACATTTTTTCAATCATTCCTGAGCCATATTCTCTTTCAGCAATATCCTTAACTTCATAAACATTTACACCAACTTCTGCTCTATACATAAAATGGTTCTGGATCTTAACGCCAGATTCAGGAATATCTTGTGTATAAATTACAGCATTTTTTTCTTCTTTTACAATTTCTGATTTAAATACTAAGTTTTCTTTTAAATCTGTTTTTAGTAATTCAATATCGCCATCACCAAACATTATTTCTAAACCATAATCTAAGCCTATAACTATTTCCAATGTTTCTCTCTCTGTAATACGAACCTCCGCAGCACCATTCATATCAGCTCTAGGAATCATTATTGACAAATTATATCCATAATCAGTTAAGTCTAACTTTTCTAAACCTTTCAGGTTAACTACTTCATCTGAAGGTATTTCAACCTCAGATCCCCCACAAGCTACAAAAGTAGTTGCTGCAATTAATGTAAGTATGTATAATGCTCTTTTCATTGTATTCTATTTAACTACAAATGTAGTGGAAATAATTAAAAATTTGAAATCTCTTAAAAGTATTCCGCATAAAAAAACATCCGCCATATTTTGACGGATGTTTAAATTGCAACAGTATTACAAATTATTTTAATTGAAAACTAATTGGCAAGTTATAAGAAACACTTACTGCTTTTCCTCTTTGTTTTCCTGGCTTCCATTTAGGCATTGCTTTAACAACTCTAACAGCCTCTTTATCTAATAAATCATGAACTCCTCTTAAAATTTTTACATTTCTAATTTTACCATCTTTTCCAACAGTAAAGTTAATAAATACTCTTCCGGAAATACCATTGGCTTTCGCTGCAGGTGGAAATTTTACATTGTTATACAAATACTTTTGAATACCTCCTGGTATTTCTGGCATTTGCTCTACAATAGTAAAAACTTCTTCTTCTTCTTCTTCTTCTTCTTCAAAGATTTCTACTACCTCATCAACCTCTACCTCAGTATCGATTTCAATATCTTCTACCTCAATATCATCCTCAACAATCTCAATTATTTCAGGAGCTACTGGCGGTGGCGGTGGCGGTGGCGGTGGTGTATTTTGTTGCGTTATTGGTATAATATCTTCTTCCTCTTCATCAACTACTAACTGTCCGAGTTGAGAAGCTTGCACATCATAAAACTTCCAATTAACCATTGCATATACAATGAATAGAGATAGCACTAATCCCGCTAAGGTAAAAGTTCCTCTTAATTTTTCTAAATCGGCTTTGGGGTTCTTTTTTGGATCCATCTTTATAATTCCAGATTTACGCGTTAGTTTAATTATTAAATACTCATCAAAATTATTAATATTATCTGACAAATTTCTAGTAAGAATCTTTTTCTTCCCAAAATCCAAGTACGATACTAATTCTTTATCATAGTCAACAAATGTAAAGTCTTTATCAAACTCAACAACTCTATCTGCATTTGAATCTACATCTACAATATTTAAACTATCTTTAGTAGATAATATTGAAAACTCTCCCTCTCGTTCATCTTTAATATAATCTTCAACGATCTTATTTAAAAAAGCATCACTACAATATTCCTGAATAGAGTAATTAGAGACCTTATTAAAGCTCTTGTTTATTAAAGAGTAAATTTCCTTTCCTTTCTCTTCTGCTAATTCTTGAGAATCAAGATTGATAAACAAAGGTAACCAATATTGTGATTTCTTGTCTTTCTCAAATTCAAACTGCAGTAAATACTTCATAATTCTATTTTTAGTCCTCTAAAATTAATAATTTTTTAGCAGTAATTTATTTAATTCTTAGCCATCTATTTATCGGTAAATATTTAAGCAATAAAGGAGCAAACGATACTCCAAAAATCGCTCCAACGGTATTAGCCGTATAATCTATCCAATTACCACCTCTATTTATAAAGATGGTTTCTTGTAAGATTTCCATAAGTCCGCCATAAGAAATACTTGCCAAAATGATTATTAATCTAATTCTAAAACGCTTCCCTATGTTCAAAAATTGTTTGCAAAAAGGTAGAAATAACAAAAATGATAAAATACTATACATTATTACATGTACTAATTTATCGAATTGCCACACTGCCACTTTAGGGAGTTGGTTACCAGGGTAACCACTCAATACTAAAATTATTAGCAGCCAAATTATTGCTGGGAAGTATGGTTTTATGCTTCGAGTAACCATTACTTTTTTTACACGTCCCTTTAATTTCTCATTCTCCACAAAAAGTGAAGGAAACAACTTTACCCCTCTCTCAAGAAGGGAGTAAAGCTATCCTATTAATTCTTTATATTGATCTGCAGATAATAAATCATCTAATTCACTTGCATCAGATAATTGAACTTTAATCATCCAACCATCACCATAGGGATCATTGTTGACTGATTCTGGAGCATCTTCTATTGCTTCGTTAAATGCAGTTACTTCACCAGATACAGGCATAAATAAATCAGAAACTGTTTTTACTGCTTCTACCGTTCCAAAAACTTCTTCTCTGGCTAATGTCTCTCCTTCAGTTTCTACCTCAACATAAACTATATCACCCAATTCTCCTTGTGCAAATTCGGTAATACCAATTGTTACGGTATCTCCTTCAATTTTTATCCACTCGTGATCTTTTGTATATTTTAATTCTGCTGGTACATTCATTTTGCTATATTTTAAATATTATTTTGCTAATTTATAATTCTTAACTCTTAACTCCTAATTAGTTATTGTGCAAATGTAAACCTTATACTAATTCCAACATTGGTATTGGTTGTTGGAAATGTGTTTGAAACAAAAGGTTTGGTAGATATAAAATCATAAAAAGCTCTTAAATTTAAGCTTGAACTAACTCTATAATCTGCCGTTAACTTAACAGTCAAAATACGTGAGCCTGTAGTTAATTGAGTTACATTCTCTACGATTCGTCTTACTACTGTATTGTTATCTCTAACTCCCACATCAATTCTAGTGTCAATATCCGCTGCAGCTTTAGCAATTGGAAGTCTTACCTTTCTAAATTTGTATCCAGTACCCACAGACCATTCATTCCCTTTTATTTCTGTTATTTGATTGTTTGACATGCTTAAAGAAGCGTTTCTGTTCTTCTTAAACTCTACACGCAAGAGCATATTATTGTTCAAGGTCATATCAACCCCTAAGAGTGGTGAAAACTGTTCGTTTATAGAAACAGAAGCAATGCTCAATTCTGGAACAAAATTATTCGTTAAATCTCTTGAAAAATCATCTCCTAAAACATCTTTTTCATGCAATAAGTTAGTTGTAAACGACCCATAATTTAGCGTTGATTTATACCCATGCGTCAATGTAAACTTCTTAAAAACTCTGTTGACTAAAGCAATCTTACTCAACCCATCATAAGTAACTCTCCAATTTGGTAAAGGAATAAAGTTTTTGAAGTTTTTTAACGATACTTTCTCTCCACTTTTACCTGAATATGCAGCAATAAATGCTGGTATTAATACATCTTGAGATGTTTCTCCATAACCATCATTAAATCCGTTACTCGTTATAGTATTTGAATTATCATTTTCTTTTCCTAATCGACTAGAAATTGCTTTTCTTTCTTTTAAGAAGTTTGCAAATACTTTAGAAGATCGATCCACAGGATCATCTCCCAAAAATGCTGTGTTAAAGGTTAAAAATGACATACTGAAATTCCCTGTATTGATAGGGTCTACTAAGTAATAATCATTAAGCCCATCATTATCAACATCTATAATACCGCTTCCACTGCCAGAACTATCAACAAATGCATCATTAATAGCAAAAAACTGCTGCGCCATACTGTTAGAATAATTACGTGTAGCAGTCAATTGAATTCTTAATGTTTTTATAGGTCTAATAGTCGCTCTAATGTTATAATTTTCTGAATTAGTGTTTGCATAATTATAAATTAATCCGGTAGAATCATTATTAACTAACCACTTTTCACTAGCTGCTTTAAACGCAAATTCATCCTCTTGTAGTCCTGATATAAAACCAAATCCAGGAGCATCAAACCCTGGGTTTTGACCTAATATATTTGTTTCTTGATTATATCCTGGCAAAATTGTACCTCTATTTTTTGAATAAGTTGCAGCAACATTTTTCAAACTCATTGTTCCTAGCCAAAATACATCCATAGGTTTAAATGGCAACAATTTCCTCCAAAGCTCTACTCTTGTTGAATCAGAATCTTTAAACTTCTTTAAGTCAAATTTTATATCCGCAGGTGCAGTTCCTGTTTTCCAACCTCTAAGTTTAGCATTTTCTGCTTTCGTCTTATTAGGTTTAGGCGGTTGTGCTTTTAACGTTCTCATTCTTTGTCTTTCTCGAGCGCGTTTATTCACTTTCTTTAAAAACCCAATTTCATTATGAAGCTTTGTCATGTTTAACTGCAAGTTAGCCGATATTGTATTTGAGTTCTGTATCGTATGACCTAAAGAATCGGCTCCTACTGGTGCTCTTTGCCAATCATAATCTCCTGCATATTGAGAAGTAAGGGTAACAAATTTAAACCCTGGCAACTTGTTAATTGGTACCGCATAATTAAAATTGAAATTGTGGTGGTAATGCGTATTTGTTCCAAAATCCCTTATATTATCCAAGATCGTATCTTTCCATGATTGATATTCTCCATCAAAATTCCCATCAACTCTACCTCTAGTATCCACTTCATTTCCATCACTATCAATATAGGTTAGTGGCTCTTGAATTATTGCATTATTGGTTGCATTAAAATTAAACTTCAATGCTTTTGTGACATCATATTTTAAACCATAAACCCTATTCCAATAAAAATGTTTTTGATAATATGTATCTAAAGGAAAACTAAAACCAGTGTTATTTCTTGCTCTTCTTTCCGAATACATTCTATCCATATCAGTCTGAAATGTTATTTGTTTGGGTAACAAATAAAAGTTGAAATCTTTTATTATTGTAAAGGCCTTTTTCTTAATTGATTTAAATGGCTTAATGTTTTTTGGTTTAAATCCAAAAGAATAACCAATCCCACCTCTATATGTTTTCTGGTTATTAAATTCAGTATTAATATCTCTAAATTTCACTTCAGAATAACCGTAGTTAAATGAGAAGTTTGAAATGTTATAAAAACGACTTTTCTTCTGACCTTTAGGCTTTAGTTTACGAACATTTGTAAAGGTTATACTTTTCCTTCGTGTAACCTCTTGCGTTCGTGTACCTATAGAATCCCTTACTTTTTGAGGTAACAATTCATTTTTCAATAACGCATCCAACTCTAAATCAGGATCCAATGGATTATATCTTGGGGTAACCCTCCCTTCAGAAATATTATAATACATTGGAATACTCAATCCAATTTTTTCTGGAATAAACTTTCCTAATTCTATGCTTGTAGATATATCGTAACTCTTTTTAGTTTCCTGTTGTCTTTCATTTAATTTTTGCTCTATACTTCCAAATCCTGGTGTACTATAATCACCCGCTATTGTTATGTTTCCTAAATCAGCAATTTGAGTTGTAATACGAGCAACCGAAGCCCAACCTCCTTCATTATCAAATTCTGACATTCTTAACTCATTCACCCATATTTCAGCACATTTATCCAGTCCATCATCATCTACCGTTAATGGCGTTTGTTTAGAATTTCTAACACCGATCATAAAAACTCTTACATCTGCAAAATTTGGATTCCCTTTAATTCGAAGTGTATTTTTCCCATCGCTCTTTTCGTAAGCCTTTATTAATTGCACACCATTATTTCCAACTGACAACAAACTGTTTCTAAGCACTTTTAATTCTGTTAATTTAGAAAACTGTAAGTCAATATTATTCGCCTCTGGCCAAACTAAGTTTCTATCATTAACATTTGAGTTGTTGTTGGTATTATATGCTCCTGGCGCTGTAACTGTTAATGGCACTTCATACTCATAATAATTGTCTGTAAAATCAGAACCCATTCTAATAAAAACGGAAAGATCATTATCCGCTAAAGAAACTGCTGGGTCTTTTTCTTCTGCATGTAAAAACATTTTTATCCTCTTGTACCTTCTTAAATCAATATCCATTATTTTGTATGCTGCTCGAGCATCACCATCAGCCAAGTTGCAAACATTTAAGGCTAATGATTGTTCGTTTAGCTGCTGAGCTTGCCCTCCTGTTGATGGATTTGGATTTATCTCTCTATCAATTCCTGGAGGAATAATATAATTAACTGGTGTTTTAGAACTATTCTCTTCCACATTTACAGCAGAAACATCAAATGTAGTGGCATCATCATCATTCCCTAAAAATTCACCTGGATCTAATAAATTTCCTGAAAACCTTCTCCATTCACCTCTTACTAAATCTATTTTTGCAAAACGCAATACAACCTCTTTGTTAAATCCTTTCATAAACATTCTCATAAATCGAATTGATTTAAAATCTTGAATGTTTCCAATTACACTTTCTGGTTCTCTAATAGGAATTTTAAACTGATACCAATTTACTTGCTTACTTGATCCATCAGCTGTTCTTACAGTTGTTTGTAACACATTATTAATGTAATTGTTCCCTACATTAGAAGGATTAACAGTTGAAGGATTCAAATCAACTGAATATTGGTAATAATTTTCTCTAAAATCTAAGTTATTATTTGTGTTGATGTCTTCCACATCTGGCCTTGTTGTTGCTGCTGAAGAATAGTTAGGGTTAGGATCTTGTCCTGAGGTATTGGAGTTTCCATCTACTCCATTATGGAATTTATATCGTTCTAAAATGCTCAACGCCTGACCATCATAATCATCACCTCTATAATGATGGTGGTTATCTCCTGCAGGATCAAAATTTCCAGTTACATCCTTATAATTAGAATACCCTGGGAAAAAGAAGCCTTCATCTGCATCATTTAATCCATCTAAACCAATATCTTGAAAAGGACGTGTGCTTGGTGTATTATCAAAAGCAGTAACTAAAGCGGGAATGGTAGGAACTCTTCCCCAAATGGTAGTATCAACTAAATTAGCATTTAAACCAGAGGTATAATTGATCGCAGCCAAGGGCATTGCATTTTCCACCGATTTCCTGTCATCTTTCAAAATATCCTCAGAAATATCACCTAAATTAAAATATAATTTACCTCCAGAATGGTTGGCATCTCCATCAACAGCATCAAAAGGATCCATCATCCAAAACATAAGAAACTCAACATTTGAGGTTTCAAAATCTGTCGTTTCAATTTGTCGCATAATACCTCCCCAACGAGAAGATGGATTATTTAATGTTTTACCATTATTTGTTGTTCCTGAACCTACCCCCGAACCATCATCAAAATTATATTGACCCCTTTCTGATGGGTAAAAGGCTAAATCTAACGTTGAAATATTTTGTGTCGTTCCATTGGCTACAGATTTAAACGGAAACACCTCTGTTTGTAATACTTCTCTAGAATAATGATTTGATTGTGTTATTGCATCATTCTTTATATGATTTGGCGTTCTAGAATCGTTTCTCCAAAACAATGGATCAATATTATACCACGCTAATCTTGCCCTATTAAACCCATATTCTAAGCTTGTATCTAAAGGAAATATTCCTTCCGGAAATAGTGTTGGTTGCCCTTGTGGTGTACTTGCTAATTTCCATTGAGAGATTGTTCTAACATCAATAGTTGATTGACTTCCTTCAAAATCATCTAAATAAGCTGTCCCATCTTTACCAATAGCACCCGGATTCCCTGGTATCAACTTCGCAAATTCACCTTCAATAGTTATAGTGGATTTTTCTTTTGTACTATAAATGGGCAGTTTATCAACTAATCTAGTTAAGAACGGAATTTCATGCGAATACGTTAAATCAAATCCAACAATAGTATTATTTATTGGTTCATTACCAATATTAATTTTATTGGTTAAAGGCCGTTCAGATAGCTTTAATGCTGTAGCTCCTAAGTTAAAATTCTCGTTAAATTTATAATCTAAACGAGTACCCATTAAGGTTTTTGTTTGAATATTAAATAATGATTGACTTTCTAAAGATATTTTAATTGGTGTACCCGATTGTAAAATTCCGTCATTAATTATTTTCACTCTACCCAAATTATAATCTACGGTATAATCTACATTTTCGGTTAATGCTGCGCCTCCTGCTGTAACAGAAACTGATCCTGCAGGAATATTCATTGCATTTAAAGTGATATCTGAACTTGAAGAAGACGAGTACTGTCCCATTATACTAAACCTATTTTTTGAGGCATCCTGTTCTGCTAAAGTTTGTGGTGTAACGTAAAGAGAATCGTAGGCATATTTATCAGCCGTTTGCACATTTGAAAATTGACTTCTCAAATGAGATCCAAATGGTTCTAATACAGGAAAATAAACTCTACCACTGTTGGAGTTAATCGTAACCCCATTAATGTAATCAAAAACTCCATCAGGACTAGCCTGATTACTAGAGTTTAATCGATCTAAATTCATTACTTGCACCAAAGGTTTTCCATTAATCGCTCCTTCAGGAATAAATGGAATTTTAACACCTGTTGCTGGATTATTATAAAATATATCAAAGAAAAAATTATCTGGAGAAATATTAAATGCTCCTAAAGCATAAACGTTTTTCATCATTAAATCCCATGATGGAACAGTTGTATTAATATTCGTCCCTTTTAATAATTTCACAAACAACCCATTCGTTCCAGAGACTCCATCTGTAGAGAACTCACCAACTTGATAAACCTGTCCATTCAATCTATACTGGAAGGCAACAGCCAAGATATCGTCTGAATTTAATCTAGAATTTAAAGATATATACCCTAGTTCTGCATTTAAAATAAATCGATTTGGATCTAATAATCTTGCTTGCTCATATTTTTCAAAATCTGTTCCATTAATAAATCCTTGGGCCGCTAGTTCTTGACTAGCACCCACAAATCCTCTAATTTGATTGGTACTATATGATGAAGCGCCTGTAGTATCAGCAATATTAAAGTATAAATTATTTGCAGCATTATCTGAGAAATCTGCATTTGGAGCAGGGTTATTATCCGTAACCTGAGCGTTGTTAAAAATGTTAGCTTGATCGCCTTCACCCAAATCCATAAACCCAATTATGTTTTTTAAATTGGTTGTTGAATTGTTTGCATTAGATACCCAAACCTCAACTTTAGTAATAATAGCTCTTGAATTAATTATGGGTGGAGTTGCTAATGAGTTTTCATAGGTATCTCTAAAATAATGTGATAAGAAATAATGTTTGTTTTCTTCATAATTTGAACCTTCTTTCTCAAACTTTTTTATTTGAGCTCCCCCTTCAACATTAATTTCTTTTTTCTCTCCTTTTTCTTGAGACAAGACACTTGTTACAGTCAATCTACCAAATCTCAATTCAGTTTTAATACCAAACAAAGTCTGGCTACCGGTTATTAATTGACCTTTTAGAGGAAGAGAAACATTTCCAGCTTCAATTTTCTGAATTATCTCATCATCATATCCAGTATATTCAATTTTCATTTGATTTTCAAAATCAAACGTTGCTTCCGTATTAAAACTAGTCGTAATTTTTAGTTTTTCTCCGATATTTCCTATTAGGTTTAATTGAATTTTCTGATTAAAATCAAAAGTTGTTGTACTTCTTTGGCTTGCTGGTAAAGCTGGATTATCTCTAGTAGACCTGTTAATTCCAAAAGAAAGTTCAGCCGACCCTTGTGGTCGAATATCAATCTGATCTCCACCAAAAATTCGATCAAATGCTTCACTTTTTATTGTCAGCTTTGGCCTAAACCCTTTTGTTTGGTTAATGTCATCTGCTGCAGATTTTTGTTTCCAGTAATCTTGTAAAGATTTTTTTGAATCATACTCTAAATATTCATCAAATTCCAAATATGTTGGATATTTGAAATGCCTATCCCCAATTTTTTCTGAATAACTATATGTTCCTGTTTCAGGATCATATTCAAACTTTGATTCAATATTACTTGGGTTTTTTAAGAATAGTCCACTTGAATTTTGACTTCCTGGACCTCCAAGACCATCCTTCATAGGATAGCGTAAATCTATTTCTGGCGAATCTATCGGAAATGCTTCTTCTTGAAATTCTAATACATTATTATACACAGCTGCCTCTGAACTGGCGGGGTTAACAATTAAATTTGCTGCTATAATTATAGCAGCAAACCCAATGATTAATAGTGTTTTATTATATGTAGAATTCTTTAATTTCAATTTATTGCTTACCTAAAGACTTTTTAATGCTCTTTTAATAAGTTCTTCTACGGTAAAATCATCTCCTGTTTTTATAATTTTATCAAGTGCTTTCTCTGCAGGATTTTTACCAAACCCTAACATAACTAATGCACTTAACGCTTCATCTTTAACAGTATTGTTTGATTGTAAAGAAATTGTTGTTCCACTCTCTACTTTACCAATCTTATCTCTTAAATCAATTATTATTCTTTCAGCAGATTTTGCTCCAATTCCCTTTACACTTTTAAGCGTATTTACATCATCATTTAAAATTGCTTGCTTTGTTTCTGATGGAGATAACGATGATAAGATCATCATTGCAGTAGAAGAACCTACTCCCGAAACCGATATTAACAATCTAAACAATTCTCTTTCGCTCGTCTCTTTAAATCCATACAACAATTGAGCATCTTCTCTTACAACAAAATGAGTATACAGCAAACATGTTTCTCCTTCTCCAATTTGAGAAAAAGTATTTAACGAAATTTTAACTTCATAACCAATACCACCACAGTCTATAACAACATAAGTTGGTGTTTTATCTATTAATTTCCCTTTGATTTGTGCGATCATAATTATTTTCTTGTTTGAGCGTCAGCAACTGCAATGGCTACCATATTTACAATCTCTCTAACCGAACTTCCTAATTGTAAAATATGAACTGGCTTTTTCATTCCTAATAGTATTGGACCAATAGCCTCATTGCCTCCCATTTCTTGCATTAACTTATATGCTATGTTACCCGAAGATAGGTTTGGAAATATTAATGTATTTGTATCTCTTTTTGCTAAGTCTGAAAATGGAAAAATTTCGGTTCTCAATTCTTTATTTAGCGCAAAGTTTGCTTGAATCTCACCATCAACAATAATATCGGGATGTTGCTCATGCAACATCCTTGTTGCTTCTCTCATTTTTATAGGATCTGCTCCTTCAGATGATCCAAAATTCGAATATGATAACAACGCAACTTTTGGGGTGATTTTAAATCGGTTTACAATTTTTGCAACCAATGCCGTTATATCAACAATATCTTGTGCTGTAGGATTTTCGTTTACCGTTGTATCTGCAAAAAAGAAAGGTCCATTTTTTGTAAATAAGATGTACATCCCTGCAATCTTTGTTACATCATCATCCGTACCTATTACTTTTAATGCTGGACGAATTGTACTGGCATAATTTCGAGTTAATCCAGAAATTAAAGCATCTGCCTCACCAAACTCAACCATTGCAGAACCAAAGTAATTTCTACTTCGCATCATATCTCTAGCCTCTAATAAGGTGATACCTCTTCGCTTTCTTTTTTCAAATAATAATTCAGCAAATTTTTGTTTCCTATCATTTTCACTCGAACTTCTTGGGTCAATAATTGGAATATCACCTAACTCCAAACTATATTCCTCAACCAGTGCTTGTATTTTTTTAACCTTCCCTAGAAGAATAGGTTTTGCAATTCCTTCTTCTGCAACAATTTGAGCTGCTTTTAACGTTTTATAGTTATCTGCTTCAGCAAACACAACTCTTTTCGGGTTCCGTTTTGCTTTTTGAGTAATGTTCTTTATTAACTTGTTATCTAAACCAAGTCTTTTCGATAATTCTTCTCGATAAGCCTCCCAGTCTTTAATTTCAGTTTGTGCAACTCCCGAATCCATTGCCGCTTTAGCAACTGCAGGAGCAACTGTAGTTATCAATCTTGGATCTAAAGGTTTTGGAATAATAAAGTCTTTACCAAACATAAAATTCTTCTCATCATATGCTTCGTTTACAACCTCTGGAACAGCTTCCTTAGCCAGGTCCGCTATAGCTTTAACAGCTGCTAATTTCATTGCCTCATTAATACAAGTTGCTCTAACATCTAAAGCTCCTCTAAAAATAAAAGGAAACCCTAACACATTATTCACTTGGTTTGGATGATCAGATCTTCCTGTTGCGATAATTATGTCTTCTCTTGATGCTATTGCATCTTTATAAGAAATTTCTGGATCAGGATTTGCCAAAGCAAAAACAATGGGATTTTCAGCCATTGTAAAAACCAACTCTTTTGTTAAAATTCCTCCTTTAGACAACCCTAAGAACATATCTGCATCTTTCATTGCTTCTTCAAGTGTGTCAATTTTTCTTGAAGTAGCAAAAAGTGCTTTAGATTTTGATAATTCCGGTCTATCGTCTCTTATCACTCCTTTACTATCCAACATCACAATGTTCTCCCTCTTCATACCAAGAGAAACATACAGCTTTGAACAAGACATTGCAGAAGCTCCTGCCCCGCTGACTACCAACTTAACATCTTCTATTTTTTTTCCTGCTAACTCAACTGCGTTAAGCATTCCTGCAGATGATATTATTGCTGTTCCATGCTGATCATCATGCATTACTGGTATGTTCAGCTCTTTTTTTAACCTTTCCTCAATCTCAAAACACTCTGGGGCTTTAATATCTTCTAAATTTATTCCCCCAAAAGTAGGTGCAATTGCTTTTACTGTATTCACAAACAAATCAATATCAGTTGCATCAACCTCTATATCAAAAACATCAATGTCTGCAAAAATCTTAAACAACAAGCCCTTACCTTCCATTACTGGCTTAGATGCCTCTGGTCCAATATTACCTAAACCAAGCACAGCTGTTCCGTTTGATATAACAGCAACTAAATTTCCTTTAGCGGTATATTTATAGACATCCTCCTTGTTGGCTGCAATTTCCATACACGGAACTGCAACGCCTGGAGAATAAGCCAATGACAAATCTCTTTGTGTACTATATGGTTTTGTTGGTACAACTTCAATTTTACCTGGTTTATTTCCCTGAAAATGATACTCTAACGCCTCTATGTCTTTTCGTGATTTTGCCATACTCAATATTTTCTACTAGAACCCGTAAAATTACCAATAAAAATTTCGGTTTCTTATCGAAAATGGCTATTAAAAACCGCCACGAATAATCATTTAAAAGATGAATATGCTCACACTCACCTTTAACTTTCTTATACAGGGTATATATCTCTCCTGGCGCTAGAATAAACACCGGAAATTCCTTAAAAACTTTTCGAGACACGCCAAAAAGATAGAGAAGACAAACGCTATATGCTTTATCATATTGAGAAGTAAACTAACGTTTGTGTAGCACAAATAGTTTTCAAAAAAAATCCCCACTCTTTTGGAGTAGGGATTGTTTAGTTATTTAAAAAGCATACTACAACGTAGTGTCTTTTACTTATTGCAACATCAATTTCTGATTTATGCTTCCATTTTTAGATTTTATCTCTAAAAAGTAAATTCCTTTACTGTAGCCTTTCAAGTTAAATTGATGCGTGTACTCTCCTATAAAATCAGTTTTGTTTTCTATAAAAATAACTTTACCGATGATATTTAAAACTTTTATTTCGATAGCCTGTCTATCCTGAGAATTAAAACTTATGTTAAAAACACTTCCTGAAGGATTTGGGTAGATCATTAATCCACGAATACTTACCACATCATTAATTCCAACATAGGTTACATTAAAAAATGCAGTATCACTTACACAGCCATTTACATCTGTAACAACACACCAATATGTTCCATTGGTGTCGGGTGTAATTATTTGCGTAATTTCAGTAGTACTCCACAAATAAGTGTCTCCAAGTGTAACTTCTAAGGCTGCACCAATTTGGGTAATTGTTACAATAGGAGCTACTGTTATCGTTAAATCTAAAGTAACTATACTATCACATCCTGCTGCATTGGTTGATGTAAAAGTAGCAGTGTTATTACTCGCTGTATACGTTACCCCATCTAACCAAGTATACGTATCACATGCTACTTGCGTATCTGTTGATGTAGTACTACTGCTAATTGTTAAATTAAGTGTAGCTACATTAGTACATCCTGCTGCATTGGTTGATGTAAAAGTGGCAGTGGTATTACTCGCTGTATACGTTACCCCATCTAACCAAGTATACGCACTACATGCTACTTGCGTATCTGTTGATGTGGTACTACTGTTAATTGTTAAATTAAGTGTAGCTACATTAGTACATCCTGCTGCATTGGTTGATGTAAAAGTGGCAGTGGTATTACTCGCTGTATACGTTACCCCATTTAACCAAGTATACG
>JASJIW010000054.1:0-7826 GCA_037624665.1 Flavobacteriales bacterium
TGTTATTTTTCCGGGTAATATACCTATGAATCCAATAATGTTTTCTGATTTGTCTAAGGCTAAAATTAAAGCCACATCAGTTGGATTACTATTTGGATTATGGTGTTGAGAAATTGCGCGTTGAGGAGAAATAGGGATTACAGTACTGTTTTTATAAAAATCAGAAGCGATAAATTCGAGTAATTCTCCTATTGTAATTTCTCTAAAAGTCATTTATCCAATTTTGGATTTAATGGCAGATAGAATATCTCCAACATTCTTAAAGTTGATCATTTCATCCAATTCAAATGAAATGTTAAATTGACTTTCAATTGCAGCAATTAATATAACATGGTTGAGTGAATCCCAATTGTCAATATTTTGAGCAGAAGTTTCTAAGTCTATTTCTAGCGTAGCGTTTTCTAACACTTCTCTAAAAATAATATTAACCTGTTCTAGCAATGTGTTCATTTGTTCTTATTTAAAATCTTTTCCTAACATCCACATGATGTTAAACTCACAATATTCTTTAAAACCCATTTTCTCATAAATGGAAACTCCTTTGTCAGAAGCTTCTAATACAATATTAGTAATTCCTTTTTGATGAGCAGCATTAATACAATGTTTGGTTACAGCACTTCCATATCCTTTTTGTCTATGTTCTGCAAGAGTTGAAATCATATAAATTCCACAATTATTTGCATTAAAATAAGCTAATCCAGTTGCTACGGGAACATTATTTTCTAAAACTAAATACAGTTTGAAATGGTCTTGTATGTATAGTTTCACGAAAATACCATCTTGAATCTTATTACTGGTCATTAAAGCTTGATTCAGTATGTTTTGCCAAGAGTTTAGATCGGTAGTGTTTTCAACTGTTCTAATTTCCATAGCTGGAGTGGCCTTGTATTCTAAAGGAGCATTAATGGAAAGTCCCATTCCTGTCCAATGCATTATAGGTCGCATTCCTGCTTTACTTAACTTTTTAGAAAGGGTTTCATTAAGAAGTCCATCTTCTAACAGCCAAAAGGGAGGGGCTTTTTTAGTTTTAATAGCAGTAGTATTCGTACGAACAAATTCATCTAATTTCCCTTCAGAAAAAGAAGTGTTATAAATCATGTTGGGCCAAGAGCTACTTCCGGTGTTCATCCAGCTAATGGAAGAATCTTTAAAAAAACCTGTTTTTAGAGCTGAACCTACTTCATCATAAAAAGCATATATATTATCTTCAATTAGTTGTTTCATGCTAACAGCTCCTTTAATTTGTTTCTATCAATTTTACCACTGGTAGTTAATGGAAAAGAGGGAAGTGTGATTATTTGTTGAGGTACCATGTAGTTCGGTACTTTTTGAGCTAAATCTGTTTTCAAGTTATCTATAGAACCTTTAAAATTCTCTAGAAATAAGTACAATTGGTTTGTATTGGTAGTACTCTTTTTTGCTAGAGCAATAATATGTGTTAAGTTGGTGATGTTTCTTGCGTGATGTTCTAATTCACCTAATTCAACGCGATAACCTTGTATCTGAACTTGGTTATCAATTCGTTCACAATAATAAAAGTCACCATCATTATCAGCGTAAACAACATCTCCAGTTTTGTAAAAAGTATTGCCATTTAGAGTAATAAATGCTTCTTTATTTTTAACGTCATTTTTCCAATATCCGTTTGTTATTTGGTTACCACTAATACACAATTCTCCTTTTGTATTTTTTGATAAAATGGTGTTTTTATCATCAATAACAATAGCCTTTACGCTATCCATAGGTTTGCCGATAGATACAATATTGTTATAAGATTTAGGAGTTTTTTCGGTGTAGCTAAAACAATTTATGGTTGCTTCCGTTGGTCCATAAACGTTATGTATTTCTGTGTTTGGCGCACATTTTTTCCACTCGTTTACCAAACGGCTCTGTAAGGCTTCGCCTCCAAAGAGTGTATACTTTAAACTGGGTAAATTAATTTTAGAAAAGTAGGGCTGTAAGTAGGTGATTGTAGAAGGAGGCATTTTAACAAAAGTCAATTCTTGCTCCTTAATTAATTTATAGGCGTACAAATATTTTACTTCTTTAGAAGGAATTGTATACGCACAAGCCCCTAAAAATAAAGGTAAAGTATAGCAATGTATGGATGCATCAAATGACAAATCATAAAGCTGTAAAAACTTATCTGTCTCATTAAATTTAAACCCAATATTTATAAAAGAATGAATAAATGCATCTAAATTTTTAAGATTAATAGGAACTCCTTTTGGAGTGCCAGTACTACCAGAAGTAAATAATGTATATAATATGTTGTTTGGGTCAGTATTATTGTTCTCAATTTTACAATCAGATTCTAGTGTGTTGGTTGGTATTAATTTAATACCAATTGAGTTGATAATCTCAGTAGCTTCTAATGTTGAAGATAAAATATATTTAACTTCAGCTTGTTTAATACTGTTTTCGTTGCGCTCCTTAGCATTGGCAGGGCTAATTGGAATGAAAATATGTTCGTTTAACCACAGAGCAATTATTGATGCATAAGTTTCTAAGCTATCTGTTGTAATTATACCAACTGGTGTTTGTTTGGGAAGCTCTTTTAAGGCTTTAGCTATTCCTGCAATTTTTCTAGATAGATCGGAATAAGTATAGAATTCTTCATTAATGTAAAAAGCATTTTTTTTACTAAAAGTAGAAAGATTACTTAAAATGGTATCAAGAATAGAGTGCTCCACTTAAGTTTTTTAAAAAGTTAAATGTCTTTCTGTTTTTTCTGGATAGATATCTGCTGTAGTTACTAAAATTCCAGTTTCTTCAACACCTCCAAATTCAGAATTGATTGCTGTTCCAAATGATTTCATATTTGGAGATAGTTTCATATAAGTATTAATGAGTGGAGGAATTCTTTCTCCTAATTCTTTTAAAAATCCATTCAATGCTTTTAAACCATCGTCAAAGCTTTTGTCAACAATTAATGCCTTAATCTTAGATAAATCTACATCCATATCAATAGGATGAATAGCCGTCACCAAGTTATTGGTATCAGGAAAGTAACTATTCATAAAATAAAGTAGTGCATTTCTTGCATCAATATTGTAAGAAGTGTACATAGTTACTTTTCCAAAAAAGTATTTCATTTCAGGATAATTAACCATAATTGCTCCTAAACCATCCCATAAATTATCTAATGCAAATAAACCTTTTCTCGATTTCCCTGCTTGGTAATCTGGATGAACCCATGATCTTCCTAACTCAATAGTGTAGGGTAGGTAGTCTTTAATAAATTCATCAGAAAAATTAAAATAATGTTTGGTAGATAATTCTATTTCTCCACCAGTTAAAACCTTTTTACCGTAAATAAATCGGTATCCGCTAGATATTATTTGATTGTCTCTATCGTAAACGATTAACTGATCATAGCAATTTTCTGAAGTATCAAAAGCATCAATATCAATTTCTTTACCGGTTCCACCACCAGCTTCAGAAAATGTTAACTCTCTCAATCTTCCAATCTCTCTAACAGTATTTGGCGCATTGTGGTAGTTTACAATGTAAATTTCGTTGTTGGCTTTATTTGTATTCCGAACGAAGGTGTTTTCATTCAATTCAAGCTCAATTTCTTTGATGTTTTCTGAAGGAGTAATGTCGCTCATAATTTTTTATTAGTGAAAGAATTTAATTTGCAATTTACTACAAAATAATCAGTTTTGCTATTTGTTATCACCCATTTCATGCACTTTATCCTGCATCCATTTACTCCATTCTTTATCAGATTTTGTAGCATCAAAATGAGAAGCAGGAATTGGTTTTCCAAAAACAATATTTAATGTTTTATCTTGCTGTTTAAAAGATTCATCTGACAGATAGAACATTTCTAAATTCGTTTTAACTCCCAATGCCATTCTTAGATTAGATAGGCGGTAAAAGAAATTAGTTAAGCTTCCTTCAACGTTAACTGGAACAATCGTTTTGTTGTGTTTTTTTGCTCTAGTAATAAATGTTTTTTTCCATTCTAAATCTGCAATAACTCCATTTTTCCTTCTACTAACCATGCCTGCCGGAAATACAAAAACAGCTCTATCAGAAGCAAATAAATCATCAACTAATTTTAATGAGTTTTTGGTGTTTCCACCATGTTTATTTACTCCTGTAAAAATTCCATTCAGATTTTTAATATTTAAGAGAATATCATTCACAATAAATTTCACATCTTTCCGGTAAGGCTCAATAACAGTAACTAAGGCCATGGCATCCATTCCTCCTAAAGGATGATTAGATGCAAAAATAAAACCACCATCTTTTGGAATATTTTCTAATCCAGAAACATTTATTTTGATATTTAATCGGTTGATGAGCGCTGAGCAAAATTCATAATCGTGAACATCTTTCAAATCATGTAAAATTTCGTTTACATCATCCTCATGAACAACTCGCTTAATGTAGTTGATAATAAATTTAGGGAGTATCGTTAGTAGCTTAGGGTTCTTATCCTTAATTACTTTATCTATGTCAATGAATTTTTCTTGCATTAAAACAAAATTAAAATTAATTTCAATTATTAGGTAGTAAAATGGTCTTATAAATGAATAAAGGTTGCTTCAAGGAGCTATCGATAAAGAAAATTATTGATTCCAAAGAAGTCTAAGGGTTACTCCATGATTAATACCAAACCCTTGAAGGTTATCGTTTATACTGGTTTTAATGTAATAAAAATTATAAGCTAGGTCTGTTGTTAATGTTTCTGATAACTTATATTTAACGCCTACACCCGTTCCACCTCCATATCCAATTCCATTCGGTTTAGTATTTGGTTGCTGAGGCAAAGTGTGGCGGATTTCAAATTCCTTACCATCGATAACAATATAATTTCTTTCGAGTTGAATGTTGTTAAAGTTTCCAAAAAATGACCAGTAAAGATTTGTTTTACCTTTATTAAAAAAACTAAGTTGAGTTCCTAGATTAATGTTAATTCTTTTCTCTTCACCAATAATAGGTAATTGTTCATAGTTTGGTTCAATAGCTTGATTGGTAGGATCATCAATTAATATGGTAAATAACTGTTCAACACTTAGATTAGCCATATTAATCTCTACAAAAATTGAACTGTTACGACTAATATTAATGCCTGCATGTATTCCTATATCTAATGCTGTTTTGTAGGTTGGATTTAAAGGAAGTTCTTCAAGTGAATGAGATTGATTAAAATAAGTATCAAAAAAAGTTGTGTTTTGCGGAAGATCTAGAATGTATTGAACTCCATATGAAGAATTTTTCTCAGAGCCATCGTAAATTGAAGCGGTATTATTATTAGCAAAAAGAGTCCCAACATTCACCCCAAAAACAAAAGTAGGTGTCTTTTTAGCTTCTTTTTTGTCTGCCCAATCTTGGGCGGAAAGCATTGGTGTAAACAAGATAGAATAAAGAATAAAAGATAAGAATTTACTTTTCATAGATTAAAGGATTAAATTTTATTGTGTGCTCCATCACAAAAAGCACCTTTTGAGGAGCGTTTACATCCACACCAAGCGGCTTTTTTATCCTCTTCTAACACCACAATTTCTGGTCTAAATTCACTACCAGCATGAGAACCATCACAAAAGGGATCATTAGAACTTTGTCCGCACGTGCAAAAAGCATATTTACCAGCTTTCATTTCCATTACGTAAGGTTTCTTTTGTACTATTTTTGGATCTGCCATTTTATATTTTGTTTTTAGGTTAGTGTTTGTTTAACTGATAATCTTCCCATCTTTCATGGTTAGTTTTCTGTCAGCCATATTGGCTAATTCATTATTGTGTGTTACAATAACAAAGGTCTGATTTAGCTCATCACGTAAAGTGAAAAATAGTTCATGTAATTCTTTGGCAGAAGCAGAATCTAAATTACCAGAAGGTTCATCCGCTAAAATTACTGCTGGGTTATTCATTAAAGCTCTACAAACAGCAACACGTTGTTGTTCTCCACCCGAAAGTTCTGATGGTTTGTGAGTTGCTCTTTCTGCTACACCTAATTTCTTGAGTAGTTCCATTGCTCTTTTTTCCGCTTCAGATTTTGGCGTTTTATGAATATAAGCAGGAATACAAACATTTTCTAATGCATTAAATTCAGGCAGTAAATGGTGGAATTGAAAAACAAAGCCAATATTTTTATTTCTAAACAACGAAAGATCTTTATCGTTTAATTTAGAAGTGTTTACGTTATTAATTTCGACAGAACCTGTATCAGGCAAATCTAATGTTCCAATAATTTGAAGTAGTGTAGATTTTCCTGCACCAGAAGCACCAACAATAGAGATTATTTCTCCTTTTTTTATGAGAAGATCAACCCCTTGTAATACGTTTAAATCACCATAAGATTTATGTATATTTTCTGCTTTTATCATGTAGCTAAGTTACTATTCTTTGTCATATTGAACCTATTGAAATGTAGATAAAGAATGAGAAATTAATTTTCCTTCGATAGGCTCATGATGACATTAATTTTGTAAAAGCCAAATTATTAATATTTTGTTGAAAAATAGACATTGATTTCCCAATTAAACTGTTACTTTTGATTGGAATTTTAGAAAATCATATAAAATGAATATACACGAATATCAAGGAAAATCATTATTAAAAGGATTTGGCGTTGCAATTCAAGAAGGAATTGTTGCTAGCACTCCTGAAGAAGCTGTTGAAGCGGCTAAACAATTAACGAAAGATACTGGAACAGAGTGGTTTGTTTTAAAAGCACAAATTCATGCTGGTGGTAGAGGGAAAGGAACAGTTACAGAAACTGGTTCTCATGGAGTTGTTTTAGCAAAAGGATTAGATAAAGTAGCTGATATTGCTAAAGGAATTTTAGGTGGTCATTTAGTTACGGCTCAAACAAGCGATACAGGTAAATTAGTAAGTAAGGTGTTAGTAGCACAAGATGTTTACTATCCTGGAGAAGTAGAAACTGAAGAGTTTTACATGTCTGTTTTATTAAATAGAGATACAAGTAAAAACATCATTATGTATTCTACTGAAGGTGGGATGGATATTGAAACTGTTGCTGAGAATACTCCTCACTTGATATTTAAAGAAGAAATTGATCCAATAGTTGGTTTACAAGGTTTTCAGGCAAGAAAAATTGCTTTTAACTTAGGTTTATCAGGAATGGCATTTAAACAAATGACAAAATTCGTTTTTGCTTTGTATGCTGCTTACGAAGGAACTGATTCTTCGATGTTTGAAATTAACCCAGTATTAAAAACTTCAGACAACAACATTATTGCTGTTGATTCTAAAGTAAGTATTGATGACAGTGCTTTATACAGACATAAAGATATTGCAGCAATGCACGATCCAAGTGAAGATAACCCAATTGAATTAGAAGCTGCTGAAGCAGGTTTAAATTATGTTGATTTAGATGGTAATGTTGGTTGTATGGTTAACGGAGCTGGTTTAGCAATGGCAACTATGGATATCATTAAATTGTCTGGTGGAGAACCAGCTAACTTTTTAGACGTTGGTGGCACTGCTGATGCAGAAAGAGTTGAAAAAGCTTTTAGAATGATCTTAAGAGATCCTAATGTGAAAGCAATTTTAATTAACATTTTTGGCGGTATTGTTAGATGTGATAGAGTTGCACAAGGAGTTGTGGATGCTTATAAAAACATCGGAAACATTCCGGTGCCAATTATTGTTCGTTTACAAGGAACAAATGCTGTAGAAGCTAAAAAACTAATTGACGATTCAGGTTTAGATGTACAATCTGCTGTATTGTTAAAAGAAGCTGCAGATGCCGTTAAAGCTGTTTTAGCTTAATACGACTCGTCATTGCGGACTTGATCCGCAATCTCAATAAAAAAAGGTCTTCACAATTTGTGGAGACCTTTTTTTTAT
>JASJIW010000055.1:0-101962 GCA_037624665.1 Flavobacteriales bacterium
CTAAATGTTGGCCAAACTACATTCGATCCAAACAATGGAAATTATATTAATTTAACAAATCTTGGTGTAACAGTTGTTGATATTCAAACAGGAACTATTCTAAATACATTCCCAAACACAGTTAATATGAAAGGAATTGAACATAAATATTTTTTATGCAACATTAATTCAAGTTATACCTTCATAAATAATGGAAATGGAAATTATTCATTTACCAACACAACATCAGGAAATTATAACCAGTCACACTGGGCTTTTGGGGATGGAACAATTGATAGTACAGCAAACACTAACCATACATTTACTAATAACGGAAACTACACAGTGATACTGACAGTTAAAGACTCAACACTTAAAGGAGACTCCTGCATTAGTTCTTATTTAAAAACAATAAATGTGATAGGAGTTACAAACCCTTTGCAATGTAATTCTGGATATGTTATATATCCAGACTCAATAACTGAAGATATTAATGTAATAAACAGTTCAACAGGAACTAATTTAACCTACTTGTGGGATTTTGGTGATGGAAATACTTCTATACTTCAAAATCTAAGTCATACATATAATACAGCAGGACCATTTTATTTATGCTTAATAATAGATGATGGAAATGGATGCTCTGATATGTATTGTGACTCAACTAGTAAAAATGGTGTTATTTTCAATAAAGTCAGTGGATTTACTATTAATATTATCTCTCCTAATGCAACAGTTATAAACAAAAACATAGACCTAAATTCAGAAATGAACATCTACCCCAACCCTACTTCAAACCAATTATCAATTGATACAAAACAAAAGATTAGTGAAATAAGTATTCTTAATATTACTGGCAAAACAATAATAATAACTAGAGGAGATACAAAAAATATAAATGTTGCTGATTTGTCCAATGGTATATACTTTATTAAGTTGATTACTGATGAAAAAACAATAACTAAAAAGTTTGTAAAACAATAAAAAACGATTTGCCTACAATCACTATATTTCATGTTGTTGTTTGTTGGTTATATATACTAAAAGGTTAACAACACAACGAAAAAATAGCGTAGCATTAAACAAACCAACTCAGAATATCAATTATCTTTGCTAAATGAAAATTAAGATGGCTTAGGTTTTCAGAGTATTTCCTTTCTCGGTATTTTCTCGTTCTACTTAAAAATTCCTCAAAAACATCTTTTGAAGATATTATACAGAAAACTAAAAATTCAATTCAAAAAACTCTCAAAATAAATTAAGGTGATTTTTTTTAATTTCAAAATTTATGAACAAATCCGAAGCAGAGATTCGAGGGATTCTTTTGATTAAATTTCCATTGCACTACTGTTTTAATGTATCGCTATTTTAGAACATGACATAATTAAACAAAAAGAGAGTTCAGTTACTGAACTCCCTTTTTATTATCTAGAACTAAGTGTTGTTACTCAAATTTAGTTCTAATTACTTTCGCTTTATCATACTCTCCAGTTTGTGTATAAAGATTGATTAACATCTCTCCTGTAGCACCATCACCTGGTTTCATTCTGTGTGCGGATTCAATATAAGGAACTGCAGCTTCAAAATTTACTTTTGCAGCTAATTTTAACGCATCGTATTCTTTTGCTGCGCTTAACGGCAGCTTATTTGATTCGTTAATTTTGTCAGCTCCAACATTAAAATAATAAGCACCTAAATTAAAAGCAGCATCATAATAATCAGGATTTAATTCAATTGCTTTTTTATAATCTGCAACAGCTTTTTCTTCATTTTTTAAGCTCTCATAAACTGTTCCTCTAGCAAAGTATAATACTGCATTTCCAGCATCATTAACGATTGCTGCATCTAAATTCGTTAAAGCCTTATCATTATTGCCCGATTGCAAGAAACCTTCTAACTCTTCTACTAATAAGCTATTATCTTCTGGATAAGCTTTTCTTCCTTTAGAAATGTATTCTGCTGATTTTTCATTATTTCCTTCTTTTTTATAAATCTTAGACATTGATTTATATAAGCCCGGTCCTGCACCATCGACATTATACTTCATAACAATTAAACCGTCATAAACTTTTTTTGCAGCCTCATAATCTTCAGCATATTCAGAAGCCAATGCAATATTATATAGCAACATAGTATCTAGTCTACCTGTTAATTTACTTAACATCATAGATTTCCTGAAATCCTCTTGAGCTCCTTTATAATCTTTACTCCCGAATTTTGTAATTCCCTGGTTTGCATATTCTCCAGCTAATCCAGGAATTTTTCTACCCATAATCTTACCTGTATATGATTCATCATCCATCTTAGGGTTATTTTGTAATGCCCCAAAAAATTTCATTAAATCAGACCCATCTTCCTTTTTCAGGTCTAATTTCTTTAATTTTGGATCTTCAAAATTTAACACTAAAGCTTTTAAATAAGAATCTGTACACTTATCCAATGCGTCAACATCAATAACCTTACATTCATTATCCTTACTTGCTATTATATTAAAATAGAGATTTCCTCTGTAATACCACGTTTTTGCCCAATTCTTAGTTTGATCGTGTTCAATAGCCATATTAATAGCTTCAACACCACTAACTAATTCTTTACATTTTCCAGATCTAGTAAACGCTTTTTCATAATTATAAGCACTTACTACTTTATTTTTTTGTGCAGAAACTCCCCCTGCTATGGCAGTAGCTGCTAATATTAAAATATACTTTTTCATTTTTCTTTCTTTTTTATTTTTAATCCTCATCGTTACTATCAACTTCCTTGCCATTGTCTTCTTCTGATGAGTTTTCATTTGATTCTTCAGTAGCTACTTCTTCAGCGTCTTTAACAATAGGGTTTCCTTCTTCATCTAAAACAACAGCATCTTCTACTTCATTTTCTTCAGAACGTTCAACCTTTGCAACAGCAGCTATAGTGTCTTTTCCTTTTAAATTAATCAGTTTAACACCTTGAGTGGCTCTCCCCATTACTCTTAAATCTTCAACTGCCAATCGAATAACAATTCCTGATTTATTAATAATCATTAAATCATCATTATCGTTAACATTTTTAATAGCAATTAAATCTCCTGTTTTCTCTGTTATACTGATTGTTTTAACTCCTTTACCACCTCTATTTGTTACTCTGTAATCTTCAATATCAGAACGTTTACCAAACCCATTTTCAGAAACAACTAATACATTAGAGTCGCTAGAGTCTGAAATTGTAATCATTCCAATTACAGCATCCTTATCATGCCCTAATCTAATCCCTCTAACACCAGAGGCATTTCTTCCCATTGGTCTAGTTTTTCGTTCATTAAAACGTATTGCTTTTCCAGATTTAAGTGCCATTAATATTTCATCAGAACCTGTTGTTAATTTAGCTTCCAATAATTGATCACCATCTTTAATAGTAATTGCATTAATACCATTTGTTCTTGGACGAGAATAAGCCTCTAAAGCTGTTTTCTTAACCGTACCATTTTTAGTACACATTATAATATAATACTGATCTACTAAATCATCTAAACTTTCAGCAAATCCATGTTCAATATCATCTTGTGTTGCTGGTCTTTTTAAGTATTCAGGATCTTTAATATCTTGAACATTAATGTACGCTAGAACTTTATCATCAGACTCAATGTTAATTAAGTTTTGAATAGCTCTACCTTTTGCTTGTTTCGAACCTTCTGGAACTTCATAAACTCTCATCCAGAAACATTTACCTTTTTCAGTAAATACTAATAAGTAATTGTGCGTACTTGCAACAAATAATTCTTGTACAAAATCTGCATCTCTTGTAGCTGTTCCTTTAGAACCTACTCCACCTCTGTTTTGTAATCTATATTCTGATAAAGAGGTACGTTTCATATAACCTAAATGAGAAATTGTAACAACAACTTTTTCATTCGGAATCATATCTTCTATACTAAACTCTCCTCCAGCATATTCAATAACACTTCTCCTTTCATCACCATACTTATCTCTAATGTAAACCAATTCATCTTTAATGATTTGCATTCTACGAGATTCATTTGCTAAGATATCTAGTAAATCTTTAATTTTTTCCATTAAAGCATCATACTCCGATCTTAATTTATCTTGCTCAAGGCCTGTTAATTGTCTCAATCTCATTTCAACAATAGCACGGGATTGAATTTCGCTTAACTTAAAACGTTCAATCAATTTCTCTCTTGCCTCATCAGGACTCTTAGAAGCTCTAATCAATTTAATTACTTCATCAATGTTATCTGAAGCAATAATTAATCCTTCTAAAATATGTGCTCTTTCTTCTGCTTTTCTTAATTCGTATTTTGTTCTTCTAACAATTACTTCATGTCTAAATTCAATAAACTCGACAATAATGTCTTTTAAATTTAAAACAACTGGTCTTCCTTTTACTAATGCGATGTTATTTACACTAAAAGAAGTTTGTAAGGCAGTTTGTTTAAAAAGGTTATTCAATACTACATTTGGAATTGCGTCTCTTTTTAATTCATAAACAATTCGCATACCTGTTCTATCCGACTCATCACGAATATCTGATATTCCTTCAATTTTACTGTCGTTAATAAGGTCAGCAGTTTTCTTAATCATATCTGCCTTATTCACCTGATAAGGAATTTCAGAAACAATTATTCTAAAACGACCCGTTTTAGTTTCTTCCAATTCTGTTTTTGCACGCATTACAATTCTACCTTTTCCAGTATGAAATGCATCCTTTACACCTTGGTATCCATATATAATACCACCTGTCGGAAAATCTGGAGCTTTTATATACTCCATTAATCCATCAATATCTATATCTTTATTCTCTACGTAAGCAATAGTAGCATTAATAACTTCTGTTAAGTTATGTGGCGCCATGTTAGTTGCCATACCTACTGCGATACCTGAAGCTCCATTTAATAATAGTGCGGGGATTTTAGTTGGCAATACGGTTGGCTCTTCTAATGAATCATCAAAATTCAATTTAAAATCAACCGTTTCCTTGTCTAAATCTCCCAACATTTCTTCAGCAATCTTTCTCAATCTTGCTTCAGTATATCGCATAGCTGCAGGACTATCTCCATCAACAGAACCAAAGTTTCCTTGTCCGTCAACCAACATATAACGTAACGACCATTCTTGAGCCATACGCACCATAGAATCATAAACAGCAGTATCTCCATGTGGATGATACTTCCCTAATACTTCCCCTACAATTCTTGCAGATTTTTTATACGTACTATTTGAACGAATTCCTAAATCTAACATTCCGTATAATATCCTTCTATGTACAGGCTTTAAACCATCTCTTACATCTGGAAGTGCTCTAGAAACAATAACCGACATCGAATAATCGATGTAAGCAGATTTCATTTCCTCTTCAATATTAATCTGTATTATTTTTTCTCCGTCAGCCATATTTTCTTTAAATTATCTCTTTAAAATAACATCTTTTTATAGACCTCCGAAAATACACATTCTCAGTCTGAAAACACCAGTATTTCAATGCTTACTTACTAACAAAATTCTGTTGAAAAAGGTGTTTTTTAAGACAAAGCAATATTTAGTTAATATATTATTTTTGATATAGTTCAAATTATCCTAATTTTCGAAATAGTTGAGTTATTAAAAACAATATTTATATGGATGCAAATTTTTCAGCAAAAGTAAAAGATGTCATAACATTTAGTAAAGAAGAGGCTCTTAGATTAGGGCACGACTATATTGGTGTGGAACATTTACTTCTAGGTATTATTAGAGAAGGAGATGGCTTAGCTGTTAAAATATTGGCAACCCTTGGAGTTAATTTAAAAGAACTCCGTAAAAAAGTTGAGTCATCAACTAAATTTGGAAATGGATCGAGCACTCAACTTTCTAATATTCCATTAGTAAAACAAGCTGAGAAAGTGTTGAAAATCACTTATTTGGAAGCTAAGGTTCTTAAGAACAATATTATTGGAACTGAACACCTTTTACTTTCAATATTAAAAGGCGAAGACAATATTGCGACAAACTCATTGAATGCATTAAACATTAATTACGAATCTGTTAAAGAAGAAATTATGATTTTAAACGCAACTGAAGAGAATACACCAAAAGCTGATTTTCCAAACATTCCACCTGAAGAGGGAAATGACGAGGATGATTCGAAAGCATTTATGGGTAGCTCTTCTGGTGATGGACCATCTAAGAGCTCTTCAAAATCGAATACACCTGTATTGGATAACTTTGGAAGAGATTTAACAAAATATGCTGAAGATGGTAAACTAGACCCTATTGTTGGTAGAGAAAAAGAAATCGAACGTGTATCACAAATATTAAGTAGAAGGAAAAAGAATAACCCCATATTATTAGGAGAACCAGGCGTTGGAAAATCTGCAATTGCAGAAGGATTAGCTTTAAGAATTGTTCAAAAGAAAGTGTCTAGAGTACTCTTCGGAAAAAGAATTGTAACGCTTGATTTAGCTTCTTTAGTTGCTGGAACAAAATATAGAGGACAGTTTGAAGAACGCATGAAAGCTGTAATGAATGAACTGGAAAAATCTCCTCACATCATTCTATTTATTGATGAAATACATACAATTATTGGTGCTGGCGGAGCTTCTGGATCTATGGATGCATCTAACATGTTTAAACCTGCTTTAGCTAGAGGTGAACTGCAATGTATTGGAGCTACTACTCTTGACGAATACAGACAACACATTGAAAAAGATGGTGCTTTAGCAAGAAGATTCCAAAAAGTAATTATCAATCCTACTTCTGTAGATGAAACAATTGAAATCTTAAACAACATCAAGGAAAAATACGAAGACCATCATAATGTAAACTATACTGAAGAAGCAATTAAAGCTTGTGCTAAATTGACGGACAGATATATGACTGATCGTTTTTTACCAGACAAAGCAATTGACGCTTTAGATGAGGCAGGTTCTAGAGTACACATTACCAACATTAAAGTACCGAAGAACATTATTGAAATTGAAAAAAAGATTGAAGACATAAAAGATCAAAAAAACCATGTTGTCCGCAGTCAAAAATATGAAGAAGCAGCTCAATTAAGAGATAACGAAAGAACGTTGTTAAAAGACCTAAGCGCTGCAAAAAAAGCTTGGGAAGATGAAACAAAAAATAATAGAGAAGAAGTTAGCGAAGATAACGTTGCAGAAGTTGTTGCAATGATGACTGGAATCCCAACACAACGTATTGCTCAAGCTGAAGGAGATCGTTTAGCGCATATGGGTGATGAAATAAATGATGCTGTAATTGGTCAGGATGAGGCTGTAAAAAAGGTTGTAAAAGCCATACAACGTAACAGAGCTGGATTAAAAGACCCCAATAAACCAATTGGTTCATTTATATTTTTAGGTCCAACAGGTGTTGGTAAAACACAATTAGCAAAAGTATTAGCAAAATATTTGTTTGATACTGAGGATGCCTTGATTAGAATTGACATGAGTGAATACATGGAGAAATTTGCTGTATCACGTTTAGTTGGAGCTCCTCCAGGATATGTTGGATACGAAGAAGGTGGTCAGTTAACTGAAAAAGTTAGAAGAAAACCTTATTCCATTGTACTCTTAGATGAGATTGAAAAAGCGCATCCAGATGTGTTTAACTTGCTATTGCAAGCTTTAGATGATGGACAAATGACTGATAGTGCTGGTAGAAAGATTAACTTCAAAAATACCATCATTATAATGACCTCAAATATTGGTGCTCGTCAACTTAAAGATTTTGGACAAGGCGTTGGATTTTCTACATCTGCTAAAAAAGAAAGTGCCGAAGGTCATTCTTCTGGAGTAATACAAAGTGCTCTAAAGAAAGCTTTTGCTCCTGAATTTTTAAACAGAATTGATGATGTTGTTATTTTTAATTCTTTAGAGAAAGAAGATATTCATCAAATTATTGATATTGAGTTAAAAAGCTTATTTAGTAGAATTGAAGAATTAGGTTACCACATCAATTTAACACAGGAAGCTAAAGATTATATAGCTGACAAGGGTTATGATTCAGCATACGGAGCTAGACCTTTAAAAAGAGCTATTCAGAAGTATCTTGAAGATCCATTGGCTGAAGAAATAATTCAATCAAAAGTTATTAAAGGAAGCAAGATTAATGTGACATTTGATGATGTTACTGAAGAATTAGTATTTTCAATTAAAAACCCCAAGAAAAAGCAAGAAGATAGCAAAACTAAAAAAGAAGATTAAGTCAACTTTTTTCAGGACAAGACATCACATAAAAAAGCCTAATTAAATTAATAATGAGGCTTTTTTTATATTCAGAATATTTATTGTTCGAATCCTAATCTATCCATTATTTTACTAGAGACTCCTGTTGTAGAGAAACCTCCATCATGCATTAAATTTTGCATAGTAACATACTTCGTTAAATCAGAAAACAATGTAATACAATAATTTGCACAGTCTAATGCTGGAGCATTTCCTAATGGAGATTGTAAATCAGCAAATCCATACAATGAATTAAAACCTTTAATTCCACTACCAGCAGTTGTTTTTGTAGGTGATTGAGAAATAGTATTAACTCTTACTTTTTTATCTACGCCATAATAATATCCGAAATTTCTAGCTATTCCCTCTAGTTGAGCTTTAGCATCAGACATATCATTATACCCAGGAAATGCTAATTGACCTGCAATATATGATAGTGCCAAAATTGACCCCCACTCATTCATAATGTCTTTTTGCTTTGCAATTTTCATTACTCGATGAAAAGATATTGCTGAAATATCCATTGCTTTGTTGTAATAATCATAATTACTTTCAGTGTAATGAATCTTTTTTCTAACATTAATAGACATTCCAATAGAATGTAAAATGAAATCGATCTTACCATATTTTTCTTCAGCAACCTTAAAAAGGTTCTCTAAATCCTCAGCTGAAGTAACATCCGCTGGCACAACTTCAGAACCTGTTGCTTTTGCCAATTCATTTAACTCCCCCATTCTTAACGCTACAGGAGCGTTAGTTAAAATAAATTCAGCCCCTTCTTCATGAGCTCTTTCAGCAACTTTCCAAGCGATTGATTCTTCATTCAATGCACCAAAAATAATTCCTTTCTTTCCTTTTAAAAGATTGTTTGACATACTTCTTTATAATTTATTTTAAATGATATAAATACCTATTCTATCTTTTAGAAGCCACATATATTATGTGGCTATGTGGCTATCTTCATTTCTATTACAACAATAGCTCTTTTGATAATTACACTCAGTAAAGGTTGTTAAAAAAAAACAAAAACAATACCTAATTAGAAATAATATGTACTACTTTTTATAATTCAACATACTGCACGTTTTTTTCAGCGTGACAAATTTACAATTTTTAGCCAATATTAGAAAAAAATAATTGCTATTTATATGTTTAATAAAGATTTAGCATTATCAATAGCTGCACTACTCATTTTTTCACCACTCAACATTTTTGCTAATTCTTCAATTCTGATTTGTTTCTCTAAGGCTACAAGATTTGTTATTGTGGTATCCCCTTCATTTTCTTTGTAAATTTTAAAGTGATATTTTGCCTTTGCAGCAACCTGGGGTAAATGAGTTATAGAGATTACTTGCATGTCCTCTCCCATTCTATTCATAATATTTGCCATTTTATCAGCAATATCTCCAGAAACACCAGTGTCAATTTCATCAAAAACTATAGATGATAATTTATCCTTAGCAAGGATAGACTTAATCACTAACATTAACCTTGAAAGCTCCCCTCCAGATGCAGCTTTTTTAAGTGCTACAACTTCCATCCCTTTATTTGCTGTAAAAAGAAAGTTTATACTATCTATTCCACTTTGACTTAGCACTGTTAAAAGTTCGTGCTTCACTTCAAATGAAGCATCAACCATTCCTAACAGAGATAGATCAGCCTTAATTTTTATACATAAATCTTTAAGAACAGACACTCTGTATTTAGAAATATTATGCCCTTCCGAAAACAATACTTTCTCTTGCTTTTTTATTTCAGCAGATAACTTATCTATTTTAGCATCAAATGAATTTGTATCACTTAATTGAGCCTTAAATTTTTCTAACAATTGTATTATCTCTTCAGTAGTTGATACATTATGCTTTTGTTCAACGGAATAGATACTACTTAAACGGCTATTTAGATATGTTAAATTATCTGGATTAAAATTTACACTTCCATTTTCAGTATCAATTTCATTTGTTAAGTCTTCTAAATCAATTACGAAACTATTTAACCTTTCATAAATTATGTTATATGCTTCTGAACATTTACTGATTTTAGAAAACAAGTTAGTAATGTTCTTTAATTCTAACACAAGGTTTTGATCAGAGGTTCTTAATGCTTGATCAGCGTAATCCAATACCGACTTAATTTCTTCGGCATTATTTATTAACGCTAATTCAGATTCAATTTTTTCTTTTTCGTTTGGCTTAAGTTGTAAGTCAGCGATTTCTTGCGCTTGAAAAGAAATATAATCAACGTCCAGTTTAGCTTTTGATGCTAATTCAACTAAGCTACTTAATTCTTTCTTAGATTTTATATAGCTTGTAAATTTAGCTGAATATGACAATACCTCTTTGGTATTGTTAGCAAAAGCATCAATTACACTTAGTTGGAATTTATTACTCTGGATATTTAACGTTTCGTCTTGTGAATGAATGTCAATTAATTGTGACGTTAATTCTTTTAAAACAGCAAGAGCAACAGGTGTGTCGTTAATAAAAGCCCTACTCTTTCCTTTTGAATTTATTTCTCGCCTAATAATATTAGGCTGTTCAAAATCTAATTCGTTTGATTCAAAAAAATGGTTAAACCTATCTAATTCAATTTCAAACTCTCCTTCAACAATACATTTCTTCTCTTTATCCTTTAAAACAGATTTATCTGCACGTTGTCCAAGTATTAAAGATAATGCTCCTAAAAGAATAGATTTTCCTGCCCCAGTTTCTCCAGTAATAGCGGTAAACCCTTTCTCTAAATGAATATCTAGTTGCTCAATAATGGCGTAATTAGTTATAGAAAGATGTTTAAGCATTAGTTCACTTTGGAGATTTTCTCATATCTAGCAAGGTTCGTTGGATCAATCTTATTAACCAGGTTGGTTATCTGAGTTTTTTCTTTTGCTAATCCTTCAGAGAAAATACTTACAATTTCATCAACTTTAGAGTTGAAAAATATTTTAAGTTGAAAATTTCCAGGTCTTCTATCGTGAACTTTTTCTAATTGCAATAAAGATTTTAACACTTCAATCCTTCCATTTGCAACATTTTTAGTCATTATATCAAAGCCTAATCTATGGTACTGATAGAAACACAACCGTAAAGGCGCATAATTTTGATGTAACATATTCGTTGCAAACCAATATCTATTTTTCTCCGATTCAAAAGCCTTCCATCCAGTTTCTTGAGCAGATTGAGCATTTCCTACAATTTTTTGTGCTTCCTGAAAGTATCTAGTTCCTCCATTCTGAGAAAATGAATCATAATCAAGTCCGATAATGATGTTTGCATAAAATGATAATACCGATGTTAAGTTAGATGTAAACGTATTCTTTGAATACTCTAAATTATCAAACTCATTAAACTTAAATTCAAAATCTTTATCTAAATGATTTAAAGTAGTTGAAAAATAGGATGAATTAAAAACAGGTCTTCTTGATTGCACTTGAATCGTAGCCTTAAAATTTCCTGTTGAAATTTGTTCGGTAATATTTATTAAGATAGAACATTCTATTCTCTCTGTGTTTTGAAATACATTATTGGTCCATGTTGTTGAATTCATAAACTCAAATATATTCTTCTCCATTACTTCAAACACACTCTGATCTGAACCCTGTATTTGAGAGGAATTAATTTGAACACTACAATTTAATTCTTGTGCTGTAACATTAGTAAATGATACTAGCAAAAGCAATGGGAATAATATTTTAAAGACTCTTTTCATTTTAAATCAAAGTAAAGATATGATTTTATTAAAAATATCCTCAGCAACTTCTGACTTAGGTTTTAACTCAAATTTCTCTACATTATTGTTATTATCAATGATTGTAACTTTATTTGTATTATGCCCAAATCCTGCACCTATATCATTTAATGAATTTAATACTATAAAATCTAAATTTTTACGTTTTAACTTGTCTTTAGCGTTAATTTCTTCGTTTACTGTTTCTAAAGCAAATCCTATTAATAATTGCTTGCCAGTTTTCAATTCTCCTACTGTTGCTAAAATATCCTTTGTAGGTTTTAAATTAATCTGTAAACTATCTTCCGTTTTTTTTATTTTTTGTACCGCAGTGATGTCAGGTGTATAATCAGAAACAGCTGCAGCCATAATAATTACATCAGAATCTTTATAATCTACTTGAACTGCATCAAACATATCTGCAGCAGATCGAATATCAATTTTTTTAATCCCTTTACTTACCGTTAAATTTGTTGGTCCTGAAATTAAGATAACTGATGCCCCTAAGCTATAAGCTTTTTCAGCCAACTCGTATCCCATCTTACCTGAAGAGTTATTTCCAATAAAACGAACAGGATCAATTTGTTCATAGGTAGGCCCTGCAGTTAATAAAACTTTTTTACCAGATAATGGCAAACCTTTTTTAAGGTGATTCTCAATAAACTCAACAATAGCTTCAGGCTCTTCCATCCTTCCCTTACCAACTAATCCACTTGCAAGTTCACCCTCTTTAGCATCAATAATAAAATTACCATTGCTAATTAATTTCTTAATATTTTGTTCAGTCGTTGAATGCTTATACATATCTAAATCCATAGCTGGTGCTACAAATACAGTACATTTAGCAGAAAGATATGTTGCCATTAACAAATTGTCACATAAACCACCTGCCATCTTACCAATGGTATTGGCTGTTGCTGGAGCAATAATAAATATATCGGCCCATAAGCCAAGTTCTACATGACTGTCCCACTCTCCTGTTTCTTTATCAGAAAAAACAGAATGTATTGGGTTTTCAGAAAGTGTGGAAAGTGTTAAAGGTGTTACAAATTCTTTGGCATCAGGAGTTATTACCACTTGAACATTGGCTCCAGATTTTTTTAACAATCGGATAAGATTAGCGGTTTTATAAGCTGCAATACCCCCTGTTATTCCGAGAAGGATATTTTTTCCGCTAAGCATGAAATAGTTGAATTATACTTCTTCTGAAGAATCAGTAGGCAATCTAAAATAAACTTTATCGTCTAAAAATTCTTTAAGAGCAATAGCATTTGTTTTAGGAAGTCTTTCGTAAAATCTTGAAATCTCAATCTGCTCTCTGTTTTCAAAAACTTCTTCTAAGTTATCTGAAGTAGATGCAAATTCATTCAATTTATTAATCAACTCTTCTTTTAAATCTACTGCTAATTGATCAGATCTTTTAGATACTACAACACAAGATTGATAAACATTTCCAGTTACCTCTTCAATTTCATCCATGTTTCTGGTTACAGTACTGGATTCTGCATTTGTATTTTTAAAGTTTATCATTACGAATGTTTTGTTTTATAATCATCTCTCAATTTAGTCACCTTTGTAAAGATGTTTTGAGCTTCTTTTAAATACTTACTTTCTTTATAAGCGTCTGCAAAGATATAATAAGCATCTATAGTTTCATTGATTCTTTGCTGTTTTTTTTTCTTAACACTATTTTCTGCTAATAAAAAGTAAGATTTTAAAACTAAGAACGTTAATTCTTCCCTATACTCTGTTTCAGGAAAGTCTAACAATGTATTGTTAATGGCAATAATTGCTGCTTTAAATTTAAATATTTTATGATATTGTTTCGCATTCAAATATGACTTAACTTCTAATTTACCTCTCAACTTATCCATTAACACATTACTAGAATCAACTAATTCGTTTCCAGGATATGTATTTATAAATAATTGTAAGGCATTAATACCATCTTTAGTTTCCGTTTCATCTAATGTAGGTATAGGTGATAATGCATAATTTGAATACGCAAACATAAATAACGTTTCTTGCGCATGCTTACTTAATGGATAAGTAACTGAAAATTTCTTAAAATGATACGCTGCAGAATACAACATACCCAATTGGTAGTTACAATAACAATATGAGTAGTACACTTCCTCTGACCTATCTGTACCTCTAAATAAGGGAATAAGCTCTTCGAACAAAGCCATTGCTCTTTCATATTTCTCATCTTCGTAATAAGCCATCGCTGCTAAATACTTTAGTTCCATATCAGAACTTTTAAGTAACTTTTGGTACTTACTACAACTTGCTGAAATAACAGCAATTAAAACAACTAGGAATCCCCATTTTTTTAACATTCGGCAAATATAAGATTAACTTGTAATTATCTGAGTTAGTTAAACGTTAAAAATTGTGAAATATTTACTACTCAATTTTTCTGAAAAAAGCGATTAAAAAACGATTGTCTTTTGATTGGTAATATTGAATTTTTTGAAAGTTTGGATGCTTGTCATAAAAATCATAAGGCTGACTTGTTGCTCTTAATTTTGGGCGATAACCATAATGAGATTCCCAAACTACCAGATCACCAACTTCCATACTATCGGTATCCTCTTTTGTAAAATCTATAATCGGTTTTTTGTTAAAATCATTCGTTGATTTATCTGTAAAATGGTAAAACAAAATATGACTACAAGCCACACGAGAATCTTCTGTAAAAAGAGCGTTAGGATTACTTTTGTTTTTTTCTAAATAACTTGTGTACCACTTTCCAGCCTTCTCCATAGTGCTATCTTCTGGATTTAAGTTAAATGTTCGGGCACTTGTCATTATTACAACCATTGAAAGTATACCCAAAGAGATTATATAATGTTTTTGTTTTAATGGTAACACAATAAGAATCGAGGTTATTATCATAATAACTAATGGCAACCAATATCTTTCTCCATCAGTTAAAAGGCTAATAAAGTTATGATCATACGTTTGAAAAATACCTACTCCAATTAAAAAAGGAACTAAGAATAGTAATAATAAATACTTTTTTTTAATTTTTAAAACATCATCTACAGCTAAAACGCCTAATATAGCAACCAAAGGAGCTATTGGCATAAAGTATCTTAAATTACCTGCATTACCAGGGCCGATTTCAACAGACTGCAAATTAATAATACAATTAAACAAAATAATAAATAGCGTAGCTCCAGTAATTAGCCAAACAGGCTTTTCTTTTCTTATGATTTTAGAGGAAAGGTAGGTAATAAATAAAGTTAAAGTTGTTCCTCCAAAAATTATATTCGACATTGTTAAATAATGGTCAAAACCTCTTTTAGGCCAAGAACCCGACATTCTTTCTGAATAGCTGATAATTTGATTTGGCAGATACAGAAGATCATCTGTTAGCATGAAACCCAATAGGTTTTCTAGAACAGTAAAAGTACCCGTAAGCAAAGCTGGAATCCACTGTTTTTTAACAATCAATATTATAAAATAAACCCCTAATAAAGAGTGGTATTCTATTCTAGATACTGCTGCATATGACAATAATAATGCTGAAACTATATATCGTTTATTTAGATGGTTCCAGATAGTCATCACCAATAAAAATGCCAATAGAAATTCAGAGTAATTTCTAAAAGACAACATAAACCATAAGGGTTGTAAGCCTAAAAGGAAGAATATTAAAAATGAGTTATTCCCTTTGAGTTTTCTAATTATTTTATAAGAATACAACACCGTTATTGATGCTAATACACTATTAAATATATTTAAAAACGTAAATCCACCGAGAGCCGGCAACACCAAAAAGGTTACATATCCAATTCTTTGAAATCCTCTAAAAGCTGAAATAGGATCTTTTAAAAAATCTTTCGCATACATATAAAACATTGGCTCGTCATGCATGTAAAACCCATCAGAAAAAGTAGAGAAAATAGAATATATAATTGCTAAAACAATGGTACCCCCCCATAAATAGGTGTTATCTAAGTTGTTTAAAGAAAATGATTTGTTTTCTACCTCTTTTTTAGTTTCAAGAACTTGCTCTTTATACTTACTCTTTTTAGCCATAGTTAATCGATTAATCTTAATTTATCGGAAAGTGACTAAATTAACAATTTAAAACAAAAATTAAAATCTATTAAGACTAAGCTACTAAAATAGAAATAAGAGCTTTTAAGATTATCTTAATAATCATATATTCGCAGTATTAATTACAATTTTTATGAGTAAGTTATTTTCTGATAAACCAAGGTATTTTGAAATTCAATATTTGAATTCAAAAGACTCTATTATACCTTTTTTAAAGAAGCATTTTACGCCAAAGAAAGGAGCACACGTTTTAGAAATAGGAAGCTCTGAGGGTGGTGTTTTAAAAGCCTTTACAGAACTTGGTTGCATTTGCACGGGAATAGAACTCGCTCAATATAGAGTAGATTTAGCCAATGGATTTATGGCTGAAGAAGTTAAAGCTGGATTAGTAACATTTATTAATGAGGACATCTATAATATTGACCCTGAAAAGTTAGCAAACAAGTTTGATTTAATTATTCTTAAGGATGTAATTGAGCACATCCATAATCAAGAAAAGTTTATGAAAAAAGTTGGTGAATTTTTAACTGATGACGGTGTTATATTTTTTGGTTTTCCTGCTTGGAGAATGCCTTATGGTGGACATCAACAATGTGCAGAGTCTAACTTAATGGCTAAACTACCCTACTACCATTTACTGCCAATGTTTCTATACAAAATGCTTTTAAAGGTATTTGGAGAAAAAGAAAGTGTTGTTGATGGATTAGTTGAAATCAAAGAAACCGGTATCTCAACAAAACGATTCGAAAATCTTTGTGGAATTAATGGCTTTAAAATAGAAAAACAAATTAAATATTTAGTTGCTCCTATTTATGAATATAAATTTGGCTACAAGACTAAGGTTCTTCCAAAATGGCTAGGTGCTATTCCATTTTTTAATGATTTTTTCACCTTCCAGTCATACTATATTGTAAAAAAGTAACTCCTCTAAATATTACTCACCCACTCTTTTAGAGATTCTTTACTTCTATAATTTATTGTTTGATTCAATTTTGACTCGTCAAATATGGTGTCTCCAGATTCAATTTTTAACGCTGCTGCTGGCCAATCTACAAATTCAACATTAACATTATACTTTCTAGCAACCAACGTTGCCACATCTAGTAAACTTAAATTATCATTGCTTCCAATATTATAAATTTCATTTTTTGAAGCATCAAATTCTAATGTTCTAAATATTGATTCAGTAATATCTCTAACATGTGTAAACGTTCGTTTTAAACTTCCATCACCATAAATGGTAATATTCTCTCCTTTGGTAGCTCTATCAATAAAAAAACCTATTGTTCCATAAGAATACACTTCATCAATTAAATTCCCGTAAGGAACACAAATTCTAAAAATGGTATGCTTAACATTAGAACTCGCTAACATTTGCTCACAAACCAGTTTGTTTTTAGCATAAATTGTTTTCGATTCTTTTACCGCATCTTCAACTAAAGGTAGATTTTTAACCCCTTTATAAACAAGCCTTGTAGAAGGAAAAATAATTCGTACGTCCTTAACACTTTTGCAACATACTATTAAGTTAGATAAGCCCTGCTCATTAACCTCAGTAAATTTAGCTATCTCTTCTTTAGAACTACCTGTACCTGTTAGTCCAGCAAAAGCAAACACATAATCTACATTAAAATTTAACTGAGTTAACGCTGCTTTATTGGTAATATCTATTTGCAGGTAATTGGGGTGATTATCAATTGATTTAAGGGCTCTTCCTATAGGTATAAACTCAATATTTTTTTGCTTAAGAAAATAAGCAATATGCCTTCCTAAATAACCATTTGCGCCAAAGAGTATTGCTCGTTTATTCACATTCATATCTTCACTCCAATTACGCACACATCATCAATCTGAAAAATATCACCTTTCCAAGTATAAAATTCTTCTTTAATTTTTTGATGCTGATCTTCCATACTCAGGTCGTTAATTGATAGTAGTAATTTTCTAAATCGCTTCAACATAAACTTCTTGCCTTTAGGGCCGCCAAACTGATCGGCATAACCATCACTAAAAGTATAAACACAATCGTCTTTATTTAAGTTAACGATATGGTTTATAAAGTTCTCTTTAAGATAAGAAGCTCCTACTGAACGCTTATTTGCCTTAACCTCTATTAACTCTCCTTCTCTAAATAGATAAAGTGGATTGTTTGCTCCCGAATACTGTAACTGTTTCTTTTTAAAATCTATAGAACATAAAGCAATATCCATCCCATCGTTTATTTCTCCTTGATTTTCATCTCGTCTAAAAGTATCAATAACCAATTCACTTGTCTTATTTAAAATATCGGATGGCTTAGTTAAACCATATTCTTTTACAGCCCTATTTAATGCATTATAACAAACCACACTCACCATTGCTCCTGGCACACCATGCCCTGTACAATCTGCTGCTGCATACAAAATAGTATCCCCTATTTTATGCATCCAATAAAAATCGCCCGCTACAATATCTTTGGGTTTATAAAAAACAAAACATTTTTTTAAGGCTAAATTAAATTCGGAATGCTGTGGTAAAATTGCTTGCTGAATCCGCTTTGCATAAGTAATACTATCCGTAATTTCCAAACTCTTCTCTTCGATAACTTTATTTTTACCAGCTAATTCAAGGTTGATTTTTCTTTTAATCCGAGACCCTCTTAGCACAACAATTATCACAATTATTAATAAAACTGAACCTATTACTCCAGCATATGAATACAGTTTTTGCGCCTTTATTTCTTGATTATACTTTATTTCTTTAATCTTAGCAGCTTCAGCAGACCTCAAACTATCCTTTATCATCTTTTTTCCATACTCATACTGGTATTGCCTCTGTATTACCAAATCTTTAATATTATTATTCTCAACACTATCTTGCATTTTATAAAAAAGTTCTTGCATTAAATACGCACCCTTATAGTCATTCTTGAGTGTTGCTATTTCCTGTAAAGCTTTCGCTGCATTTTTTATAGATTCTGGAAAGCCTATTTTTTTTGATAAGATGATGCTTTCGTAGGCATATTTTTCTGCCAATATAACATTCCCTAATCTCAGGTAAACATTACTAATATTACAAGCAGAACTAGCTTTACACTCAATATCTCCTAACTCATTAAAAACATTATATGCTTTTTTAAACTTCTTTAATATTAATCCTAGTTCTTTTGGATTATTATCCTGTAACATCTCTAACTCAATTGAGGTGTGTTTTGAGAGGGAAAGAGCTTCACCTTTTTTGTAGCCTATCTTATTATAGTTTTTAATTGATTGTTGGTAATACTCTAATGCTAATGTACGTTTGTGCTGTTTTTGATAAACTGACCCGATATTACTATATAATCTTCCTACCCCTTTTTTCGTGCCATCACTTTTCTCCTTAATTAAAGCATCTCTAAAGTACTGAAGTGCCTTATCATATTCTTTTAAAGTATAATAAAGCCCTCCTATATTATTTAATGAAAGAGCTATCTCTTCTTCCTCTTCAAGCAACTTGTTTAACTTAAGGGATTCATGATAATATTCCAATGCCTTTAAAATATTACCTTGTCGCTTAAAGATGTAGCCTAAATTATTTAATGCTGTTGGTATGACTTCTAGATTGTCAATTTCTTTACTTAAGGCTATCGATTTCTCAAAATTAAATATTGCTTTATCTATCTTGGTTTTTTTAAAAAAATAGAACCCAATATTATTATAAGCAGATGATAATTGTTTAACATAAACCTTCTCTCTTTTATGTTTTTTGGATAGTTCTTCAGCTTTATTTTTTAAAATTTGATTGTATTTTACCCAAACAACATTTTCACATAATGATATAAGTGTCGTTAGCTGATTTAACTTAGAGCTATCCTCTTTTTCATTATGATATTCAATTAATAAGGAGTCAATTAATATTCTATCTCCCTGACTTAATGTATTTAAGTCTAGAGAATCTATTAAGTAATAATTTTTATCAGCAAAATTTTGGCTAAACAAATCAATGCATCCTACTAAGATGAATAATGTAAACAATATTATTTTTAAGTTACTTAATATCAATTTAATGTTTTATGAATAATATATGTAGGACGTTGCTTAACACTCTCAAAGGTTCTACCAACATATAAACCAACCATTCCTAAGACTGAAATAATAATTCCAGAAAAGAAACTGATTAACAAAGCTAAACTTGCCCAACCTTCTGCTTTTACATCACTGAAAATATACAATATAACCATTAAAATAGCAGAACATATAGATAAAAATGATAACAACACTCCAAACTTCACAGTTAAACGCAAAGGTTTGTCAGAAAAAGTTAAAATGGTATCCATTGCCAAACGCAATCGTTTCCCAAAAGAATAAGAAGATGTACCATCTTCTCTTTCAGCATGTTCTATATCAACTTTAGCGTAATTAAAACCAACTAATTGTTGTAGCATTGGGTAATATCTGTTATGATCTTTAACCTTTGCCATTGCTTCAACAGCTTTTCGCTGATAACAAACAAAATTAGCAACTGATCTGTCTTGTTGCGTTTCTGTAAGATACCCTAATGTTGAATAGAAAATTCTGGATAAGAACTTCTTAAAAAAATCATCCTGTCTATTCTTTCTACTGGCAACAACAATTTCAAAACCTTCTTTAGATTTTGATAACAATTTTATAATTTCTTCTGGCTGATCTTGTAAATCACAATCCATTGTAATCACATACTCACCAGTACTTAAATCTAAACCAGCTTGTATTGCGTGTTGTTGACCGTAATTTCTACTTAACTTTACTCCTTTTACTTTTGAATTTCGCTTGCAATTTTCCTGAATCTTATTCCAAGAATTATCTGGTCCGCAATCTTCAACTAAAATAATTTCGTAATTATCAGTTAATTGAGAAACAGCTCCAACAATTCGTTCAACTAAATTATCGATAATCGTTTCTGATCTGTAAACAGGACTAACAATTGATATTTCTACTGTTGTATTACTCATTAATTTTACGCTTTTTTAATAGCTCTAATATAATATTGTGCTCCTAACGGACACCAAGATAACATTTTTTCTAAGCCAAGAAATATTTTAAATAGTTTATGACGAGGAAAAAACAAGGTATAATTCAAATTCTCTGTTTTTAATCCACTTTTATTTGTTATTCGCTTATTGTAAGCTGGCATTAATAAAACAGCATCCTCATCAAACTCACATTCTTTTACAACCTTTCTTGTTAAAGGATTATTAGGATTGTGTTCAAAATTATAAAACCTTCCGCCTTTCTTTAAAACACGTTTAATTTCACTCAAAATTCCATCATGCAATCTATGCTCTATATGATGGAATACCATTGATGTAAAAACAACATCAAACTGACTGTCCTCAAAAGGTAATTTTGAGCCATCATAAGCTTTAAAGATAGCATTAGAGATATTCTTTTCATTGGCAATATTTACACTTCCTTCTGATACATCAGTTCCAAATACATTTGCCTTTGGAAAATGTTTTCTGATAAAAATAGAACTGTTTCCATCTCCACAACCAAAATCCAATATATTTAATGAGCTGTTTGCTTCTTCAAACTTTAAAACCTCTACAATCTTATACTCGCTAAAGTAGTCACTATTTGCGCCACTCATCTCAACTATCTTATCATGTGTATCACGATAACCTAAGGCATGCTCATCAAAATTGTCAAACTGTCTTTCTTCACTCATATTTAGTTCGCTTTATCTTTTAACTCTTGTAATAATCTACTCTGATTTAATATTTCTTCATACTTAGGTTCTACTTCATTTTTTAGTACACAACGCTTAAATTCAGTTAAAATTTTAACAAAATGATTTTGAGCATCAATCTCATAATCAAATACTTCACCTTGTTTTTCTAAAGTGATAGTTGGAGTAAAATTTTCTCTTGGAGTAAATGCTCTCTGTGCTATAATTTTACCTTTACTTCCCCAAATCTCATAATTACATTGATAGAAATTATCAAATCCGAATGCAACCTCAGCAAACATTCCTGTTTTAGATTTTAAGTAGGCCCCACCAAATAAATCGACTTCGGTATTTATATTGTTTAACGTAGCACCTTCTACCCAAATATCATTTCCTAAAAACAATTGAGCTGCTCTTACAGTATATGCCGCAGCATCTAACAACGAACCACCTCCTGCAGCTGCATTATACCTGAAATTATTTTCATCTATTGGTGGAAATCCAAAAGAGCTCCTAAAACATCGTATCTCTCCTATTTCTCCTTTGTCAATTAAATCCTTTACAAATTGATGCTGTTTATGATATAGAAACATAAAGTTTTCCATAATCAACAAACCTTTTTGACGCGCCATATCAACCATACGTTTGGCCGATGCATAATCCATTGCCAATGATTTCTCTATTAGAATGTGCTTTCCTGCGTCTAAAGCTTTTAGAACCCACTCTTCATGCAAACCTGTTGGTAATGGCATGTAAATAATATCTATATCTTTTCTGTCTAGTAGATTTTGATATCCTTCAACAGCCTCACAATCAAATTCAGTAGCAAATTCAGTAGCTTTCTCTTTTGTTCTACTCGCAATAGCAACTAGATCATACTCAGCTATACTTTTAATTGCAGGAATAACACTTCTCCTTGCAATGTTTGCAGACCCTAAAACACCTATTCTTAAATTACTCATGTTTAAATAAACTTAATTACAGACAATAAACTTCGTGATTGAATATTGAGGTAATTGTTAAACTTTATAAAGGTTTTAATCTGATGTAAGGTCATCCAAATATATTTATCCGGAACATTTATATCAAAATCATCACCTACTTCAATAATCATATTTTTATTTTGTTCTTTATAAAACCTACCACCTTCTTCTGACTGAAAAGAACTGTGTAAAACAGTTGCATTATTTTTATCAGGATTTAGTACATAATCTATAAAATCAACTTCATACTCGTTTTCACCTTTACGGTAATTACCAGTTAAACACTGTACTGTTGGTGCTAACTCAATAATGTCAAAGTTTCCACTTTCTAATTTTGCCTGAACCAAAAAGTGATAAACACCATTTATTTCTTTAATAATAAAAGCGATTAAACCTTCTTGAGCAGACTTAACCAAAGGTTGTGTCCAACTGTGTACTTCTCTATTTCCTATTTCTGCTCTAACAGCAATTACAGAAAAATATTTCCGTGCTTCATGATAAATAGCTTCTCCATCTTTTTTCCAATCGGCAAGATTTTTCAATGGAATTTGCTTTACATCCAATTCAGCGAAAGCTTTATGTTTTGTTATCCAAGAAATTACATGTTCAATATTATGTAACTCGTTCAGCTCATCCAATTCGGAGCGCAAAAAAGTAGAATCGTTTGCAGTTCCTAAATCTTTTAAGGTTTCTAAATTTCCAAATGAAATACCAGAAATTACTGTTCTGGTATCCATGTTAATTAAATTATCATGCGTTAACAACTGTTTAATCTGACCTAAGGTTAACCAACAGAAGTCTTCTTTTACTTCAATATCACTGTTAACTTCAATAATAATATTTCTATTCCGTTTCTTTAAAAATCTTGCGCCTTGCTCAGACTGCAATTGATCTAACAAGATGGTAACATCTTCTCTTTCCTCTAAAAAATACTCTAAATATAACGGTGGGTTTCCTTTATGGACTTGTGTGTAATTACTTTTTGTAGCTTGCAATGTTGGTGATAATTGAACGGCATTGATATTGCCCGGTTCAATTTTAGCTTGCATCAAAAAATACAACACACCATTAATTTTTTTGGTGATGATTCCTAAAAAACCAATTTCTGGTTGATTAATAATTGGCTGCGACCACTCAGGAACGTTTCCCCAATTTGTTTTCACATTAATCCCTTCAATAGAGAAGAACTTGCCTGAATCATGTTCTAAATTGCCAGTAGCTTCATTAAAACCCCAATTACTCATTTCAGAAAATGAAATTAGTGTTATTTTATGTTTCACGTTCGATTTCTTCTCCTCCAACCAATACAAAAATTCATCGATAGATAGAAAAGGATTATCAAGCGTTAACGCTGATTTTAAAAAGCTATGTTCAATTTTATTATTCATTATTTACTTTTTAAATTCTGCATGTACTTTTTTTAGGATTTCAAAAGCTCCTTCTGTAGTAGCTGATTCAGCATAAGTTCTTAAAACAGGCTCTGTACCAGAAGCTCTAATCATCACCCATTCTTCTTTATCAAAAAAGTACTTATAACCATCCACATCCTCAATACTTCTTACTTCTAAATCGTTAAACGATTTGTATTCAGCATTCTCACATTTTGCTACAATAGCCAATTTCGCTTCCTCTTTTAAGTGCATATCAATACGCTCAAACTTAAAAGGACCTACAATTTCGTATACCTCATCAATTAGCTCTTCTAATGATTTTCCAGATTTAACCATGAATTCCCATAGTGTTAATCCCATCCAAATCCCATCTCTTTCTGGTATATGTGTTTTAATTGCAATACCTCCAGACTCCTCTCCTCCTAACAATACATCTTCATCTAACATTATTTCAGCAATGTGTTTAAATCCAATTTTCACTACCTCATAATCTAAGTTGTAATGTTCACACATTTTTTTCACTTTTGGCGAAAGCGAAAATGAGATAATTACTTTACCACCAAGCTTCTTTTCTTCAACTAAATATTTTATCAATAATAAAACAATATGATGCGAATCAATAAATTCACCATTGCTGTCATACAAACCTATTCTATCTGCATCACCATCTGTTGCTAAACCACAATTAATTTGTCCTTCAGACATTTTAATCATTTCCGAAAATTCACCACAATTACGATGAATTGGTTCTGGCGAAGTTCCATTAAAACTTGGGTTGTGGTCACAGTGTAAAAAATCAATATCCGGCAATAACCTTCTCATCACATCTTGTCCTGAGCCATACATTGCATCGTAAGCAAAACACATATCCGAATTACGAATAGCATCCATATCAAAATTAGCTTCCACATGGTTTACATACATCGTTTCTAAATCAACATACTCTACCAAGTTGTTAGTAATAAAATCTTCTAACTCTAATCCGTTAACATCAACTGAGTTGGTATCAGGAATTAAATCTTCTACTTCTTGAATTTCTTTAGGTAATAAAGGCCCTCCAAAACTTCCTTTCAACTTATATCCGTTATAACTCGGAGAATTATGTGAAGCTGTAATAACAATTCCTAAGGCAGATTTTTGCTCTAACGTTCCTAATGAAACCATAGGAGTTGAAACTGGTCCTTTTGCCAAATAAACATTTATACCTGCATTGGCAAATACTTTTGCTGTTGTTTCAGCAAATAACTCACCAGCAAATCTGCAATCATGCCCAATAACTACCGAAGGATTATCAAAATTTTGTTTTAACCACTCTGTTGCTCCAGAGGTAACTCTTGCTACATTATCAACAGTAAATTCTTTAGCTATTATAGCTCTCCAACCGTCCGTTCCAAATTTTATTTTAGTCATCTTCATCTATTTTTTGAAAGAAGGTAAACTTAAGAATTTATTAATTATTTTTGGTCTATATCAACATCAAATCTTATGAGAGAAGCACTAAAAGATCATAACTTTTCTGACTATTTTAAGTGCTATATTAGTTTGGTTAACGATAATATGGATGTTATTACTGCACTTGAAAATACCCACAAAAAAACCAACGAACTATTAGATTTAGTTACCGAAGAACATGGTAACTTTGCTTATGCAGATAGTAAATGGACTATTAAAGAATTATTGGTACATATGATTGATACTGAACGTATTTTTTGTAACCGCGCTTTACGTTTTGCCAGAAACGATCAAACAGATTTACCAGGTTATGACCATGATGCTTACGTTCCTTATTCGGGAGCCAACGAGCGAAGGCTTTGTGATATTTGCAAAGAATTTAATGAAGTTAGAGAAAGTACCATCGCTTTATTTAAAAGCTTTACTCCTGAAATGTTAGAAAGAAGTGGAAGAGCCAACGGAAACCCTCTTACAGTTTTAGCAATTGGATTTATTATTTCAGGACATGAGATTCATCATGCAAAGGTTATGGATGAAAAGTATTTATAAGTAACCCTTTCAAAAAAACTGAAAAACTACATGTATCATACATCTTAAGTTTTTCTTTATTGAAAATTGGGATTATTAATGAAGGTAGTATCTGTTAAGGTTTTTAGAAAAACAATTAAATCTACTTTCTCTGGTGGTGTTAGATGAACCCCTCCTTGTCCAATCTTTTGCATTAATGGATCTACATAGGGTGAGTTTTTTAAGTCATCACTGTAAAAGTCAACAACTTCCTCTAGGGTATTAAATCTATTGTCGTGCATGTATGGCGCTGAAAGTTCAATATTCCTTAGCGTTGGAGTTCTAAATTTCCCCATATCAAAAATATTTCCAGAGATTAAAAATCTCCCTTGATTATTTCCAATAAAAACGGAGTCTAAAGCATTGTTATGAAACATACCATCAGTCCATAGCGGGTTTGATGGGTTTCCATGACAGTGAAAGCAATCACCTTTATCATCATCCATAAAAATGGTAAAACCATTTATTTCAGAAAAGGTTAAAGGCACTTCTCTTTTTAGGTATTTGTCGAATTTGGAATTATCAGAAAACATTGTTCTCATAAATTGAGCTAAAGCATAACTGGTGTATTGATTTCTTTCAGGAACTGATAGTTCTACTATTTTCACACCAAAGGCTTCCCAAAAAAGTTGCTGGTAAGTTAAATCTCTATTAAAACGGTTTAGAATACTATCACTATTTGAATTTAAGAAAATATTTCCTTCGGCTAGATCTAATAATGCAACATCATCTGACGAATTTCCCTCTTCACCAAACCATCCATAAGAATCGTACCAACCTAAATTTTGATGTGTTAATACTGCTAAACCTGAAGGTCCCATCATTGGGATTGAATAAGAGTATTCATTAATGTGGCAAGACGAACATGAAAGTCCATTTGTACCTAAAACAGGGTTAGTGTATAATTTCTTACCCATTCTTACCCCTTCAGCAGTCATAAGGTTGTAGCTAGGATTTTTCATTGGAATTAATGAGGGGAAACTTTTAGGAATAATATATGTAGGGTCATATTTTCCTAAAAAAGTCTAGCAGATGTTGGTGTTGCATTAATATCCTCCTCTTTTGAACAAGAAAAAAGAGAAATAACACAGAGAGATAGAAGAATATATTTGGTCATAATATTTGTATAATATGACTCTAAATTTATAGCTAAAACTGTTAGCGAGATATGATTAGCATCATAAAACTAAAAGATGAATTATTTTAACCTATTAATTTAAGACTAATAAATCCTCCTCTTATTCAATTCTCGTTGGTATTTACGGGCGTAAATTAAGTGTTGGTTGTAGTTCTTCGCAAAGTTGTGGTAACCACTAAAATCATCTTTCGCACACATAAATATGTAATTGTGGTTTTCGTAATTTAATACAGCATCTAAACTTTTAATGTTGGGTAAATTAATAGGTCCTGGAGGTAATCCTTTGTATTTATAAGTATTGTAACGTGAGTTTACATCCTTATGTTTATTCAACACTCTTCTTATCGTAAAATCACCTAAACCATAAACCAATGTAGGATCTGATTGTAAAGCCATTCCGATTCTCAAACGGTTAATGTACAACCCTGCTACTTTTGGTCTTTCATCAGCATGAACCGTTTGTTCTGCCTGCACAATTGAGGCTAAAATGGCAACATCAGATTGTGTTAGGTTTAACTTCTTTGCTTTAGCTTTTCTTTCTGCTGTCCAAAACTTTTTGTATTCGGTTGCCATTCTTTTAATCGCATTCTCTGCTGTTGTTGCCCAATTAAATTGATATGTATTGGGTAAAAACAAGGTTAAAATGGTAGTCGTATTAAATCCATATTTACCAACGAACTCTTTATCGTTTATTAAAGCTAAAACGACCGTACTATCGCATTCTAAGTTTTTAGAAATCTTTCCAGCTAAATCTTCCTTGGTTCTCACATTATTAAAAGTCACTTTAACAGGAACTGTTTCTCCTGAGCGAAATAAATCAACCAACTGGTCATTGTTCATTCCTTCTTTTAACAAATATCTACCTGAATGAATGTTGTTTTTAAAACCTGATTTTTTCTCAGAAACAAACGCAAAAGATTCTCTGTTAATGATGTATCCTTTTTCATATAAGTCATGTACAACGTCATCAAAACCATAATCGGAATACACATAAAAATACTTATCGGTAGCATTTTTAAGTGTTACGTTGGGTTGATATACTTGTTGATACATATCGTAAGCGATATAAGCTCCAACAAATACAACGATTAAGAATATGGATATTATTATTTTTTTGATCATTATTTTAATTATGTTTTTTGTTTATAATTCGACAGACAAAAAAGTTATAGTTTTAATTCGTAGTAATTCACTTTGTTATCAAACAATACAAGTTCTTCAATAAATTGGAAACCGCATTTTTCAAATAAACGAATACTTGTGGTATTGTCTTTTTGAATGTTACAAAAAAGATTAACAAGACTTAGTTCATTTCTACAATAATCAATAATTAGATTTAAAGCTTCTGAAGCATATCCTTTGTTTCGGTATGATTTCTCTCCAATTAAAATACCAATACCTATTGTTTTTTTTATACTATCAAATTCAAATAAATCTATTGTTCCTAGTGGGATTTCTGAGTCTTGTAAGCAAATTACATAACGAATTTGCTCATTGAGTGTTAAGTCTTGGTGGGCGTTTACAAAAGTTTCAATCTCGTCTTTTGTAAATGATTTTGTTGTTCCACTAACTTTCCAATTGTCAGTATCATTCTCCCATTTATAAATAAAATCAACATCAGTTGCTTGAAGTTCTCTTAAAAAGATATGCGAGCCATTGATCACGAAATTTTTTCTTTTCGACTCAGTGCTAAAATACAATTCTGAATATCTTGCTGTGTGTATTTATTTAACTCAAAAACGTTGTTCTTTATTTTTTTCTGAAGATTCAATTCAAAAACTCCGTCAATCAAATTTGCTGTTTCTAAAACTGGCAGCAAATCAAATAAAAATGTTGCTTTTTCAAAATCTATTTTACAAACCTCAAATAAAAATTCTTTTACTGGAGCTAAACAACTTGTTGTTACAGTTACTTTCCAATGCTTATTCACTTTTTCAGAAATAATTTTATTGGTTTCCGCTTCAGGTAAATTCAATTCTACAAACAGTACTTCCGTTTTACGTTTTACGGCTGTCTTATAAAAATTACTAACTGCTAAATCAATATTTGGTCCAACCGAAGTTATATCATACAGCAAGCCATTTGTAATTATTCCTATATGTGGAGGAATACGTGTAGTTCGATAAATAAAGAGAAATGTTCCTTTTTGGAGCTTTTCTTCAGTTATACTAGAAGTAATATGTATTGGGTATTTATTCATTCTTTTAAATAGATCCTTATCAACCCTTCGACAATCTCAGGGTGAAAACGGATAAGATTATAATTCGATATTTCCTTTAAAAACTAATGTTGCAGGACCAATTAACCAGATATCGCTAAATACATTTCCGTTGCGTTTAAAACCTACTTTTAAAATACCTCCTACAGCATTTATAGAGATAACACCCGCTGCCAACTTGTTAGTATCAGCCAAACTTAAGGCTGCTGCAGTTACACCTGTTCCACACGAAAGTGTTTCATCTTCAACACCTCTTTCATAAGTTCTTATACTAAATTCGTTCTCACCATATTTTACAAAATTAACGTTAGTTCCTTCTGCTTTAAAACGTTCGTTATAACGAATAGTAGCTCCAGCTTCTTTTACATTAATTGCTGCAACATTATCAACTGCTACAATATAATGCGGCGAACCAGTATTAATATAATAATATCCCTCTCCTTTCTCAATATTTTCTACATCATGCATTTTTAATGACACCTCTCCCAAATCATTTATCCAAGCTTCATGTTCTCCATCGGTTGATAAAAACATGGCTTGTTTTTCTATAATTCCTAAATGCTTTGCAAAAGCAACCGCACATCTACTTCCATTACCGCAAAAACTTTGCGTACCATCTGCATTAAAATAGATCATATTAAAATCTAGATCTTCTAAATTTTCAATTAGAATTAACCCATCAGCTCCAACACCAAAGCGTCTATCACAAAGCTGCTGAACAGCTTTTATATTGCTTTTATCAAAAATATTGTTACGATTATCAATCATAACAAAGTCATTGCCTGTTCCCTGATATTTATAGAATTGAATTTGCATTTTACAAAATTACTCCTCTTTAAACTTTCTGTTCGATTTTTTTTGAGAATGTTTCTTTTTACTATCTAATCGTTTTCTTACAGAAGAACGTGTAGGTCTCGTTGGTCTTCTTTTTTTAACAGGAGTTAAAGCTGTTTTAATTAAATGAATAAATCGCTCAAAAACAATTTCTTTATTGGCTAATTGACTCCTGGTCTCATCACATTTCAAACTCAAAATACCTTCTTGAGAAATTTTATTGGCTAGTTTTTCTTTTATAATTGTTTTTTTTCTTTCAGTCAAAACCTCAGAAGCATCCACAGCAAACATTAATTCAACCTTTGTAGAAACTTTGTTAACGTTTTGGCCTCCAGCGCCTCCGCTTTTACTCGTACGGTATTTCACTTCTTTTTCCAGGTCTGACAGCATCTTTATTCTTTTATAAGACTATTTCTAAAAAAAATACACTAAAATTGTATCCTAACAAAATTATGTTTGTTTTAATTGTAGATGTCTAAAATTAAGTATTTAATTATTATCCTTTCACTCCAATTTTCCTCGGTTTATTGCCAAGAAAATATAGGGATTGCCAACAGTAATTATTCCCCTACAAGCTCAGTACTTCTCAACCCTTCTTCTACCGTAGATTCTAAAGTTTTATGGGAAATAAACTTCATTGGGGCTTCTACATTTTTTGATAATAATTACATCTTTCTTCCAAATAGATCTGTAAGAAGTGTTTTGCTTGACCTTAATTCAACTCCTGACCCTCTAGATAAGTTTACAACTCCTAATAAGTATGGATATGCAGATGTTTCTGTTCACGGCCCATCGGTATCTTTTAATGTGGGTAAGCATGCTTTTGGAATTAATACCCAAATTAGATCAGTTAGCGATATTCGAAATTTCCCTGATCATTTAGCCAAATTTTCTTTTGAAGGATTTAAGTATGCTCCGCAACGTGGTGTTATTTACAATGGTTCTAACATTAAAGCAAACGCTATGGTTTGGGGAGAAGTTGGGCTTAATTATGGTCTTATTTTCAAAGAAAAAAGTAAGGACCTGTACATGGCTGGCGTATCATTAAAACGTTTATTTGGAATAGCTCATTTAGGTACCAACATTAAAGAACTCATCTACCAGGTACCTGATACAACTGATATCGATTTTATTGATATTAATGCTAAATATGGATTTACTGATCCAGCCTTCAATTCTGGTAGTGGTTGGGCTATTGATTTAGGATTTACCTACAAAAAGACACTAAAAGAAGTTGACAGGTACACGCCTTATTCTAAAAGAAATAATTGTAGAAAATCTGAATACAAATATAAAATAGGTGTTTCAGTTCTGGATTTAGGTCGAATAACCAATAAAACGGAAGCTTATTACGGAGAAGTTAAAGACCAGCCTGGAACTTGGGGAAATTACCCAAACAGTAATTTTGGTTCCGCCAACACTAGGAATGGTAAAATTTTAAATTCTTTTATTCAAGTTGACAATCAAAAAAAAGAGTATAAAACATACCTCCCAACAGCTCTTTCTGTTCAATATGATTATAATTTTGAAAATGGATTTTATTTGAATGCAACAATAATCCAAAACCTTTCATTCTTTAATCAGCTTGGAGTAATTCGTCAAGATTTACTGGCTTTAACGCCACGATTTGAAGTTCCACGATTTGAAGTTTCACTTCCTGTATCCTTAAGGAGATATAAATACCCTTCTGTAGGATTGGCCTTTAGATTTTGGAACAACATAATAATTGGTACAGACCGTTTGTTTCCAATGCTTATTAATCAAGATTTATATAGTATGGACTTCTATATTGGAATTAAATTAGCCAAACTGTACACCAACAAATGTAAAACAAAGCAGAAGAAAAATAAATATAAAAAATACACTACAAACGATTGCTTCTTTTCGCAAGAATAAAATACCACTTAGCACTTCATATTCACCATTGGTGTAACTTTTAAGCATTCATAGCCGTCTTTATTTATATATTTGATCTCTAATTTAATTTCAATAAAAGTATGGCTACATTAAAAATCAGCAACTTATCAAAAACATATTCTAATGGCGTAAAGGCTTTAGATGTTATAAACATTGAATTGAACAATGGAATGTTCGGTCTTTTAGGACCAAATGGTGCAGGAAAATCTTCTTTAATGAGAACTTTGGCAACATTACAAGAGGCTGATAGTGGTACTGCAATGTTAGATGATATTGATATTTTTAAAAACCCTACTGAACTACGTAAAGTATTGGGTTATTTACCACAGGAGTTTGGTGTTTACCCTCAAATTACTGCTTATCAACTACTTGACCATGTTGCCATATTAAAAGGAATCAGCAATGGAAAAGAACGTAAAGCTTTGGTTGAATATCTTTTACAAAAAGTAAACTTATTTTCTAAAAGACATCAAAAAGTTAAAGGATTTTCTGGTGGGATGAAACAACGTGTTGGAATTGCCCAAGCATTAATTGGTTCACCAAAATTAATTATTGTTGATGAGCCAACTGCAGGTTTAGATCCTGGAGAAAGAAACCGTTTCCATAACCTATTAGCTGATGTTGCTGAAGATGTTATCATTATTCTATCTACACACATTGTAGATGATGTTACAGAACTTTGTTCTAATATGGCAATAATGAATTCAGGTAAAATGGTTTATAAGGGAACACCACAAGCCGTAATTAGTGAATTAAATGGTAAGGTTTGGCAAAAAATAATTGAGCGAAACGAAATTGGTCAATACAAAACTGATTACACAGTAATTTCTGATAAAATGGTTGCAGGTAAACCGTTAATTCATGTTTTAAGCGACTCAAACCCTGGTAATGGATTTGAAAACGTAACTCCTGGATTGGAAGATGTTTTCTTCTCAAAAATTAACGCAACAGAAACTGTTTCTATTTAATTAAACGACTGCACTCCTTAACCTAAAACCTTTATCACAGATGTTTAAAGAATTTTTTATCAAAGAAATTGGCACCGCTTTAATGCGACCAATGGTTTATATATTTATGTTTCTAATGGCCTTAGCAAGTGCTTTAATGGTCATTTTTGGAGAATCAATTGGAGGTTCAAGCAATGTATTTTTGAATTCTCCTTATACAATAAGCAGTTTAGTTGGTGCATTATCATTAATTGCGCTTTTAGTATCTACAGCATTTTTTAACAATGCTGCATTAAGAGATTACAAATACAGTTTTAGCGAAATACTTTTTAGTACACCTATTCATAAAAAAAGCTACTTTTTTGGTCGTTTTATGGGAGCATTAGTCCTTTCAACAATTCCGCTTTGCGGAATCTTTATTGGATTCTATGTTGGTGCAATAATTGGTCCCTTAACGGGAGAAATCTCTGCAGATAGAATTGGTCCGTTCTTTTTTGAAACGGTAATCAATAGTTACTTCTTATTTATATTACCTAATATGTTTTTTGCTGGGGCAATTATTTTTGCAATGGCAACAAAATGGAAAAATACAATTATTTCTTTTTTAGGAACATTATCTATTATTATTACCTACTCTATTTCTGGAACATTATTATCTGACATTGACAATGAAACATTAGCTGCTCTTTCTGATATGTTTGGAATTAGAGCTTATGGAATAGACACTAAATACTTTACTCCGAACGATAAAAATACGATTGGAGCAACGTTTTCTGGATTATTATTAATGAACAGAATTCTTTGGATAGCTCTAGGTTTTATCATCTTGTTTTTATCTTATTTTTCTTTCAGCTTTATGGCTAAAAATACAAAGGTGAAAAAGCAAAAAGAGGTTGATAATACTTCTTCAGAAGCAGTTGCTTTAGTTACCCCTAAACTAAATTCAGCTTTTAACATTGGAACATCTTACAGCCAATTTTCGAGCTTTTTTAAACTTAATTTTTACAGCATTGTAAAAAGTAATTTATTTAAAATACTTTTTGTTATCTGTGCGCTAATGCTCATTACTAACCTTTGGGGTGGTTTTGATTATATGGGACTCCAATCCTATCCAGTTACCTATAAAATGATGGGAACTGTTAACGGAATTTCAGCTTTTTTCGTACTAATTATATTAGTGTTTTTTAGTGGAGAATTGGTTTGGAGAGATAGAGACAGTCATATACATGAAGTAATTGATGCTACACCACACAATTCAACCATTTCATTATTAGCTAAAACACTTTCATTAATTAGTGTTGGAACAATTTTAAATATTTTCTTTATTGGTGGAGCAATTCTTTACCAACTGTTTAATGGATATACAAAAATAGAATTAGGACTTTATGCGCAAGATTTCTTGTACACAGCTTTCCCAATGTATATAGTTTGGTCATGTGTTTTAGTATTCATTCAAATCATTATCAACAATAAGTATTTAGGTTATTTTGTATCTATATTACTATTATTCTTACTCGATTTATTATTTATGATACTAGAAATTGAGACCAATATGTTGAGCATTAGTGGTGGTCCTTCTTATATCTATTCTGATATGAACGGGTTTGGATCTGCTTTGGCTGGTTCTAACTGGTTTAATTTGTATTGGATATTGTTCGGATTATTACTACTTGCTATATCTGGTTTAATTTGGGTAAGAGGCGTAACTTTTGGCTTTAAAAACAGAATGAAATCTGCTAAAAAACACTTAACTCCACAATACTCTTTTGGGCTATCTGTTGTTGCACTATTATTTATTGCTACTGCAAGTTTTGTTTATTACAACACTCAAATATTAAATTCATACAAAACGAGTAGCATTGTTGAAGATGGTCAAATTAAATATGAAAAGGATTATAAAAAATACGAAGGGATTGCTCAACCGAAAATAACTGATGTAAAATATGTAATTGATATTTATCCTAATGTTCAAAAACTTTTAGCAAAATCAGTTCTGATTATTCAAAATCAAACAGCACAAACAATAGACTCTTTACATTATACAATTGATAGTGATTGGAATATGAAAATCCATTTAAAGGATGCTGAATTGGTTTTTGAGGACAAAGACTTAGGTTACTTAATATATAAGTTAAACAAACCTTTAGCGCCAAATGAGAAACGTGCTTTAATTGTAGAGGCTTCAGTAACTAAAAATGGGTTTACGAATAGTCAAAGCAGTACATTTCTGAATAAAAACGGGACATTCTTTAATAACTTCGCAATTCTTCCTGCTTTTGGGTACAATAACCAATATGAGTTAAGCGACAAGAGTGATCGTAAAAAGAATGATCTGCCAGAAAAATTAAGAATGCCTGAGTTACAACAAACTTGTGATAAAGGATGTAACGTTAACTACCTTTCTAATGGTATGTCTGATTGGGTAAATGTAGAAACGGTTATTTCAACATCATCAAATCAATTGGCAATTGCCCCAGGTTCTTTATTAAAAGAATGGAAAGAAGGTGACAGAAATTACTACAACTATAAAGTAGATCATAAATCTCAAAACTTCTTCAACTTTATGTCTGCTCGTTATGAGGTTTCTCGTAAAAAATGGAACGGAATTGATATTGAAGTTTATTATGATAAAGCACATGCTTATAATATTGATAAGATGTCGGCTGCTATTGAAAAATCGTTGAAATATTACACGGATAATTTCGGACCATACTTTCACAAACAAGCACGTATTGTTGAGTTTCCACGTTACGCTACTTTTGCACAAGCATTCCCTGGAACGATGCCTTATTCAGAATCTTTTGGATTTATTGTAAACTTAGAAGACTCAACGGATAACAATGTAATTGATGCAGTTGTTTCTCACGAGATGGCACACCAATGGTGGGCACATCAAGTGGTTGGTGCTACTATGCAAGGAGCAACTATGTTCTCTGAAAGTTTTGCAGAATACTCTTCTTTAATGGTTATGAAAAAAGAAGTAAACAATGACCACATGCAAATGCGTAAATTCTTAAAGTATGATTACGATCGTTATTTAAAAGGTAGAGCTTTTGAACAACAAAAAGAATTGCCACTTTATAAAGTTGAAAACCAGCAATACATCCATTACGGAAAAGGAAGTGTTATCCTTTATGCTTTACAAGATTATATTGGTGAGAAAAAGGTGAATACAGCAATGAAAAAATTCTTAGCGGAGTTTCGTTATGCTAAACCACCCTATCCTACTTCTTTAGATTTTATAAGACATTTAGAAACGCAAGTTCCTGACTCATTAAACTATTTAATTGATGATTGGTTTAAGGAAATTACCTTGTATGATTACCGATTGAAAGAAGCAAATTATACGGTTTTAGCAAACGGAAATTATGAAGTTAGTATGGATATTGAAGCTTTAAAATTGAAAGCGGATACTTTGGGTAAAGAAACCAATGTAGACGTAAACGATTGGGCTGATATTGGTGTTTTTGCTGATGCTGATGAAAAAGAACTAATGTTTTACAAACGAGTGAAATTCGACAAGGAAAATATGAACTTTACGTTTGAAGTTGATAGTCTCCCTGCTAAAGCAGCTATTGATCCTCGTAGAATCTTAATTGAAAGAAATATTAAGGACAACGTTAAAACGGTTTCTAAAATTGATTGATTATTATTCAATAGTCGATATAAAATAATCAATTAAAAACACCTACTTTTGCCGCCAATTAGATTTCAAAAAAATAAAACAATATACAATGGCTACAAACAGAACATTTACAATGATTAAGCCTGATGCAGTTGAGAGCAACTCTATCGGTGGGATTTTAAAAATGATTAACGATGCTGGATTCAGAATCGTTGCAATGAAATACACACAACTTTCTAAAGAAACTGCTGGTGCATTTTACGAAGTACACAAAGACAGACCTTTTTATGGTGAATTAGTTGATTATATGTCTGCTGGACCTATCGTTACTGCTATCTTAGAAAAAGATAACGCTGTTGAAGATTTTAGAACTTTAATTGGTGCTACTAACCCAGCTGATGCTGCTGAAGGTACTATTAGAAAAATATACGCTAAAGATATCTCTGCTAACGCAGTACACGGTTCTGATAGTGATGAAAATGCTGAAATCGAAGGAAACTTCCATTTCACTGCTGCTGAAAAGCACTAAGAAATTTAATATCTTATTAAAGCCTCATACGTTAGCTAACGGATGAGGCTTTTTTATAAATTTTATTTTTTTGATTAGCTACACTTCAAATGTCAACTCATTTCACTCCATTTAAGGCAGATATTTCTGAACACTCGTTACCAGAAAAATTCACCTTTCCATTTTATTACAGACCTCACCCCTTATCGGTTATTGCTGTAGAAGAATTGCAAGCGTATTTAAACACTCAGCCTGGTTGGGATGAAATGTTTGGATTAATTGAAGGTTCCACCAAAGACCCCATCGGAAAGATGTTTGGTGTACTGGTAGTTAAAAATGAAAAGGATGAAATAGGTTATATTTCTGCTGTATCAGGAAAGTTCCTTAACAAAAATGAATTTGAAAATTTTGTTCCTCCAGTATTTGATATGCTTAAGGTAAACAGTTTTTTCAATGTCGGAATTGTAGAAGTAAGCCAATATGTAATAGACATTAAAGCGTTAGAAGCTGATCCCGTATATATTGCTCAGTTAGAAGAACTAGAAAGGCTTCAAAAAGAAATGGATGCTGATATAGCTGAAACCAGAGAGAAAAATGATATTGCCAAAAGAAAAAGAGATGAAATAAGAAACGATGCAAAAATTAGCGTTTTTGGAGAAGAATTTACAACTCTTTGTACTGAACTAAAACAAGAAAGCGAAAATAAAAGGTTCTTTCTAAAACATTTAATTAAGAATTGGGAAGAAAAACTAGCTAATTTTAAAGCAAAAGTTACTCCAGCTCAAGAAAAAATTAAAACATTAAAAAACGAAAGACATGCTAAGTCTGCAGGTTTACAGCAGCAATTGTTTGAAGAATACAACTTTTTAAATGCCAATGGCGAGATAAAAAGTTTAATCTCCATTTTTGAAGAAACTGCATTAAAAAAACCACCTGCTGCTGCCGGTGAATGTGCTGCTCCAAAATTATTACATTACGCTTACAAACACAACTTAACTCCTATTGCTATTGCTGAATTTTGGTGGGGAAAATCTCCCAACTCAGAAATTAGAAAACACATGAACTTCTATCCTGCTTGTCAAGGTAAATGCAAGCCAATTTTAGGCCACATGTTAGAAGGTTTAGTTGTTGATGACAATCCTATGCTAGAAAATACAGCTGATACGGTAAAAATAAAAACGGTTTATGAGGATGACCATATTGTAGTAATTAACAAACCTGAAGAATTATTATCTGTACCTGGTGTAAACATTAAAGATTGTGTTTTCCAACGGATGAAAGATAAATACCCTAAAGCTAAAGGGCCTATTATTGTGCATCGTTTAGATATGCAAACTTCTGGTATTATGTTGATTGCCAAAAACAAAAACGCACACAAACAATTGCAAAAACAATTTATTGAACGTACCATCAAAAAACAATACATTGCTATATTGGATGGTATTGTTAAAGAAGATAAAGGAACAATAGATTTACCACTAAGACCAGATATTGAAGACCGACCAAGACAACTGGTCTGTTATGAAGATGGAAAAAAAGCGCTTACCCATTGGGAGGTATTGGATCGTGAAAATGGAAAAACACGTATCCGCTTTTTCCCAGTAACCGGCAGAACTCATCAACTGAGAGTTCATGCTGCACATCAACTAGGCTTAAATCTTCCTATCTATGGTGATGATTTGTACGGAAAGTTTGCTCACAGGCTTCATTTACATGCTGAATTTATTGAGTTTTCACATCCTGTAACACATGAAATAATGAAATTAGAGGTAGCTCCAGAATTCTAATAAATCTACCTACCTTTGATTTATGATTGACAACATACTTTCCATTACAGGAAACTTAACTAACTGGTTAATTAACCATAATGTTTCGCCAAAAATGGCACCAGCTTTAAGACTTCTCATTGTTTTAGCTATATTATTTATAGCCCTTTTTGTTGTAGATTTTATCATTAAAAAAATATTGAGAGAAGGTGTGAAAAAGATCTTTCTTAAAACAAAAAACAAATGGGATGATGTATTAATTGATAAACGCGTATTTGCTAAACTCGCTCATCTTTTTCCTGCTATTATTCTAAAATGGAGCATCCAATTTATATTAGTTGATTACCCATTTTGGATTCCTTTGGCAGAAAAAACAATACACATTTACATTATCGTTGTATTTTCTATGGTGGCTGTTTCAGCATTTAATGCCTTAGAAGTTTATTTTTCTAGATCCGAAAAATATAAAGATAAACCCATTGAATCTTATTTTCAATTGGCAAAACTGATTGTTTATTTTATTGCAGGAATTTTAATCTTATCAATACTCCTAGGTAAATCACCATTCTATTTACTAGGTGCCTTTGGGGCAATGACAGCCGTTCTTCTCTTAATTTTTAGAGATACTATTTTAGGATTTGTTGCTAGTATTCAAATTGCTACTAACGATATGGTTAGGGTTGGCGATTGGGTAGAAATGGAAAAATATGGTGCTGATGGAACCATTGAAAAAATTACATTAAATACGGTTAAAGTAAAAAACTGGGACAACACCATTACAACAATCCCTACTTACGCTTTGGTTTCCGATTCGTTTAAGAATTGGAGAGGAATGCAAGAAACGGGTGCTCGAAGAATTAAACGACACATCTATATTAGTCCACGAAGTATTCATTTTATCGATCAAGCTGCTATTGAAAAGTTCCAACACTTTCAATTAATAGAGCATTACGTAAAAGAAAGACAGGCAGCAATTGAAACGGCTAATACAACTAGCCATGCCAATAAGAAGGAAGTTATTAACGGAAGAAACTTAACTAACATTGGTGTTTTCAGACAATATGCTGAACTCTATTTAAAAAATCATAAAGAAATTAATGAAGACATGACGCTAATGGTTAGACAATTACAATCGAACCAATACGGCTTGCCCATAGAAATATATTGCTTTGCTTCTACAGTTGATTGGGTTGAATACGAGATTATACAATCTGATATTTTAGACCATTTAATGGCCGCAGCGAGTTCTTTTGGATTAGAAATTTACGAACTGAGAGCTTCAGCATAATAAAATGTCATTCAGAACGAGAATTTGCCCCAATTTTATATTGGTTTTACAAATTGACGTGAAGAATCTATTTTTTCTATATGATAAAAACCATACCTCACTTACATTTTTTTCTAGAACTTACTAGATTCCCAGTCAAGCTGAGAATGACATTGTTGGAAAACAATATCGTTCTGAATGACAAACAATATAAATAATATGAGTCTAACGCTCCTTTCTTCTCCATTACAAGGATTTACCGATTTCAGGTTTAGAAATGCGGTTAACCAATACTTTGGTGGAATAGATACTTTTTACGCACCTTACATTCGCTTAAACGGAAAGTTTATAATTAAACCTGCTTATGAGCGCGATTTACTTGTAAAAAACAATACGGTAAAAAAGCTCATTCCTCAAATAATGACCAACAGTGCTGAGGAGTTTTTGTTTGTTGCCAAATACGTTCAGAGTTTAGGCTACAATGAACTGAATTGGAATTTAGGCTGTCCCTATCCTATGGTTACTAAACGTGGTATGGGTTCTGGGTTAATTTGTAAAACCGAAAAAATCAACGACATTCTAAATAAAGTTCATTCAGAATCTGACATTTTGGTTTCAATGAAAATGCGTTTAGGCTATGAAAACCCTGAAGAGATTCTTAACGCACTCCCTATTTTAGACAACTACCCTTTAAAGAACATTGCCATACATGCTCGCTTAGGTAAGCAACTGTATAAGGGTGGTGTAGATTTAGAAGGCTTTCAAAAGGCCTTAGACAAAACCAAACACTTGTTGTACTATAATGGTGATATTACTTCTGTAGAGAGCTTTAACAAGGTTAGAGACCGTTTTCCGAGTATTACACACTTTATGATAGGAAGAGGATTAATTGCTGATCCCTTTTTACCAAGCATGATTAAAAACAACACAACAGAATATCCAGAAAACCACTTAGAGACTTTCAGTAAGTTTCATGATACGATATATCACGATTACAAAGGCTATTTATCAGGTGATAAACACGCGCTGTTAAAGATGACTTCTTTTTGGGAATACTTTGCAACCACCTTTGATAATACTCAAAAGACATTTAAAAAAATTAAGAAATCGAAAAGTATAGATGCATACGAAGATGCGGTAAGAGATATTTTTACTCAAGAGTAGTTTTACACTTGCCTTTCTCCTTAAAAAACGTTAACTTCGTTTAACATAATGTAAGTAGCATTTCACACTACCAACAAGTACATTAAACGAACCCTCTCAAAATCTAAATTATATTCGCTAAAAAAGAGAATTCAGCTGGCTTATATTTTTCCGCTAAAACTTTGTCTAAGTCTACGCTCATAATCTTCTTGTAACCACTTTAAGTAATTGTCAGTGCTTTTACAAATACAGTATGAATATAATCTAATTCTGTAAGCAATTTGATCAGCTAACAAATCAGCTAGAACTCTCGCATCCATTAAATCTTCACTGTTTTCTAAACACATTTGAGAGTGTTGAGCAAGTGAAGCATCTAAAACAATTTTAGGTCTATCACCATTTCTTATCGCTAACTTATAATGTTCATTTACATCAAAATCGATATTTTCTGATTTAGAAAATTCCGCTCTAACATCAACTGGCATTTTATATTTAAAGTTTCGCTCAATCTCCGTATCAGTAATAATATTTTGCAAATAGAAATCTGGTACACGAAATATTTCATACCAATCTACAGGTGCATTCCAAGCACCAAATCGGGAAACATTATTACCCATATCAAGAATGGTAAATTTATTTTTACCATTAAATATACGTGATCCACGCCCTATCATTTGATAATATAAGGTCAATGATTTTGTTGCTCTATTTAATATAATTGTATCAACTGAAGGTTCATCAAAACCTGTAGTTAAAATTCCTACTGAAGTTAAAATTGCATTCGGTGTGTTTTTAAACCACTCTAATATCTCTTTCCGCTCAGTTGGAGAGTTTTTATTGTCCAAATGCTGTATATCGTAACCGGCCTTCTTAAAAGAATCATAAACTCCTAAAGAGGTGTTAATTCCGCTATTAAAAATAAGCGTCTTTTTGTTTTTAGAATTTTCTTCGTAAGCAACTACCAAGTTCTCCAACATTGGGTCATCTCCGTAAAGTAAATCAGATGAACGAACGGTATAATCTCCATTCGCTCCAATTTTTAAAGAACTCAGCCCTACATCATAACAATAAGTTGTAGGAGATGAAAGAAACCCTTTATTTATTAGAAATTGAATAGATTCACCTACAATAAGTTCATTGTAATTTTGATACATTGGTAACTTAACATTAGAACTCAATGGAGTTGCAGTTACACCTAACATTATACAGTCTTCAAAATAATGAAACAACTTCCTAAAAGAATTAAAATGGGCCTCATCAACGATTACCATTCCAATATCTTGGATATCCATAACATCGTCCTTCAAACGATTATTTAAGGTTTCCACCATGGCAACAAAACACCTGTAATTATCCTGATCAGGCAATTCTTTTACATTACTGCTAATGATTTTATTTTTCACATCAAATCCAGCAAGCATTTCTGAAGTCTGCTTACATAACTCCACTCTGTGTGTTAAAATAAGAATCTTCTTATCTGTTGAGGCAAGATACCTGCTGGCTATTTCAGAAAAAATAACTGTCTTACCACCACCTGTTGGTAATTGGTATAACAGATTATAATTATCAGGAGCCTTATCTAAGGTGTCAAATATTTTATCCATCCCCTTTTCCTGATATTCATAGAGAATTTTCTTAGTTGGTAATGGACTTTCTTCTATTGCTTTTTCTGACATTAACTTAAAAAAAATGGGTTGCAAAGCTAAGGATAATTAATGCTTATAGCAACATTAAGGATGAAGTTTATATATAAAATCAGCAACTACCTAGAAGATAGAAGTTTGTCTTTTTTATTAAAAATAAACTTCGTAAAATTTTGTTTTACCGTACTGACTAAACTCTATAGTAGGTAAAGGGAATTTAACAAATCCGAACGTTCCTAATAGTGTATTGGCAAATTTGCTTTTTGTTTTAATACGTGTGAGGTCAATATCTAAACTTAGATAATATTGTCGTTGCCTTGTAATTGTAGGGTCAAAAGCATTATCAAAGGCCCCTATCATACCATCGGTACCATATCCTATTGCCAAGTTTAACCATTTAGGAAAAGTTGTATTCTTCCCTAAAAAAGAAGCTATGTTCGCACTTGCCCAATAGGTTTGTCCATTGTAATCTTTCAACACATTTTGCACTAAATTATCTCCCAATAAATTAGGCCTTAAATCGGCATACTTACTTTTACGAAAAGAGTATTTCAATAAAACGCGTTGTTCATCCCAAGCCAATTGCTGTGCTATAAAAAAACCAGACCCTATTGTGTTTACTGCAACATCTCCCCAACTAAATCCCCAAGCTTTAGAATACCCATCAAACACCTCAATTGATGTTAAAAAAAATAAACCTAATGTTCCACCGTACCAAATAGACTTTTTACGACTAACTCCACTCCATTTTAAAGCTTGGTAACCAGCCATTCCGACATAATAAGAAGTTACCCCATGACCGACCTTGTCCATTTGTAACCATTCTTTATTATCATTAAACGTATGAAATGAGGAACTCAGTTCATCTTTATACCACAAAGTATGTAAGCCCACCATTATACCAGTATAGCCAACAATTTCTGTTGCAGCCACAACTTTTAAACGCTTTGGTTCTAAAGAATCTTGTTGGGAAAATACAGCGGAGCTTAGAAGTAGGAATACCAAAGATACGCCAACTGTTCTTTGAACGATAACACGCATATCTTTAGAAAGATAAAAGTATTTAAAGCTATTATTTTTCAATAATCTTAAATTCAGTTCGTCTGTTTTCTGCTCTACCTTTTTCTGATGCATTATCAGCTATTGGTTTTGTATCTCCATAACCTTTTGATCTTAAACGCTCTACAACAATTCCTTTTTCAATTAAGTAACTGTAAACAGCTTTTGCTCTATTTTCTGATAATATTTGGTTTGATGATTTAGAACCTACATTATCTGTGTGTCCACCTAACTCTATTTTTAAGGTTGTATTCAAATTTAAAAAACGAACCAATTTGTCTAATTCAATTTTAGATTTCGGTTTTAAATCGAATTCATCCGTATTAAAAAACACATTTTTTAATACCATTGTTTTGTTGACTTCAATTTTATGCATTGCTACATCTTTTTGAAATGGTTCACTGGCATTTCCTTCCGTCAATAAAAAGTTCTCAGAAAAGAATAAATATCCATTATGAGATGTATTTAATGCATACTCTTTATTAATTGGTAAACTAACCAAGTACTCTCCTGTTACTTCATCAGCAAAAGAAGCTACCACTACTTCTCCAGTGTTTAAATCTATCAATTCGAATTGTGCTGCAATTGGTCTTTTTGTATCCGCAGCATAAACGTTACCTTTTAAGTAGTTTACTTTATTGGGTTTTGCATGCGCTGGCATTTCAAATTTATATAAATCCAATCCACCATAACCACCTGCTCTATCAGATGCAAAATAAGCTAACTCTCCATCAGAAGAAACCAACAAACTATTTTCATTCTTAAACGTGTTAATCGGATAGCCTAAATTAACTGGGGTTTTCCATTTACCGTTTTCGTCTTTCTGACTCATAAATAAATCTAACCCTCCCATTCCTGGATGTCCGTTAGAAGAAAAATAAAGCGTCTTACCATCAGGATGAATAAATACTGACTCTTCAATCTCGGGTGTATTAATTGTATTGTTCAAACGGACAGGTTCTGACCAAACTCCTTCCTTACTAAGCGTTGCTGTATAAATATCTTGTTGTCTTCCCGTTGACCTTCCCACGCCTCTAATAAAATAAAGTGTTTTTCCATCAGCAGAAAAAGAGGGTTGAGTTTCCCAGTTACGAGAATTAATTGTTTTTCCTAAGTTTTTTGGTTTTGTCCAGTTATCTCCAACATTGTATGTATAAAACAAATCGCAACTTCCATACCCCTTCCGATCTCTTCCATAATCACCACCAATACTTGCGCAAGAAGTAAATATTAAGAACCTTCCATTAGCCGAAAGTGAAGGTGCTCCTTCATTGGTCATACTATTTATAGGCTGAACGTTTTGACTTTGCTGCCAATTCTTACCGTCAAATTTACTGACAAAAAAATCTTCGTTAAACCCAGTGTAAGTCATCTTACTTTTTAGCTTTCGCGTATAAAGCAATGTTTCTCCATCAACAGAAATAGAGGGAAAATACTCTGGTAATGGACTGTTAATTTTATCCCCTAAATTTATAGGATTAAATGGTACTGGATGTTTTATTGCGTCTATTGCAAAATTGCATGTTTTTAAACCATTTTCAGCAAAATTCTTTTGCATTAATGGAGCTCCTTTAAAACTTAAATACCCCGTAAAATTTCTTTTTGCTGCAGTATAATCACCATGTTTTAGCTGAATTGTTGCCGCAGAAACATATATCTCAGGAAAAAAAATAGGGTTTATTTCTATAGATCTTTCATAATGAATTAATGCTTTTTCATACATCCTAGCGTCCTGATAGACATAGGCTAACATCAACTCTGCTTCAATAAAGTTTGGGTCCTTTCCTAAAGCTGCTAATAAAGAAAGTTCTGCTAATTCATTATTTCTCCCATCATAATACGCTCTCCCTTTTTCATAAAGCTTAATGGCTTTTTTGTTAGTTGATGAAACCCTTTTTTGATCTTGTGAAAAACTATTATTGGAAAATCCAATGAATAGAATTAGTATTAATATCTGAAGGATTCTGTTCATAATGTTAGATTCTGTTACGGTATCTGTAAATATTTATGTGTCTGTAATGAAATATTCCATTTAGGATTTTTCATTACATAATCAATAATTATGGGCATCATTTTCTCTTTATTACTCCACTCCGGTTGCAAATACAATTTACAATTCCCTCCTACTTTAGCAGCATGACTTTCTGCCCATTTGATATCTCCTTTATTAAAAACAATTACCTTTAATTCATCTGCCCTTTCATAAACTTCCTCTAAAGGGGGTAAATTCTTTTTTGGAGATAAACAAATCCAATGCCAAACACCACTTAATGAATGTGCGCCTGAAGTTTCTAAAAATACATCAACATTATTACTTGCTAATTGATCCGTTAAATAATCTAAATTATAAATAAGTGGCTCGCCACCTGTAATAACGATAGACTGTGCTGGATAGGTTTTAACATTATTAATTATTTGATCTACCTCAACTAATGGATGTAAGTTAGGATTCCAACTTTCCTTTACATCACACCAATGACAACCAACATCACAACCTCCTATTCTAATAAAATAAGCTGCCTTACCTGTATTAAAACCTTCTCCTTGTATTGAGTAAAACTCTTCCATAATTGGAAGTTTTGTCCCTTCTTTTAATAAGTTTCTTTCTTCTGAGCTTATGTTTTCTATTTCATCTATCATACAACACAAAAATAACAATATATTTCTCCATAATTCTTTCGACAAAAAAAGCTGTAAGAATTAATTCTTACAGCTTTTTTTAAGGTTAAATAGACTTACTTCTTTACGATTCTCTTCGTAATTCGTTCAGAACCTTTAGTTAATACTAACATATAAATTCCATCTGCATATTTTCTAATATCAATCACTTCATTTGTTACAGATGAATTACCATTCATACTTTTCTCATAAACAACTTTACTGGTTACATCATATAATTTTACATTTATCCCTTTTTCTCCACTATACCTATAGTTATATAACCCATTTGATGGATTTGGATAGATTGAGAAATCAAAGTTTGAACCTAAGTCACCTAGCCCAACAGTTGCTCCTGAAACGTATATATCATCAATAGCCATATCACTCCGATATCCTCCCCCTGTAATTCCTCTAAATCTAAGGTTAACTATATTACCAATGTAAGGTGTTAATGATACTGTTTTTGTTTTCCAGATACTTCCTTGATCACCATTAATTGCAGTAGAAATATCATTTGTCCATATTCCATTTACCAAGATATCTACATGTAACGACCCCATATTTGATCCATACATATGATAAGAAAAACTTAACTCCGGATTAGCAACACTCACTAGATCTATACATGGTGAGATTAAGTTTGCTTGTTTATTTGTACATCCTGGTGTTCCAGAAGCTTCAAGGTATAAATACTTTCCAGTTGAAGTACCAGGGTTATTATCTGAAGATGGTCCAGTATTTCCACTTGGGGTTCCTCCGGAATCTGTCCTCCAATCAATATCATCAACAGTTCCATTTGCCTCATTAATAAAATCATTACTTAAGGAACAAACTTCTATTTCGCAATTACTTGTTGTATTACAAGAGCTAAATGACTCAAAATCATCTGACCAGGGGATTGTATTTGCTGTAGAATTGATATAAGAAAATTGTGTATTAATAGAGTCATTGGTACTATTTCCATCTCCAGCTAAATCAGTCCATACAAGTATATTGTTAATCCCATTGTTTGGCGTTAAGAGACTAGTAAACGTATAGTTAAAATTTAATCCAGAGGCTATCGTTCCAGTATAAATTTCATTAACAGCAGGTTGCCCATTAAGCGAATAATGAACAGGAACATTTGATATTAAGTTAAGCCCTTCATTATTGATAGTTACACCTGCATTTAGCGCGTTTGGAATACAACTTAAAACGACTCCATTATTAACTGGACTTAAATTCGCTAAACTTGCATCAAAATCAATTGGACAATTAACCGTCCACGGTGTTTTTTCTATGGCAAAGGCTCTTTCTCCTCGGGCATTGTTTGGTCCTAAAGCTTTTACACTAAACCAATCTATTTGCGCAGAATTCATTCCATGTAACACTATACTATTTATAGCTGTTACTCCAACTGAATCCATATATTTAACACCCAACTGACTTACTTCATAACCTGTTGCGCCACTCACTACATTCCAACTTAATTGTAGTGAATCCACACAAATCCAATCAATATTTAAATTTAATGGTGTACTTATTATTGAAAAAACAGCATCGCTAGTAGATAATAACATTCCTCTTGAGACTCTCACCAATACTTCACCAAATACTGTATTCGGAACATTCCAATTAAAATATCTTCTTGTACTCACTACATTCGTGATAATTGTACTCCATGTACCTCCATTATCTGTAGAATATTCCAATTGAAACGCACCACTGTTTCCGTAAGAATCCCATCTAATTGTTTCTATTGTTCCTGGATTAAAACCTTCTCCACCTACTGGGTACGTTAATACTACTTCATCTTGTATGAACTCATACACTAAAAAATACTCTTGAGGTCCTTGTGGAATAGTCGTTCCATCAACATTAACAGTGTAGGTTCCTGCAACAGGATTATCAATGGTTACTTGCTCCATATTATTTAAATTATCAATTCCTCTAATAGCAACACCATTCTGGTTTGACGGATTTAAAACCCAAGGATTAAAAACTGTTACTAAAGGATCAACAACTTGCATGTTAATATTATTAACTAAAGCAGGAGAAGCGCTTGCAGCACCTTCATAATCCGACCAATACACCATAACTCTTATTTGTGCAGTTCCTGCTGGCACAATTATATTATGTGAATTACTTCCTCCTTGTGATATTGTTGAGCTTAAATAATTGTTATTATTAAGTATTTCATAAGCCCTTCTTGCATTAATTCTTCCCCAACCATATATAAAATCTGGTCCAGCATTACCTAAATCTTCTCCTGTATTTAAAACTGCAGCTTTAATTAAAGCTGAATTTGGATTAGCTCCTGCATTTGCGGTTTTATAACCGTGATAAAGCTGAGCCAGTGTTCCTGCAACCCCTGGACAAGCCATTGATGTACCAGTTTTGTTTAGATAATTATTAGGATCATTTGTAGAATACACACTTGTACCAACTGCACATATATCAGGTTTTATTCTACCATCTAAAGCTGGTCCTCGACTACTAGAATTCGCAATAACATCGAGATAAGTCACATTACCAACTGCCACTACATTCTTACCTTGTTTATGTCCTCCAGTTATAGTTGACCACCCTGACCCAGAATTTCCGCATGAAAATACATGTATAAGCCCAGAATTGTTTCTAACCTGTTGATCCAATTGTCTTGCAAGTGAAGTATAACCAGCATTTGTTCCATTCCCATAGCTTTTTGATGTAATTGTTAAATCATCAGAAATAACAAGCGCGGGAACTGAATTATAATTATTATTACTTGACCCATAGACTAATACTTCTGCACCGTGAGCCATCCCCCTACCTTTTGGGTCTAAATTACCTGCAGCAGCAATAATTCCTCCTGTATGTTCACCATGATCTCCTGATTGCGTAGCTGATACATCATTAGTAAAACGACCTTCATAATCAATATGTTGATCTAATATACTATTATCCTGTAACATAAGCGTTACCCCAGTTCCATCAAACTTTAATCCTCCACTATAATCAGTAGCTAAAGTATTACTTCTATGGCTAGTTCTATCCTCAATCCCTTCAGGCTCTCCAGGCATATCCTTTTCTTCAAAATAGTAGAATTCTGGTTGTTTATAAATATCTTTTAAATCTGAAAGTTTCACTCTAAAGCGTACCACGTTAGATTGATTAGCTATTACTACTTTAACACCTCTAGCTTCTAATCTATTTAAAACTAGTTCTTCTGATATGTTCTGATAATAGATTGCACTAATTTCAATCGTTTCATTAGAAACCATTGCCCATGTTGGATACTTTTCACTTGCCAATACCTTATTTAACTTATAACTAGACCTCACACTCACAATACTTACTGCTTGATTAAGTTTTAACTCATTCAGATCTGCATTAATATTTATTGAAGCATAAAAAGCATTCTCTGGTAAATAATTTAATAGCTCAATACCTTTTTGTTTTAATTCATTTTTTTGTGTAGTTGTAGGAATCTTAGCAAATTGAATTATTCTATAATAGTTATTATTTATCAACTCAAATGATTGATAATCTGGTTTTTTAGTAAAACGATTAATATTGTTTTCAATAAGAACATCTCCCATTTTAAACCGTAGAACATCTCTTTGTTGTGCTGATGAAAACAACGTAAGCACTGTAAATAAAAGAAACGTAGCTCTCGCTAGTAAAGATTTAGAATTCATAGGTTAAAATTTAATTAGTTAGTCTGGTCTAAAAATACAAATTATAAAATCTTAAATTCATCATTAAATCACCAGAGGTTGGATTCATGACAAAAAATAAATACTCAATATTATTTAAGATTTAGAATTAAAACTTGAAATTTGCATTTATGCACATAAAAAAATATGGATTAATAGGCCACCCTCTTTCACATTCATTTTCTGAAAAATACTTTAAAGAAAAATTTGAAAAAGAAAACATTTCAAACTGTTCATACCAGTTATTAGATATTAACAACATTAATCTGGTATCTGAGCTAATAGAAACCACAGAAAATTTAAAGGGATTAAATGTTACTATTCCGTATAAAGAAAAAATTCTTCCTTTTTTAACAGATATTGACGCAATTGCAAAAGATATTGGAGCAATAAATACCATTAAAATTTCAGACGACAAAAACATCTTAAAAGGATACAATACTGATTATTACGGCTTTAAAAAATCATTAAAACCATTCTTAGACATTAATCATGAAAGAGCTTTAATTTTTGGAACTGGAGGAGCTTCAAAAACAGTTAAATATGTTTTGAATGAATTAAATATTGATTGTCTTGTGGTCTCTCGCTCACCAAAAAATGATGCTGAAATATCCTATGCTGATGTGAATGAATATGTTATTAAACATCATCAGATCATTATCAATACCACTCCAATTGGAATGTTTCCTGATGTTAACAGTTTTCCTGAATTTAATTACGAAAATATAACATCCAAACACTTATTGTACGATTTGATATATAACCCTCTGGAAACTGAGTTTTTAAAGAAAGGAAAACAACAAGGTTCTATTACGTTAAATGGTTTACAAATGTTAAAACTACAAGCTGAAAAATCTTGGGAAATTTGGAATAGTTAAACTTTGATTCTTAAAAAAATAGGCTAGTAATTATTAACCCATTTCTACTCGAAAATTACAATAGACTGAAATACAATATCTTACGCGCTAATTGTCTCAAATTTTCTATCTACTTTTTTAAATAACCCTTGTAAAACTTTACCTGGACCAACTTCTGTTACTGAGCTAGCTCCATCAGCAATCATTTGATGCATTGTTTGCGTCCATTTTACTGGAGCAGTTAATTGAGCAACTAAATTTGCTTTAATCTCTTCCGGATCAGTTACCGAAATAGCTGGTACATTTTGATATATTGGACAGCTTGGTGTATTAAAAGTTGTACTGTTAATTGCAGCTTCTAATTCTTCTCTAGCTGATTCCATTAATGGAGAATGAAATGCTCCACCTACTGGTAAAACTAACGCCCTTCTAGCTCCTGCTTCTGTTAACTTTTCGCAAGCTACATTAATAGCTTCAACAGTACCAGAAATTACCAACTGTCCAGGACAATTATAATTTGCAGGAACAACTATTCCATCAATCTCCTTACAAATATTTTCTACAACATCATCTTCTAAACTAAGAATTGCAGCCATAGTTGAAGGAACAACTTCGCACGCTTTTTGCATTGCTAAAGCTCTTGCTGAAACTAACTTTAGTGCATCTTCAAAACTTAATGTTCCGTTAGCTACTAAAGCCGAAAACTCACCCAATGAGTGACCTGCAACCATTTCTGGTTTAAAATCATCACCCAATGTTTTTGCTAATATTACAGAATGTAAAAAAATAGCTGGCTGAGTAACCTTCGTTTGCTTTAGCTCTTCAGCTTCACCATCAAACATTATATCTGTTATTCTAAAACCTAATATATCATTAGCTTTTTCAAACATTTCTTTTGCTAATTCAGAGCCTTCATAAAGGTCTTTTCCCATTCCTACAAATTGAGATCCTTGTCCCGGAAAAACGTATGCTTTCATATTTATTTGTATTAGTTAATTTGTATCAATTAAAACTCACCTTTAGTTCGTTTCATTTTTTAATATACGACAAAAATAACATTAAAAAAGTGTTAAAAGAAAACCACTTTTACTATTCCCATTCAAAATTATTATCTTTAGCAACACATGAACAGAAATACCATAAGAATCATAATTTTTTTAGCCGTTTTTTCCCTTATCGGAATTATTGCTACTCAAATGTTTTGGATTAAAAATGCCTACAACTTGCAAGAGAAGCAATTTAATGACAGAGTTTATATTGCACTTTCTAATGTAACACATGATTTGTTAGACATTAATAAAGATGAGTCTACATTAATTAACCCTGTAAAACGCATTTCCTCTAACTACTACACTGCAATGATTAACGATACGGTTAATCCCTATCTACTAGAAACATTACTTAGAAATGAGTTTGTACAACGTAATATAAAAATTGATTTTGAGTATGTTATTTATGATTGCTTTACCGATTCTATTGTATTTGGAGATTACATCTCTTTAGAAAAGGGTGAAAAAGACAACTTACAATCAAAATCATACAACATAAAATGGGATAAAGATGGTCACTATTTCGGGATATTCTTTCCCTCCAAAAGTTCTTACCTCTTGAGTGAAATGGGAATTTGGGCTTTCTCTTCTTCAATAATTCTAATCATTATCCTGTTTTTTGGTTATACAATAAATGTTATCCTTAAACAGAAAAAACTATCCGAAATAAAGAATGATTTTATCAACAACATTACCCACGAGTTTAAAACCCCTATATCAACTATATCCCTTTCGGCAGAAGTCTTATTAAACCCGAACATTAGTTCTGAACCCGAACGACTAAAAAATTACGCTAACATTATTAAAGAAGAAAATAATCGTTTAAAAAACCAAGTAGATAAAGTATTACAATTAGCAACGCTAGACAAGGGTAAATTGAAAATGGAGAATGAAAATATTGATCTTCATGAGCTTGTCAAAAGTTCAGTTAAAAGCTTTGGATTAATTGTGAAAGAAAAAGAAGGCGAAATTTTAAGCAGTTTAAAAGCTGAGAAATTCATGGTTTTTGGTGATAAAATTCACATCACCAACACCCTCCATAATTTAATTGACAATGCCATAAAATACTCTACAGAAAGACCTGAAGTTTTAATTACCACTAATTGCTACAATAACCACATAGAAATAAGTGTTAAGGATAACGGTATAGGCGTTCCATCCGAATCTCAAAAACATATTTTTGATAAATTTTACAGAACGCCTACTGGTAATGTACATGATATAAAAGGTTTTGGATTAGGTTTAAATTATGTAAAAACAATTGTTGAAGCATACGATGGATCAGTAAAATTGATTAGTAAAGAAAATGAAGGTTCTACCTTTGTAATTAAACTCCCATTAAGTGGAGAATAGAAAATAGACATTAGAAAAAGAGTCTTCTCTTTTTTCTTTCAGCGGAAGTAGTCTTTTCTCTAAAAAATAAAACTATGGCAAAAGAAGTAACAGATATAAAAATACTATTAGCTGAAGATGATGCGAATCTTGGTTTTGTAGTTCAAGATAATTTAAAATCTATCGGATACCAAGTAACCTTATGTTCTGATGGGGAAATGGCATTAAAAACATTTGCTAGCGAAAAATTTGACCTATGTATTTTAGATGTTATGATGCCAAAAAAAGATGGTTTTGCTATAGCTCAAATAATTAGAGATGTAAATAAAGTAATTCCTATTGTTTTTTTAACTGCTAAAACAATGCAAGCAGATAAAGTTAAAGGTTTCACATTGGGAGCTGATGATTACATTACAAAGCCTTTTGATTTTGAAGAGTTTTTATTGCGAATAGAATCTATTTTAAGAAGAACTAAAATATTAACTCAACAAGAGGAAAAAATAGTTGAACAGTACACTATTGGAGAATATAGTTTTGATGTAAAAAATCAACTTCTTCACTTTTCAAAAGAGACCAAAAAATTAACAAAAAAAGAAACCCGTATTCTTTCATTTTTATGCGAACACCTTAACGATATTGCTCCTAGAGAATTAATTTTAAAAAACATTTGGGGTAATGATGATTATTTTAGCGGCAGAAGTATGGATGTTTTTATATCTAAATTAAGAAAGTACCTCTCTCAAGATCAAAACATACAAATAAACAATATTCATGGGGTTGGTTTTAAGCTAGAGATTAGCAAATAGTGTTTGATTGTTAGTGCTTAGTATATAGTTAATCTTTATTTTTACCCTAAACACTAACAACCAAATACTCAACACCAAATTGGATACTTTCTTAAAAAAAACCGCTCAACACTTAATAGACAATTACCCTAATAACCTGAGTGAGCTTTGTATTGTATTACCAAATAAACGAGCCGGATTATTCCTTAAACAACACCTCAGCGAACTAATAGATAAGCCCATTTGGCTACCAGAAATTATTGGAACGGAAGAGTTAATTGAACAACTTTCTGATGTTGGAGTAATTGATAATGTAGAGCAATTATTTGAGCTTTATTCTGTTTACAAAGAGAACAACCCTAAAGATGCTGAGCCATTTGATGAGTTTAGTAAATGGGGACAAATTTTATTACATGATTTTAATGAAATTGACAGATACCTAGTTCCTACTTCTGGCTTTTTTAAACACATTAACGAAGCTAGAGCTTTAGAAGTTTGGAATTTAGGAGAAAGAGAAATCACAGATTTCCAGTCTCAATATTTAAAATTTTGGAAACAACTTGGATCACTATACACAAGCTATACAGATCACTTAACAGATAAAAACTTAGCTTACCAAGGTTTAGCTTATCGTATAGTAGCAGAAAAATTACAAAAAAACCCAACACAGTTTATTGCAGAAAAAATTAAATGGGATAAAATAATTTTTGTTGGATTTAACGCACTAAACAAAGCTGAAGAAGTATTGATTTCTGAATTGAAGAAAGAACGAAAGTGCGACATTCTTTTTGATACTGATCAATACTATTTAGAAGATAAAATTCAAGAAAGTGGTCTTTTCTTAAGAAAATTGAAGCAAAAAGACATTTTTCAGCCATTTAATTGGGTTACCAATAAATTTAAAGAAGAGAAAAAAGAGATTAATATTTTTGGAATTCCGCAAAATATAGGGCAAGCAAAATTCATTACCAATATTTTAAATGATATTGACAGCTCTAAAAACTATACAGATACTGCGGTTGTTTTAGCTGATGAGAATCTATTAATACCCGTATTACAATCGATACCAGAAACCATAGCCAACATTAATGTTACTATGGGGTATCCATTAAAAAACACACCTACAAATAATTTCTTTGAAATCTATTTTGTGACTTTAGTTAATGCTGAACGATTTGGACACAAAGGAGAGTTAACCTATCACTACAAAGATTTACTAAAGCTCTTTCAATTACCATATAGCCAGATTGTATTTGGGAAAGACAATTGTAACAGCATAAAAGAACGTATCATTAAACACAATTGGGTGTTTATCAATAAAGATAAAATTGCTGAGATTAACAAGCTAACAGAAAACTCTTTCCCTTTAAATTATTTGGTTAACAGTACACTTACTCAAACTATACAATTTATTGAGAAAGGGAAACAACATTACATTTCATCAAAAAAGAAAGAAGAAAAATCTACCATAGAATTAGAATACTTATTTCAATACGCCAAGTTGTTTAATAAGATGCTTACGCTAACTACTGATCATCCATATATTGAAAGCAGTAAAGGATTTTACTCGCTTTACAAACAAATATTGAGCTCATTTTCTATTGAGTTGTATGGCGAACCTTTAAAAGGTTTACAAGTATTGGGAATGTTAGAAACAAGGAATATCGATTTTAAAAATGTGATTTTACTCTCTACAAACGAAGGTACGTTGCCTGCAGGAAAAACATTCAATTCTTTTATTCCTTTTGATATTAAAAAGGATGATACTTACAACCTCCCTACACACATAGAAAAAGATGCTGTTTACGCATATCACTTTTACCGATTAATACAAAATGCTGAAAACATAACTATCCTTTACAATACCGAAACCAATGAGTTTGGAAGTGGTGAGCAAAGTAGGTTTGTTACGCAAATAGAACACGAGTTAAGTACGTTTAAAAATATTAAGATTACCAAAAAACTTGTTACATATCCCCCACTCAACAAAAAACCAATAGAAGTTGAAGTTAAAAAAACGGCTGCTATTGTTGCTAAGATTCAACAACAGTTTACCAATGGAATTTCTCCATCAGCATTAATCACATACATTAATTGTCCGTTAGATTTCTATTACAAATATGTTTTAGGCGTTAGAGAAGCTGATGAAGTTGAAGAAACAATTGATCACTCTACTTTTGGAACATTTGTACACGATAGTTTAGAGTTACTGTATAAACCTTTTGTTAAGAAAAACATTACTGCTGAAGATTTAAAAAGAATGCTAAAGCAAATTAATGATGTTGTTACCAAAGTATTCTCCGAACATTTTAGTCCGAAGGAATTAAGCTTTGGAAAGAATTTATTGACACTAAACATTGCTCAAAACTACATTACTACGTTTATAAAAAACGAAATTATGTTTGTAGAGAAATTGGGGAAGCCATTATTTATTAACTCTTTAGAAGAAAAGTTAAGCACAACCATTGAAGTAAACAACACTACGATTAAACTTAAAGGTAAATCGGATAGGATTGATAGTTTTGGAAATGAATTAAGGATAATTGATTACAAAACTGGTTTAGTTAAAGCTTCTGAACTTTTTTTAAAGCACATAGACGAAATAAAGGAATCGAATAGAAATAAAGCCTTCCAATTAATGATGTATGCTTTAATGTACAGTAGAAGCTATACTATTGACAATACCGAAATTACATCTGGTATTATTTCCTTTAGAAAATTAAGTAGTGGCTATATGCCTTTTGGAATGAAAAAGTCTAAAATTATTGATGCAGAAGTTTTAGATGAATTTGAGACTTTACTCATCCAATTATTAAATGAAATTTTAGATATTAACACTTCATTTAAACACACGCCCGATGCCAAATGGTGTGAGTTTTGCGAGTAATATTTAGTTTTATCACAAACAACTTCATTATAGTATTACTGATGTTGGAGCATTAATGTAGGTCTTGTTTTGTTTCTTGAATAATTACGTGATCAAATAATTCTGAAAGTTTTTTTGTTTTAAAAAGAATCATAATTTAGTTTTAAAAGTAACATTGTATGAGTAAAGGAGATAGTTCAAAAAGCGGAATCATAACTGGCGTTGTTGCAGCCATTGCAGCTTCATCTTGTTGTATTCCCCCAGTTGTTGCTGCTATTGCTGGAGTTGGTGGAGCATCTTCAAGCTTAACTTGGATGGAACCTTTTCGACCATACTTGATTGGTTTAGCAGTTGTAGCAATTGGTTATGCTTGGTATAGCCATTTAAAACCTAAAGATGAAGATAACTGTGGTTGTGAGATTGATAAACCAAAATTTTATCAGACAAGAGGTTTTTTAATAGGAATGACAATGTTTGCAATATTATCAATAGAGTTCCCTTATTACTCTGGAGTCTTTTTTCCAGACAATAAAAGTGATGTAGTTGTGGTAGGTAAATCAAGTGTCCATAAAATAAACTTAAGAATAGAAGGTATGACTTGTGATGCTTGTCAAGTACATGTTGACCATACTGTGAATGAGTTGGATGGTATTATTAATGTGAGTAGCTCCTATGTGGATCGAGAAGCAATTATAGAATTTGATATTACTATAACAAGTATTGAAGAGATAAAGGAAGCCGTCAATTCAACTGGCTATGAAGTAACCCAAATAGAAGAGGAATGAGTATAGAATTAAAATCAACAATTACTTGTCCAGAATGCGGACACAGAAAGGAGAAAACAATGCCGACAGATGCTTGTCAATACTTCTATGAATGTGAACAATGTAAAAAAGTATTAAAACCAATAAACAATGATTGCTGTGTATACTGTTCATATGGAACAGTTCCTTGCCCTCCAATTCAAGAAGATAAAAGTTGTGGTGATTCGTCTTGTTGTTAAACAAATAATCTCACATTTATAGGCATGAGTAACTTTTGAGAATATTCATCACCACTTACCTCAGCTAAACATTTCTGAGGTAATAGTATGATGTGGACATAAACTCTTTTAAAACCAAAAAAGCCTCCGAAATAAATTCGGGAGGCTTTTAATATTTTCAGATAATTCTTATCCGTTAAATCTAGCGTTTACTTCTTCCCAGTTAATAACATTAAAAAATGCATTAATATAATCTGGTCTTCTGTTTTGGTAGTTTAAGTAGTAAGCGTGCTCCCAAACATCCAATCCTAAAACTGGCGTTCCGCCACACATACCTGGCATTAATGGGTTATCTTGATTTGCAGTAGAGCAAACATCAACAGAACCATCTTCTTTTTTACATAACCATGCCCAACCAGAACCAAATCTAGTTGCAGCAGCTTTAGCAAAAGCATCTTTAAAAGCATCGAAAGAACCAAATTTAGCATCAATTGCAGCTGCAATTGCACCAGTTGGGTTTCCACCACCATTTGGACTCATTACTTTCCAAAATAAATCGTGGTTAAAGTATCCACCACCATTATTTCTAACAGCGCCATTACTCATATCCATTCCTGTTAAGATTTCTTCAATAGATTTCCCTTCAAGATCAGTTCCTGCAATTGCGTTATTTAAGTTAGTTGTGTAACCATTGTGGTGCTTAGAATGGTGTATCTCCATTGTTCTAGCATCAATATGTGGTACTAAAGCATCGTATGCGTATGGTAACGCTGGTAATTCAAAAGCCATATTTTTTTATTTTTAGTTGTTAGTATATAGTTGTTGGTGTTTAGTAGTTAATATAGATTTATCTAAAAACCATCAACCAAACACTAAACACCATTTTAATTAATGAGAAGCTAAATATTCAGCAACTCCATCAGTAGATGCAGTCATTGCATCTTCACCTTCTTTCCAGTTAGCAGGACAAACCTCACCATGCTTTTCGAAATATTGTAAAGCGTCAACCATTCTTAAGGATTCATCAATACTTCTACCTAATGGTAAATCATTGATTACGGAGTGTCTGATTACACCTGATTTATCAATTAAAAAAGTACCTCTAAAAGCAACTGGTGCTCCAATAAAAGTAGCTTCACCTTCATCGTTAAAATCATACTCTCCTGCTAAAACACCGTAGTTTTCAGCAATAGTTTTAGATAAATCAGATACTAAAGGATATTTAACACCTTTAATTCCACCGTCATTTTTCTCAGTATTTAACCAAGCCCAGTGAGAAAATTTAGAATCAACTGAACAACCTACTACAGCTACTCCTCTTTTTTCGAACTCACCTAATTTAGCTTGAAACGCTAATAATTCTGTAGGACATACAAAAGTAAAATCCAATGGATAAAAGAAGAAGATTACTTCCTTTTCTCCAATATACTGCTCTAATGAGAAGTTCTCAACAAATTCTCCACCATTTACTACTGCATCAGCACTAAACGTTGGTGCTTTTTTTCCAATTAAATTTTCCATTCTAATATTAATTTTTATTTATTAAACATTTATTACATTTTCCTTTCAAGTAGATGTTTGTTTTTTCTATCTGAAAGGATTTCATTTTTTTAAATTTTAATGCCGAAATATCAATCTCTACATCATACACACTTCCACAAACATCACATTTAAAATGTGCATGTTCTTCCATAATTGCATCATAACGAACTTCGTTATCCTCTATAGTAACGGTAGCTGTAATTCCATTATTGATAAACAGTTTTAAGGTATTATAAACTGTCGTTTTAGATAAAGTTGGCATACTCGATACCAAATCAGAATAAATAGCATCTACCGTTGGATGATCTCTATTCTCATACAAGTACTCAAATATCTTTATCCGCTGTAAAGAAGGTTTGATATTGTTACTTGATAAATGATTTACGAAATCCATTAATTGTAATTATTATAAAATTGTAATCATTACAAATTTAGACCAAATTACAAACCTGACAAGATTTTAAGATTTTAGTTATTAACAAAAATAACTTTAACAATACACAAGTTATTGTTAAAAAGTACTTGGTAAGTTACCTCGACAACTCAAAATATAAGGCATACTTTTAGGTTACTTTGTAATCAAACTTATAACTATGGGAAAAATAATCGCAATATCCAATCAAAAAGGTGGCGTTGGTAAAACAACAACTGCTATAAACTTAGCTGCTTCTTTAGGTGTATTAGAATACAAAGTACTTTTAGTTGATGCAGATCCTCAAGCAAACGCTACATCTGGCGTAGGTTTTGACCCCCGAAATATTAGAAATAGTATTTATGAATGTTTGATTAATGAAATTGAACCAAAAGAAGCTATTTTACATACAGAATCTCCTAACCTAGATATTTTACCAGCTCATATTGATTTAGTTGGTGCCGAAATTGAACTAATTAATTTAGAAAATAGAGAACACATGATGCGTTTATCTTTAGCTAAAATTAAAGATGAATACGATTTTATTATTATTGATTGTTCTCCTTCTTTAGGATTAATAACCATTAACTCTTTAACTGCCGCAGATTCAGTTATCATTCCTGTACAAACTGAATTTTTTGCATTAGAAGGTTTAGGTAAATTATTAAATACCATTAAGATTGTACAAGCAAGGTTAAATCCAGAGTTAGATATTGAAGGATTATTATTAACAATGTTTGATGTTCGTTTAAGATTATCAAACCAAATTGTTGAAGAAGTAAAAATGCATTTCCAAATGATGATGTTTGATACTATCATACAACGAAATACAAGGTTAGCTGAAGCGCCAAGTCATGGTAGCACAATAATTATGCATGACGCTAGCTGTAAAGGTTCTATTAACTACTTAAATTTAGCTAGAGAAATTCTTCAAAAAAATGATATGACTAAAATATCTGAAGAAGACAGAATAATTGCCTTAGAAGATTAAAATGAGTAAAAAACCTGCATTAGGAAGAGGATTAGGAGCTTTATTACAAGACTCTGAAACTGATATAACGATAAAATCTAGACAAAAAGAAGCTGGGCATATTGTTGGAGCGGTAGCTAATCTTGCTATTTCATCAATTGAAACAAACCCTTTTCAACCCAGAACTCAATTTGAGAAAGATACTTTACTTGAACTTTCTAACTCAATTAAAGAGTTGGGAATTATACAACCGATTACGGTTCGTAAATTAGGTTATGGCAAGTACCAACTAATTTCAGGAGAACGAAGATTTAGAGCCTCTCAAGTAATTGGTTTAACCGAAATTCCCGCATTTATTAGAATTGCAAATGACCAAGAAATGCTTGAAATGGCACTGGTTGAGAATATTCAACGTCAAGATTTAGATGCTATTGAAATAGCATTCAGTTATCAAAAATTGATAGAAGAATGTAACCTTACTCAAGAAAAAATGAGTGAGCGTGTTGGTAAAAAACGCTCAACTGTAGCCAACTACTTAAGATTATTAAAACTACCCGCAGAAATTCAATTGGCGATTAGAACTAAAGATATTAGCATGGGTCACGCTAGAGCTTTAGTTAATATTAGTGATGAAAAAAAACAACTAACACTTTCACGAAGAATTGTAAAGGAAGGTTTATCTGTTAGGCAAGTTGAAGATGTCGTTAAGGAACGTAAAACTGAAGAAAGAGAATTGATTTTGAAAAAAGGTGGCGTTTCTGACCTATCTTTTAGTCAACAAAAAATTAAAGATGAATTAACTGACTTCTTAAAAACTAAAGTTCAATTACAAAGTAATTCAAAAGGAAAGGGGAAATTGATGATTCCTTTTACTTCAGAAAAAGAATTAGAACGTATTATTGAATTGCTAGGATTATAATTTTTATTGTGAAGAATCTACAAACTCAATTTAAGCGTCATTGCAAAACACGAAGCAATATCTTCTTTAATAAGAATGTTGTTGTTTTTATCTTGTTCTTTTCAATTACAAGCGTAACTTCAGCACAAGCATCAAAACAGAATACCGTTTTATCTGATACGCTAAAAATAGAACTTATTAAACCCCACGCTCCAAAAAAGGCCGCTTTATTTAGTGCAATTGTTCCAGGACTAGGGCAAGTGTACAACAAAAAGTATTGGAAAATGCCCATTATTTATACCGCAATTGGAACATCAATTTACTTTGGAGTTTCCAATCAACGTAGCTTCAAACAATATAAAACAGCTTTCACTAATCGATTAGATAATGACATTACAACTCTTGATGAGTTTAATGGACTTTTAACAGACGCAGGTCTCGAAGCAAATATAGACTTCTATCAAAGAAACAGGGATTTAGCTTTTATAGTTGCAGGCATATTTTATGTTTTAAATATTGTGGATGCAGCAGTAGATGCTCACCTCTTTAATTTCCCTAAAAATGATAACTTATCATTTAATTTGCAGCCCAATTTAGAATTGACACAAAACAACCAATTAAGTAAAGGTTTTAAATTGGTTATTAATTTATGATTTATACCTTTCATCATTCGCTTAAACCACTAGTGTAAAAAGAATACACATTAATAATATTGGAAGTTACTTTTAGTTTTAAATAGGCAATAGCCACGAATAAACAAATTTGTAAATTAGTGGCTAAATCAACTAGAATAGATAAATGAATATTGCAATAATCGGTTACGGTAAAATGGGTAAGGAAATTGAAAAAATTGCCTTAGAAAGAGGACATACTGTTTCCTTAAAAATAACCTCAAAAAATACTGAAGAGCTTAATACAACTAATTTAGAAGCAATTGATGTTGCTATTGAATTTACCAACCCAGCATTAGCTGTAAACAACATTAAACAATGTGCTATTGGAAATACCCCTGTAGTTGCCGGAACAACTGGTTGGTATGCTGATTTTGAGAATGTAAAAAGCAACATTTCAGCGCATAATGGGGCCTTACTTTATGCGACCAACTGTAGTATTGGTGTTAATTTATTTTTTAAGCTAAACAAACAATTAGCTCAAATTATGGATAAACATAAGGAGTATAAAGTTTCTTTGGAAGAAACACATCACACTCAAAAATTAGACTCGCCAAGTGGTACGGCAATTACATTAGCTGAAGGAATATTAGAAAATAATGATAAATTAAATGCTTGGACCGAAGACAGTAAGCAAGCATCAAATGAGCTACCTATAACTGCTCATAGAATTGAAAATGTACCCGGAACACATCAAATAAATTACACCTCAGAAATTGATGCCATAGAAATAAAACATACTGCACACAACCGAAAAGGATTTGCTATGGGAGCCGTAATTGCTGCGGAATTTATTAAAGATAAAAAAGGTATTTTTACCATGGAAGACGTGATATTTGAGTGAAAATTAATAAACATCATTGCGAGAAATGAAGCAATCTCACAATTGATTATAAGATTGCTTCTTTTTACTGCGTTACAATCGCAATGACAAAAGAAAAACAAAAAAACAATGGAAATTAGTATTAGTGCATTTATCATTTTATCAATAGTCTACTTTGTAGCAGCCCATGTTGGTTTATATAAGATTTTTGAAAAAATGGGTAAAGATGGATGGAAAGCCTTAGTCCCTTTTTATGGAACCTACCTTGCCGTTAAAATGGTAAAGAAATCATGGGTTTGGACCATTGTTTATTACGTTCCTTTTTTAGGATTTGTAGTTTGGGTCGGATTAATTGTTGAACTTTTGAAACTGTTGGGTAAAACCGATTTTAAATCGCACTTTTTAGGAATTGTTTTTGCTGGTATTTACCTACCATACATTGGTTTTAAAGAAGATGTGAAATTTATTGGATATGATGAAGCAGCCAAATACAAGAAATCTTTCAAGAGAGAATGGGCTGATGCTATTATTTTTGCTGTTATAGCAGCAACTGTTATTAGAGGATTTTATTTAGAAGCGTTCACCATCCCTACTTCATCAATGGAACAGAAATTATTGGTGGGTGATTTCTTATTTGTAAACAAAATGGCTTACGGTGCTAGAGTACCAAATACTCCTGCTAGTTTTCCATTTACACACCACAGTTTCCCTGAGTCTGTTCCTTTTATTGGTGGAAACCAATCTTATTTAGAATGGTTTAAATTTCCGTATGCTAAACTTCCTAAAATGGGAGATGTTGAGCGTAATGATTGTGTAGTGTTTAATTTCCCCGCAGGTGATACCGTAATTATTGAGAGATCTACTCAAATCTATGAGCAAGTTCTTAGAGATGCCAGTGTAGAATTAAATATTTCTGTAGATCAAGCACGAAAACACATTCATAAAAACTTTACAATCAAAGCACGACCAGTTGACAAGAAAGAGAATTATATTAAGCGTTGTGTTGGAATACCAGGAGATAAACTTGAAATAGTTAATTCTCAACTAATGATTGATGATCAGTTAGCTTACTTTGATGAAGGAGCTCAATTCAATTACAATGTTGAAACAGATGGTACTGGATTTAGTCAAGATGCCTTGCAAAAGAAAAAGATTACTACAGAAAACCTAACCTCTATTGATGATGGGATGAATGATAAGTATATCGTTACTATGACAGATGCCTCAGTCAAAAAAATTAAACAGTTTTCTCAAGTAACTTCTGTAGAGAAAAGAATTGAACCATTAGGCTATAAAGGCTGGAGATTAAATGCTGTATTTCCAAATGATAGCCAGTACGATTGGACTGTTGATAATTTTGGACCAATATTAGTACCTAAAAAAGGTGCTACAGTTGAGTTAAACATTAAAACATTAGCTCTTTATAGAAGAATAATTAAAAGCTATGAGAACAATGATTTAAAAGTGAATGGTGATCAAATTTTAATTAATGGAGAAGTTGCAACTTCTTATACCTTTAAAATGGATTATTACTGGATGATGGGAGATAACCGTCATAACTCACAAGATTCTCGTTACTGGGGATTTGTTCCAGAAGATCATATTGTTGGAAAAGCTGTTTTTGTTTGGATGTCATGGGATGCTCAACAAGGCGAAATACGATGGGATAGATTATTTACGTTAGTTCACTAATAAACCATTGTCAATTCGAGTAATTTTTCTTAAAAAAATTGTATTGAAAATAAATGGTTTTTATAAATACTGTTCTCGATACAATTTCGAAAAACTCGAAACCACTCGAACTGACATTCTGGATATTTTAAAAATTGAAAAAGCTAAAATCACATATTATACAATGGACCAAAGCAATGTTTTATGCATTAATTACCGTTGTAATTATTAAAACATTTTTCTTTTGGGTTTATGTGATTCCTAGTACTTCAATGGAAAAAACCTTATTGCCAGGGGATTTGATTTTTGTAAATAAAATGAGCTATGGTATTCGAATGCCAATAACTCCCCTAACCTTTCCTTTGAGCCATCATAAAATGCCTTTTAACCCTGAGGTAAAATCTTTTTCTGATATCATTCAATTTCCTTATTTCAGAATATTTGAGGACAGTATTAAAAGAAACGATGTTATTGTTTTTAATTACCCGCTAGAAAGTGATGTTCCTGTTGATCATCGTGCTTTTTATATAAAACGTTGTGTTGGTTTACCAGGAGATACTTTTCAACTTAAAAACAAAGAAGTATTTATTAATAACCAACTACTTCCTTTCCCAAAACATGTTGAATTTAATTATAATGTAATTGCCAATACAACATTAACAAACGATACATTATTAAAATACCAAATAACTGAAGGTGGAAGAACTGGAAGTAAGAACTTTTGGCAGTTAACATTATCAGATTCTGCTAAAAAACAATTAAAAAAATTGGATTACATTACTCAAATAAGAGCTCTTAAAGTTAATCCTACTGGTTATGCTGACTACATTTTTCCGTACCACAAAAAATACAATTGGAATGTAGATTATTTTGGAATCTTAATCATCCCGAAAAAAGAAACAACTGTAACTTTAGATGCGGACAACATCCATCTTTATAAAAGAATAATTGAGCAATTTGAAAGCAATGAATTAGAATGGAACGATACTACATTTAAAATAAATGGTAAAGTAGCAACTACCTACACGTTTAAAATGGATTACTATTTTATGATGGGAGATAACAGACATAACAGTTCTGACTCTCGTTATTGGGGCTTTGTACCCGAAGACCATATACTAGGAAAAGCAACTACGATATTATTATCAGTGAACAAAAACCCTAAAGCAGGTAAAAAATACAGATGGAATCGATTTTTTAAGTCAATCAATTAATCCTCAAACTCTTCTACTCTTGAAGGTGTAAATGCTGATAAATACTTTGCCTGCTCCTCTTCAGAAACGATAAAGTAAGTTAACCAAGAAATATGGCTAATATATTCAGTTCCAGAATAATAATCAAGCTCCTCTTCTTCACCCAAATCATCTAAAAGTATGAGTTTGTCTTTAGCTGATTCTTCAGCATTCGGTCCACTAAAAACCCAAATCAGCTTATTTTTTTTCATACTTATCGTTTAAATGATTGGCAACAAAAACACCCATACTAAAACAACTTTGCAACAGATACCCTCCAGTTGGAGCATCATAATCTAACATCTCACCAATTGCATAACTGTTCTTAATCTTCTGTAATTCAAAATTTTCATCAATCTCATTCAGATCAATTCCTCCAACAGTTGATATTGCTTCATCCAACGGAGCACTCCCGATTACTGCTAACGAAAAGTTTTTAATAGCGTTTGCCAATGTCTTTGTATCAAGAAATTCTTCTCTATTTAAATAGTGTTTTAACAAGTCAATTTTAGGTTTTTCTAGCTTAATAGCTTTTACCAATTGCTGTGTCAACTTACCTGAACTCAATTTGGAAACAATTTCATTAACTATTAACGAAGGTTTCAAATCAATTGTTATTGTTACTTTACCTTCTTTATTTAACCCATTCCTAATGGCTGGACTCAATGCGTAGATTGCTCCACCTTCTAAACCAAACTTGGTAATTACAATTTCACCTTTTTTTTGGCTATTTCCACATGAAATACTGATGTTTTTCAAAGGTTTTCCTCCATTTTTATCAATAAAGTCCTTTTTCCAATCAATTTCAGAAGCACAATTTGAAGCCTGAAAAGGAATAATATTTATTCCTTTTTCAGAAAAATGATTAAGCCAATCGCCAGAAGATCCCGTTTTTTTCCAACTCCCTCCTCCTAAAGAAAAAACGGTAATATCAGACTGAACACTTAAGCCTGAATCAAAAATCAATTCATTTTGAGCATTAAAACCTATCCAGTTTTCTTTGGTTTTCAACTGTACCTTATTTTGCTTCAGACGATTTAAAATTGCGTTTAACACTTCAATAGGTTTTATCCCTTCTTCAGGGTAAATTCGTTTACTACTTCCTACAAAAGTTGGAATATCAAGCGAATTGAACCAAGTCCTTAAATGAGTATTACTGAAAGCTGTTAATCCTTTTTCCAGAAACTCAAAAGGTGTATATCGTGGTATAAACTGCGCTAAATTTTCGGAGTGCGTTAGATTAAAACCACCTTTACCTGCAACCAAAAACTTTCTACCAAGTGCATTATTTTTTTCAATAATAGTAACATCAAACAGTTGAGGGTCTAAATGTGCTGCCAACAACATTGCTGATGGTCCTCCTCCTATTATTGTGACTGTTTTTTTCATTACCTCAAAAGTAACCGTATTATTCCGAAATTTGGACAATGATGAAACCATTGGTGAGTATAATAATGCCTGTTAAGAATACAGCTCAGTTTTTAGAGCAGTGTTTGGATTCAATTATTAATCAAACTTACCAAAATTGGGAATTATTAGCTGTTGATGATGGTTCCTCAGACAACAGTTTCTCCATTCTAGAAACTTACTCGGATAAAGATTCTCGAATAAAACCATTCCGAAACAATGGAAAAGGAATTATTGAGGCACTACGTCTAGCTTATTCTAAAAGCTCAGGAGAATTAATTAGCAGAATGGATTCTGATGATATGATGACTTTAGATAAGATCTCAATTATGAGTTCGATCCTCATTGAGGAAGGTGAAGGTCATCTTGCGGTTGGTTTGGTTCAATATTTTTCTAAAAATGAATTAGGTGAAGGATTTAAGAATTATGAGCAATGGTTAAACGGCTTAACAATAAACGGTTCTAATTTTTCTGAAATATATAAGGAATGTGTTATCCCTTCTCCTTGCTGGATGGTTTATCGCAATGATTTTGAAAAATGTGATGCTCTTCATCCAAATGTTTATCCAGAAGATTATGATTTAACTTTTCGTTTTTATATTAACGGATTAAAACCAATCCCTTGCAATACCGTTTTACATCATTGGAGAGATTATCCAACAAGAACATCACGAACCGATGAGAACTACGCAGACAACACCTTTATAACGATTAAAGCAGAATACTTTATCAAACAAGAATATGACACCTCTAAAAACTTAGTTGTTTGGGGAGCAGGAAGAAAAGGAAAAGCATTGGCTAAAATTCTCATCGAAAAAAACATTCAATTTCAATGGGTTTGTGATAATCCTAAAAAAATAGGAAAACACATTTACGATAAAAAAATGTTGGCTTTTAACGAATTGTCAACCATTGCGAATACGCAGAGTATTATAACTGTAGCAAATCCGAATGCAAAAAATGAGATTACTACTCATCTTAAAAAGTTAAACCAAAAAGCGATGCAGGATTATTATTTCTTTTGTTGAGCAATATCCTGTGCAGCAATCCAACTGGTTGTCCAAGCATTTTGAAAGTTAAAACCACCAGTTAAAGCATCAATATTCAATACTTCACCAGCAAAATAAAGGTTTAGAGTTTGTTTACTTTCCATCGTTTTAAAATTAACCTCACTTAATTCTACTCCTCCACAACTTACAAACTCTTGCTTAAAGGTTGTTTTTCCTTTAGAAGGATAAATATCTGTGGTAAGAAACTGAATCAATTTATTAATTTGTTTCTTATTGATATCTGCCCATTTTATATCAGAAGAAATACCAGCTTTATCCATCAGAAAATGCTTTAACTTTTTAGGAATATCTATCTCCATTTGGCTAAACACCTTTTTATTCCCAAAATTCTGTTTATATGAAGCAAACAAGTCTTTCAAATTATCTTCAGATTGGTTCGGCAACCAATTAATAATGAAATCAAATTCATAATTTTTCTCATTTAAAAAACGAGCTGCCCACGATGACAATTTCAATATTCCAGGACCGCTAACTCCCCAATGTGTTACCAGTAATGGTCCACTTTCCGAAAATTTACTTCCTATTATTTTAACATCTACATTAGCAACTAATCCTTGTAAAGTCAATAAATCATTTTTAGGTAAGTTAAATGTAAATAGAGATGGGTTTGGATCTATTATCGTGTGATTCAATTTTTTCATAAAATCATAGCCTTTAGCCTTATGAAAACCACCCGTAGCAATTATCAAATTATCGCAATTTAACGCACCATTTGTTAATTGAATTTCAAATTCATCATTTACTTTATTAATCGATTCTACAGAAGATTGAAAACGTATATCAATATTATATTTCTCTATTTCAGCTAAAAAACAATCGATTATTGTTTGCGAACTATTGGTTACTGGAAACATTCTTCCATCAACCTCAATTTTAAGCTCCACTCCTCTTTCTGCAAACCAAGCAATAGTGTCTCCTGGTTGAAACTGATGAAACGGTCCGCGCAATTCTTTTTCACCTCTTGGGTAGAATTTTACCAACTCTTTAGGATCAAAACAAGCATGCGTAACATTGCATCGTCCTCCACCAGAAACTTTAACTTTAGAAAGTAGTTTAGTCGTTTTTTCAAGAACTACCACTTTTAAATCTGGATTTGCAGCACCAATATTTATAGCCGCAAATATCCCTGCTGCTCCTCCTCCAATAATAATTACATCTATTTTGCTCATTGTGCAGCAAATATAATATCAAATAAGCAGCTTTTAGGTTTAAAATACAATAGATAATTGGGAGGAAAATAATAGAATTAAATTCTGTTAATACCTATTTTTGTAAAACAAAATTCTAAAACACTAATTATGTCAAAATTTAATCCAGCAGACAATATACAAGATTTACAATACTTTGGAGAATACGGAGGTGTAAACCCGTCCATAACAGACTCTTCTACCTATACTTTTTTAAGAGCAGGAACAATGGAAGGTGTTTTTGAAGGAGAGGTTGAAGGATGTTATTTATACTCTAGACATTGGAACCCAACCAATAGATATTTATCTATGGCTTTAGCCAAAATGGAAGGAACGGAAAGTGCATGTGTAATGGCTTCAGGAATGGGTGCAATTACTTCAGCAATGCTGCAATTGTGTAATGCTGGAGATCACATTGTATCAAGTAGAACTATTTATGGTGGTACTTATGCTTTCTTTAAAAACTTTGCACCTAAATTTGGCATCAACACTACTTTTGTTGACACTACTAGTTTAGAGCAAGTTAAAGCGGCCATTACACCAGAAACAAAAGTTATTTACTGTGAAACAATCAGTAATCCAATGTTAGAGGTTTCAGATATTGCTGAGCTTTCTAAAATTGCAAAAGCAAATAATTGTAAATTGGTGGTAGATAACACGTTCTCTCCAATGATCTTTTCACCAGCTAAATTAGGTGCTGATATTGTTGTACACAGTATGACAAAATTTATTAACGGAATGAGTGATTGTGTTGCAGGAACAGTTTGTGGTTCAGATGAATTTATCAATTCTATGTACGATGTAAACGATGGAGCAGCCATGTTATTAGGCCCTGTTTTAGATAGTTTAAGATCTTCTAGTATTCTTAAAAATATGAGAACATTACACATTAGAATGAAACAACACAGTTTAAATGCGATGCATTTAGCAACTAATTTAGATAAAGATGGATTTAAAATAGTTTATCCAGGTTTAGCTAAACATCCACAACACGAAACGATGAAAAGAATGATGAACCCTGAATTTGGTTACGGAGGTTTATTTGTTGTCGATATGCAAACAAGTGCTAAAGCAAACTTGTTAATGGAAAAAATGCAAGATGATAACGTTGGTTATTTAGCGGTTAGTTTAGGTTCTTACAAAACATTATTTAGCGCCCCAGGCGGAAGTACTTCTTCTGAAATACCTGAAGAAGAAAGAACGCTAATGGGATTATCTAATGGTTTAGTTCGTATTTCTATCGGGCTAGACAACAACATCGAAAGAACGTATCAAGCTATTAAAAGACACATTGAAGCTGTAGGTTAAATTCACATTTATATAGAATAAAAAGCCGCTAAATTAATTTAGCGGCTTTTTTTATGTCCTTAATTTAATGCAAAATTTTAAAAACCAATTCTTTTAGCAACTCTCCATTACTGTTAGAAGCATTGTTTACTCCTTTAGATTTTAAATCGTAATCACGTAAATATTCGATTATTTTAACCGCTTTCCGTATGGGGTAATTACGCGAAGCAGTTTCATATTCTCCAACAAAAAATGGACTTATCTTTAATACTGATGCTAAGTTGTTTTTTGATTTATCCTTGGTGTAATGCACTTTTAAAATATTGCTGTAAAAACTATACAACAAACCAATAGTCACCACTAAAGGGTGGTCTTTTTCATTCTTAGCAAAGTGATTGATAATCTTGTTGGCCTTTAAAACATCTTTAGCTCCTAATGCTTTGTTGAGTTCAAAATTGTTAAAGTCTTTACTAATCCCAATGTTTTTTTCTACTGTTTCAGGAGTAATTTCATTTCCTTCAGGCACATTAATAATTAGCTTCTCTAATTCATTAACAACCTTACTTAAATCAGCTCCTACAGAATCAGCTATTAACAACGCTGCTTGTGGAGTAATCGGATATCTCTTACTTTTTAAATAGCCTGTTATCCAATCCGGAACTTGGTTATCGTATAGCTTTTTAGATTCAAAAAAAACAGCTCTTTTCTTTAGTTTTTTACCAATGGCTTTTCTACCATCCACCTTTTTATACTTGTAACAAAATACCAGTAAAGTTGATGGAGTTGGATTATCTAAATAGGCTTCTAATTTATATAATTGACCTGCTAAATGCTGTGCTTCTTTAATAATTACAACATTATTGTTCGCCATCATTGGATAGCGTTTTGCTGCGCCAATTATAGTAGCTATATCGTTTTCCTTCCCATATAAAATTGTTTGGTTAAAGTCCTTTTCAGTCTCATCCAATACATTTTTTTCAATGTAATCAGCAATTAAATCTATGAAATACGGTTCCTCTCCAGTTAAAAAATAAACAGGATGGTACACTTTGTTCTTAAGATCTTGAATAATTTGTTTGTGGTCCATTAATCAGGCGAGTAAGAATATTTTAGATGCTTAACACTTGTTCCGTTATTCTTAATTTCCTGTAAAGATCTAATTCCTATTTCTATGTGGCTATCCACATAATTTTTAGTGACAGATTTATCACTTTTATCCGTTTTAATTCCTTCAGCAATCATTGGATTATCAGAAACTAACAATAATGCTCCAGTAGAAATTTCATTGGCAAAACCAGTAACAAAAAGTGTTGCCGTTTCCATATCAATAGCCATTGCACGGATGCTTCTTAAATAATCTTTAAACTCTTCATCATGCTCCCATACTCTTCTATTGGTTGTGTAAACCGTTCCACTCCAATAATCCTTTCCCATTTCTCTGATGGTAGAAGAAACTGCACGCTGCAATGTAAATGCAGGTAAAGCTGGTACTTCTGGCGGGAAGTAATCATCAGAAGTCCCTTCCCCTCTAATAGCTGCTAATGGTAAAATAAAATCACCTAATTCGTTTTTCTTTTTTAATCCTCCACACTTCCCTAAAAACAAACAAGCTTTAGGTTCAATAGCACTTAATAGATCCATAATTGTAGCTGCATTTGCACTACCCATTCCAAAATTTATAATAGTAATACCCTCGAATGACGCACTAGGCATAGCCTTATCTTTACCCATCACTTCAACACCATGCTTTTCGGCAAAAAAGTCTACATAATTGTTAAAGTTAGTAAGTAGTATATACTTTCCAAAATCCTTTAATTCCCTACCCGTATAACGTGGTAACCAATTGTCAACTATTTCTTTTTTTGATATCATAAGTCAGGTTTATTGAAGGTCTAAATTAATTAAGTTTCTTCTTTCTTTTAAAAAGAAGAAGTAATTATTTCATTATATCACTAAATAATCAAATCTTTACAGAAAAGTAATATTATGGATAAATTAAAAGGAACAGGTGTTGCTATTGTTACACCCTTTAATACAGATAGAAGTGTTGACTATACTAGTTTAGAAAAGCTTGTTGACCACTTAATTTCTAATGGAATTAACTATTTAGTCGTACAAGGCACAACTGGAGAATCTGTTACTTTATCCCAAACTGAAAAAGAGGAAACTTTAGCATTCATTATTAAAGTAAATAATGGACGATTACCAATTGTTTTAGGGATTGGCGGTAATTGTACCAATACTGTTGTAGAAGCGTTTAAAAACACAAATACAACAGGTGTTGATGCTATATTATCTGTAAGTCCTTATTACAATAAACCAACCCAAGAAGGTATTTACCAGCATTATAAAGCAATATCGGAAGTATCTCTACTTCCAATAATATTATACAATGTGCCTGGTAGAACAAGTTCAAACGTGCTCCCTGCTACGACTTTACGTTTAGCGAATGATTTTGATAACATTATAGCAGTTAAAGAAGCTGCTGGAAGTTTAGAACAATGCATGGAAATTATTAACAACAAACCAGCTGGGTTTCTTGTAATTTCAGGAGATGATGCCTTAACGTTACCAATGATAGCTAGTGGTGGTGATGGTGTTATTTCGGTATTAGCCAACGCTTTTCCTAAAGGATTTTCAGATATGGTATCTGCAGCACTCAATAATGAGATAGTAACTGCAAGAGCTTTGCATTATAAGTATTTTGAAATGATACATTACTTATTTATTGAAGGAAACCCTGCAGGTGTAAAGGCTGCTTTAAAGGAGTTAGATATTACTGGTGATACTGTTCGTTTGCCTCTTGTTAATGTTAGTCCCGAGACAAACAATAAGATCAAAGAATTAATGGCTGCCTATTAAATAATAGTGTGAAAATAAGTTGGAATTTCAATGAATATTTAGGCATAAACATAGCTACTCTCATTGAAATTCCTTTTGAGATTATCGAATTTTTCCAAGAAAATTAATTTATTATTTTCCTTTTTATAAGACAAAAAAATGAGCTTTTAAAGCTCATTTCTTAATGTTATATCTTGTGTATCCAATTGTGGACATCTTCGCCTTTTCCTCGCTTAATATCTTGTATTATTTGACCAATTTCATTTGATAATGATCTCGTTTCTAAAGGTGGTAATTCAAATCGTTCGCCATTGTAAGTAATAGAAGAAATTTGAGCTAGTGTTGCAGCAGTTCCTGTTCCGAATGCATCTTTTAACTCACCATTTCTCATTGCTGTAACAACCTCTTCTATAGATACTTTACGTTCTTCAACTTTAATACCTAAATCTTTAGCTAACGTTAAAACACTATCTCTAGTAATACCAGCTAATGTCGTTTTTAAATCAGTAAAAGGAGTTAATAATGTATCTCCAATATGGAACATAATGTTCATGGTTCCTGATTCCTCAATGTACTTATGTTCTTTAGCATCCGTCCAGATCAATTGGCGAAAACCTTGTGCTTCTCCTAGTTTTGCAGGATATAATGCTGCTGCATAATTCCCTGCAGCCTTTGCGTAACCAACTCCACCTTCAGAAGCTCTACTATATTCAGTTTCAATCTTTACATGAATTTCATCATCATAATAACCGCTTACTGGAGATGTAAAAATCATAAATTTATATTCCTCTGCAGGTCTTACTCCTAATAACTCTTCGCTCGCAAAAATAAATGGTCTAATATATAATGAACATCCGTCAACTGCAGGAACCCAATCAGAATCAATTTTAATTAATTGTTTTAAAGCTTCCATAAACAAATCTTGAGGAACAGTAGGTATACATAACCTTTCTGCTGACTTATTTATTCTTTTTGCATTCTCTTCAGGTCTAAATAAGAAAACTTCTCCTTCCTCATTCTTATACGCTTTCATCCCTTCGAATACAGATTGGCCATAATGAATTGCCGCACAAGCAGGACTTAAAGTAATAGGCTCATAAGGTGAAATTTTTAAATTTTTCCACTCGCCATCTTTATAATCTGCAGTAAACATATGATCTGAAAATTGCTTTCCAAATTGGATATTATTAAAATCTACATTCGATAATTTAGATTCTTTCGATCTTTCAATTGCTATATTACTCACCATTTCCATTGCGCTTCCGTCACCTTCTATCATTTTATAAAGATAGTTATTATTATTATAACATTTATGATAAACACACGCTATCCTTAAGGCAAACCACACTTTTTTTTATAAAAGAATAAATTGGTCTAAAAAGAGAAAAATCTGTCAGTTTTAGTGTTCTGAAGTTAAGTTTATGCTGAAAGAAGGTATAGTACTAATTGATTTTATCGGTTGCCAGTTGCAATGCTAATGCAAGTTGTTCTTCCCTAGATATTTCAGAGTTATCTATCACAATTGCATCTTCTGCTTGGATTAATGGGTTTTCAGTTCTACTGGTATCATCGTTATCTCTCGAAACAATATTTGCTGTTACAGCTTCTAAAGAAATTTGATCTCCTTTTGCTTGTAATTCTTCGAATCTTCGTTTTGCTCTTACCTTATAATTGGCGGTCATAAATATTTTCAATTCGGCATCAGGAAAAACAACTGAACCAATATCTCTACCATCCATTACCAATCCTTTCTTTTCTCCTAAATCTCTCTGAATTTCAATTAACTTAGCCCTTACCTCTTTAACTTGAGCTATTTTACTTACATAATTAGAAACTTTAATTCCTCTAATTTGTTCTTCAATATTTTCATTATTTAAAAAGGTTTCCGAACAATTTAGTTCTGAGTTATAAGAGAACGACACATTAATCTTGGATAAAGCTGCAATTAATTCGGCCTTCTTAAATTCAGTATCTGATATTAAATTATTACAAAGTGCATAAAACGTAACCGCTCGATACATTGCGCCAGTATCTACATAAATATAATTTAATTGATTGGCCATTTGTTTTGCCATGGTGCTCTTCCCACAAGAAGAATATCCATCTATCGCAATAATAATTCTATCCATTTTTCTTGTTTTTATCTCTCTTCTTCTTTTTAGGAGCTGCACCTTTTCTATAATATTCTGACAAGTTTGTTGTAACAGTAAAGTGGTTTGATGGTCCAGCCAAATGATATTTAGCACTACCATAACTAATATGGAATTTCTTAACTCTAAAGCCAATTCCCCAACTAAAACCAATTAAACCAGGCTTGTTGTTATGCGCTAATTCGGCTCTTCTTTTAAAACTATATCCAAACCTTAACATAAAGTTTTTTGATGGAACAAACTCACCTCCAATTACCAAATGTCTAAAGGTTTCTCCTATTAAACCGGTTTTATTCATGTCTGATTTTTCTTCATCTGATAAATCTGAACTATTCGTTTGAAGAATAGAATCATTATATGCTAAGTTCCAATTTTGAAGTTGTATCATATCTAAAGAAACCCTAAAAGGCATGTACTTAAACTTTTTTGAAATTCCAACTTGTACTTCAAAAGGAATTGGTTCTTTATCTCCTCCTTCAACATAAGGACTCAATTGAGTGCCTACATTTTTTACAACCATAGATGCTGTAAAGCCTTTTTGCTTATTATAATACGTTCCAGAAAAATCTAACGCAATACCAGCCGAACTGAATAAATACAAGCTTGAGTAAATGGGTTTTAAATTTGCGCCAACCGAAAAATTTGAATCTATTTGTTTTCCCCAGCCCAACACCAAAGCATATTCTGCTACTGTAAATTTTCCTAATTCATTTCCACCTTCATCCGTTTCAATAAATGTTCCGTAATCTAAATATCTTATGCCCGCAGAAAATGTCCCTGCTTTCTTAAAATCTTTAACATAAGAGAAAAATCCATGATTGATATCTGCAAAATAATTTAAGTAAGAAAATGTTGCCATCCCATTCATTTCTGAATTTAATAACGAAGGATTTGAAATGGCTAAAGTTGGGTCATTATCTTTTACTGCAATTACGCTCCCACCAAGTCCTGCAACTCTTGCAGAGATAGGTACATTTAAAAACTCATACGTATTAGTACCACCTATTTGGGCACTACTCACAAATGAGCTTAACATTAAAAAAATGATACTAATTCTCTTCATCAATATTGGGTGCAATTCTAAGCTAAAGTACGTTTTAATCAGACAAATATTGTTCAAAGATAGTTTGAAATACTAATCACCAATTATCAACTAATAAATCTCTGGAAACTGCTCCGCATCCACTTCATTCATAATTGAATAAACTGTATCAAAAACATCATCTACACTTGGTTTAGAAAAATAATCTCCATCTGTACCGTAAGCAGGCCTGTGGGCTTTAGATGCTAAAGTAACTGGTTCAGAATCTAATTGATAATATCCTTTTTGACCAACTAATATTTGATCTAAAATATATGCCGAAGCTCCACCCGGAACATCTTCATCAACAACCAATAAACGATTTGTTTTGGCTAATGAATCAGCAATCATATGATTAATATCAAAAGGCAATAACGTTCTTACATCAATCAATTCAGCGGAAACACCTGCTTCGGTTAACTGCTTTACTGCTTGTAATGCAATATTACAAGTTGACCCATAAGATACAATTGTAATATCTGTTCCTTCAGTTAAAACTTCTGGAACACCTAAAGGTGTTGTAAATTCACCCAAGTTAGCTGGCATATCTTCTTTAGTTCGGTAACCATTTAACGGCTCAATTACTAAAGCAGGATCATCTCCTTTTAACAATGTGTTATAAAATCCTGCAGCATCGGTTAAGTTTCTTGGTACACAAACGTGCATTCCTCTAACAGCATTAATAATCATTCCCATTGGAGAACCTGAATGCCAGATGCCTTCTAAACGATGCCCTCTTGTACGTATTATTAGCGGTGCTTTCTGTCCACCTTTCGTTCTGTATTGTAACGTTGATAAATCATCACTCATTACTTGTATACAGTACAATAAATAATCTAAATATTGAATTTCAGCTATTGGTCTTAAACCTCTCAACGCCATTCCTATTCCCTGACCAACAATTGTATTTTCTCTAATTCCAGTATCAGAAACTCTTAACTCTCCAAACATATCTTGTAAACCTTCCATACTTTGGTTTACTCCTCCAATTTTCCCTGTATCCTCTCCAAAAGTCAATACTTCTGGATAGTTTTCAAAAATCTTAATAAAATTATCTCTCAATACAACTCTACCATCTTCCATTTTACCTGTAAGTTCTGGCTTAACTTCTTCAACATTCATTGGCGAAGTTTCAAACTCAGAGTATAGTGTTGAGTTATATCTATCATGGTTCGCAATTTTAGATGCGCTTAACCAAGCTAACAATTCTTGTTTAGAAGCAATGCTCTCTGCACGAGTAATTCTTAGAACTCTCCTTACTGTTGATACAATTTCTTTTCTGATTGGTTCTGAATCTCCTTTTAACGTATTGACTAAAGGCGTAATAAAAGCTTTACTACCACTTTCCGCAGCAACTTTTTCTAACAAGGCAACAACTGTTTGTTGTTCTTCCTTAATTGGATTTAAATATGCTGTCCAAGCTGCTCTCTTTTGTGCAGAAACTTCTTTTTTTCCTTCTTTTTCAATTACCGCTAATTCATCTTCTGTAGCTATTTCATTCTCTAAAATAAACTTTTTAAATTTCTTTACACAACAATATTCTATTTCCCAATCTAATCTTTCTTGTGATTTGTATCTTTCATGAGAACCAGAAGTTGAATGCCCTTGTGGCTGTGTTACCTCTTCAACATGTACCAATACTGGACAATGTTGTTCTCTAGCAATTTTAGTAGCTTTTTCATATGTTTCCATCAAAGCAGGATAATCCCAAGCTTTAACTTTAAAAATTTCAAACCCATTGGTTCCTTCTTCTCTTTGAAATCCTTTTAAAATTTCAGAAATACTTTCTTTAGTTGTTTGATATTTTTTAGGAACAGAAATTCCTTGTCCATCATCCCAAACAGAAATTACAACTGGAACTTGAATTACTCCCATAGCATTGATTGCTTCCCAAAATGGTCCTTCTGATGTACTTGCATCTCCAATAGTTCCAAAGGCTACTTCATTTCCTTTGTTTGAGAATTTAGTAAATGATGCTAAATCTTTATTGTTACGATATACTTTTGATGCTTGTCCTAAACCTAAAAGTCTTGCCATCTGACCTGCCGTAGGAGAAATATCTGAAGATGAGTTTTTCATCTTAGTTAAATCTTTCCAACTTCCATCTTCATTTAAACTTCTCGTTCCAAAATGTCCATTCATTGATCTTCCTGCAGAAGATGGTTCAGCCTCCACATCTGTATGTGCATATAATTGAGCAAAAAACTGTTGTACCGTTAATTGATCAATAGCCATCATTAATGTTTGGTCACGATAATAACCTGCTCTAAAATCTCCATCTTTAAATTGTTTGGCTAACGCTAGTTGTGGCAATTCTTTTCCATCACCAAAAATTCCAAATTTGGCTTTTCCAGTCAATACTTCTCTCCGTCCTAAGTAAGAAGTTTCTCTGCTCATGTAAACCAAACGATAATCATCCAAAACTGATGCTTTGAAATTATCTTTAGATATTTTTGAATTTATTTTTTCTGATGTATCGTTGCTCATGCTTAATTTATTTTTGAAGTCTTGCGAAGTTAAGAAAATATTCTATTTTTTAAAAGCCCTTTTTTTGCTATATTTGTTTAAGTTGATAATCACAAAAAACTATATATTTATGGGAAAAGGCGATCAAAAATCAAGAAAAGGGAAAATTTCTTCTGGTTCTTATGGTGTAACTAGAAAAAAGAAAAAGGCTGTAACTTTTGTTGCTAAACCAAGTCCAAAGAAAGTTTCTGCTAAAAAAGAAGCAGCAGCTACTGAAAAAGTAACTGCAAAAAAAGCTACTACTAAGAAAGCTACTGCTAAGAAATAATAAAATAGATTTTCTTTTTATTAAAAAGTTCGAAAACGAGAATTTTCCGGACTTTTTTTTGCTTTTAACAACTATGAACCTAACAACATCTTATAAACCTCTAACACTTGAGGAATAATCAACTCACCTCCTCCATTATCAATAGTATAATCCGCAAATACAGCTCTTTTTTCATCAGATAATTGAGCCGAAATTCTATCCTTAACTTTTTGTTCTGTCGAATTATCACGACTAACAACTCGCTCCAACCTTAAAGATTCAGGAGCTGTTACCAAAACGATCTTATCCATCTGTTTATAAGCTCCGCTTTCAATTAAAATTGCAGCTTCTTTAATTAAGATTTCCGCTGAGTCATTTTGTTCTACCCAATTTTCAAAATGTAGTGCTACTTTAGGATGTATAATTTTATTTAATGTTAAAAGTGCTCTTTTATCGTTAAATACGATGGTAGCCATTTGTACCTTATCCAGTTCTCCATCTAAATAAACTTCTCCAAATTCAGCAACTATTTTTCTTATAACCTCAGCATCATTATTAACAATGCTTTTCGCTATAACATCAGAATTAAAAATAGGCACGTCTAAGGTTTCGAACACTTTAGCAACTGTAGATTTTCCGCTACCTATACCACCTGTTAATCCGACTAAAACTGGTTTACTCATATTTTCATTCAAAAATAGAGCTTCCCTTTTGAGGAAGCTCTAGAATTATTTACTCAATTGATTTGACTCAATTAATCAATTATTTTTGTTCCATTTCCTCTGCAGCAAATTCTTTAGAAATTGCTGATTTCTCAAGCTTCATTCTATTTCCACCTTCAACTTCTACCATTACGGTATCATCTTTGATTTCAACAATTTTACCGTGAATTCCACCAATAGTAATGATTTTAGACCCTTTAACTAAACTCTCTTTAAATTGTTTAGCCTCTTTTTGTTTTTTCATTTGTGGTCTAATCATAAAAAAGTAAAACACTAATCCGATAGCACCAAACATTATTATTTGTTCCATTCCAAAACCACTTGAATCTCCTGCTGGAGCTGCTTGTAATAAAATACCTATTCCTTTCATCTTTAATTATTTTAATTTATTATTTTTTTAAGTTAAATCTCGTTTAATTTGTTTTTGGAGCAAGTACTTCTCCTTTAATAACAATTACCTTTGTATTTGGAATTGTATTTGCTACCAATGTAACCGTTTTGTTTTGTAAGCCCTGTTTTCCTGTAGAATTAAAAGTTACTTCAATTTTACCTTCAGCACCTGGTGCAATAGGTTCTTTTGGCCATTCAGGAACAGTACAACCACAACTACCTTGAGCTGAAGAAATAATTAAATTCGACTGACCAACATTTTTAAAACGGAACGTCATTGACACTGATTCTCCCTGAGTAATCGTTCCGAAATCTTTTATTACTTCTACAAACTCAAAAAATGGAAGTTGATCTTCATCAATAGCTTCATCGCTAGCTGTTATCGGGTTATTGATTATCTCTGTTGTTAAATCTTTAGGTTCTGCATCTCCACCACAAGAACTTAATAATGCAATTACTGCAATTGGTAGTATTATTTTTTTAATCATCTGTTTGTCTATCTATTAAATTAAGAATACAAATATATGGTTTTTACAAAGATATTTGTCCTCCTTAACATTCATATATCTTTTGATATAACGCTTTATTTTTCTCTAAAATATTTTTACGTTTTAGTTTTAAGGTTGGGGTTAATTCTCCACTATCTATCGTCCAAACATGGTTAATTAACTCAAAACGTTTAATCTGCTCAAAACTTGAAAAACGCTCATTTAACACGTTTACTTCCTTTTGGAATCGAGCTATAACTCTCTCAACTTTCACAATTTCTTCAGCAGAAACGAAAGGTATATTTTTTCTATCACACCACCCTTCTAAAAACAAGAAGTTAGGCTGAATAAATGCTGCTGGCATTTTCTCTCCTTCTCCCACTACCATTACCTGTTCAATAAAACGAGATTCTTTAAATTTATTCTCCATTACTTGAGGAGCAATATACTTGCCTCCAGAAGTTTTAAAAATTTCCTTTTTACGATCTGTAATTTTTAAATATTTACCACCAACCAACTCTCCAATATCTCCGGTATGAAAATAACCATCTGCATTAATAACTTCTTTGGTTAACTCTGGCTGGTTATAATATCCTTTCATTACACTTGGGCCCTTTACTAATATTTCACCATCAGAAGCAATCTTAACTTCTAAGTTCTTTAAAGGAAGTCCTACTGTTCCAATCATCATCCCTTCTGGTAAACAACTATTTACAGCTATTACCGGAGAAGTTTCTGTTAATCCATAACCTTCTAACACAGGTATTTTTGCAGCAGTAAAAACTCTAGCTAGTCGTGGTTGTAATGCTGCTCCACCAACTCCTACTACCATTACATTACCACCTAAAGCTTCTCTCCATTTATTAAATATTATCTTATTCGAAATTTTTAACTTGTAAGTATAAAATATACCTCCGCTCTCAATCGGATCATACTTTAAGCCAAGTCTTAATGCCCAAAAGAATAAAATTTTTTTTACACCACTTAAATCATTTCCTTTTGCAACAATTTTATCATAAACCTTCTCTAACAATCGTGGTACAGTAGCAAAAATATGAGGTTTTACATCCTTTAAATCTTCGCCTATCGAATCCATCGATTCAGCATAATAAACCGATACACTTTTGTAGATATACAAATAATCAAGCATTCTCTCAAACACATGACATAATGGTAAAAAACTCAACCCTCTTTGATCATCTTTAATTGGCAAACGCTCTTCAGCTTCCAATACATTACTTACCAAATTTCGATGTGTTAGCATTACACCTTTTGGATTACCTGTGGTTCCAGATGTATATATTAAAGTTGCAACATCAGTTTCTTCTACCACACTACTTAACTGCTTTATTTCATCTAGGTTTACCTCATTATTTAGTAAACCTGAATAATGTTTTTGGTCCTCAATAATATTAAACGTATAAATATGCTCTAGCAGAGGTATATCTTCCTTAATGTTTAATATCCTAGCTAAAATTGCTTCATCAGAAATAAAAACCATTTTAGCTCCACTATCGTTTAAGATATATTTATAATCCTCCTCTGTAATATTTGGATACAATGGAACATTTACAATTCCCAACTGTTGAACAGCTAAATCTAACAAATGCCATTCTGTTCGGTTATTAGAAATAACGGCAATCTTATCTCCTCTTTTTATTCCTAACTTCAATAACCCTGTACTTAATTGATTTGCTTTATCAACAAATTCTTGAGAAGATAATGACACCCATTGTCCATTTTCCTTTTGGGTAAATGCATCCTTTTTGGGCTTATTGTCTGATTGATGATAATAAAATTGAGCTAAAGTTTTAATCATATATTAAGAAAAAATAGTTCTCACAAGTAAATATATCAAAATAAAAGTAATGCCTATACTATCCCTCTACAACTTTTGTTAATGATTAAAATAGACCTAATTTTATCACCGTAATAATTAAAACAGATTTTGTGTCGAAACGTATCTCCATAATTATAATTGTAGCTCTTTTCCTTTTTACCGGAATTACTGGTTTTATGAGTTCTAAATTAGAATTTGACTATGATTTTGAGCACTTTTTTCCTCAAAACGATACCGATTTAGATTACTTTTTAGAATATCGTAAAACCTTTGAAAATGATAATGATTATGTTTTAATTTCTATTGGAAATGCCCAAGGGGTTTTTGACACTACTTTTTTACAAAAAGCACATCAATTTACAAAAGAGCTAGAACAACTAAACCACGTTGAAGAAGTACTCTCTCCAATCACTATTAAAACTCCAATACTTAATTCATTTGGGTTTATTGAGGTTCCACTTCTGCACCTAAACGATGTTTCCAAATTACACCAAGACTCTATTCGGATAAGTACTTCTATAGAATTTACACAAACGCTTTTTTCTTCAGATTTCAAATCAATTTGTATTGTTGTTCACAACACTCAAATAATTTCTAAAAAAGCTTCTGATGAGCTCTTAAATAACCTTGATTTATTAATAAACAAATACAATTTTAAAGAAGTTCATTATGCTGGTAAAATTAAAGGACAAAAGGCTTACCTAGAGAAAATGAGCTCCGAATTAATTCTCTTTTTATCCATTTCACTCCTTTTAATCATTACCTTTTTATACCTCAGCTTTAGATCACTTTACGGAATAATAATTCCGCTACTAACTGTTTTTATTGCCATTACCGGTGTTTTAGGTATTATGCAAATTACAGGTAAATCTCTTGATATAATGTCAACATTACTGCCTACCATTTTATTTGTAGTTGGTATGTCTGATGCTGTTCATATTTTAAATAGATATATTGAAGAGCTTCGGTCCGGAAAAGATAAACTTAGCGCAATAAAAGTAACTTTTAAAGAAGTTGGCTTAGCAACATTTTTCACCTCATTAACTACTGCCGTAGGATTTTTTACATTAATGATGGTTCCTATAAAACCTATGCAAGATTTTGGAATTTACTCCGCTATTGGTGTTATTCTAGCTTTTGTAATTGCCATCTTATTTTTACCGGCAACACTAACCTTACTTCCTAAACCGAAAATTGCGACTAAAAGTTCTTCAAAGATTTTTTGGAATGCTTTCTTATCTAAAAGCTTTATTTACATGCTTCGTAAGCAGCGAAAAATTGTAATAACTTATGTTGTTATTATTGTTGTCTCAATAATCGGAATTTTCCAATTACAAATTGATTACAAATTATTGGAAGATTTATCTGAGGATGACCCTCTACAACAAGATTTTCGTTTTTTCGAGAATAATTACTCCGGAATACGCCCTTTTGAAATGGCTATTACTACTAAAGACTCAAGTAATATTTTTAACTATGAAACCATTTTAGAATTAGAAAAAATTGAAGATTACCTCTATTCTAATTACGAAGCAGGTTTTATTCTTTCTCCTGTAGCAGTCATAAAATCGATTAACAAAGCAACGCACAGTGGTAGCTCAAGTTATTACAAAATTCCTTCGACTGAAAGAAAGTACAATATTCTTCTCAAAAAAATGAACCGCTTAAATTTAAAGGATAAATTAAAGACTATTGTAACTGCTGATAATTTAACATGTCGTTTTACGGGAAAGATGGATGATGTAGGAAGTAAAAAAGTAATGCAAATTAACACCCAATTTGAACAGTTTTACCAAACTGAAATTAACACCCAATTAGTCGATTATAAAATGACAGGAACTGCCCTGTTAATTGATAAAAACAATGAATCTTTAGCCATGAATATGCTTGCGGGATTAGCTATTGCATTTTTATTAATTGCGTTATTAATTGGAATCATATTTAAATCAATACGAATGGCTTTACTCTCCATTATACCCAATGTAATTCCTTTAGCTATTATTGGTGGCTTAATGGGTTTTATGGGGACAGCGATTAATATGTCTACCTCTATTATATTTACCATTGCTTTTGGCATTGCAGTGGATGATACCATACATTTTTTAAGTAAATTTAAAATTGAAAGCGCACGAGGAACATCTTTAATATACAGTTTAAAGCGGACCTACATCTCGACTGGAAAAGCAATTGTTTTAACTACTTTAATATTATGTGGAGGATTTATATCCTTAGTCTTCTCAGATTTTAAAAGCACTTTTTTAATTGGAACGTATGTGGGGTTAATACTATTTGTAGCCGTAATTACAGACTTACTTTTACTACCCGTATTGGTATTGAATTTGAAGCGAAAGAAATAGCTTACAACTCTGTTTCACTCTGAACAGAACCACTTGCGTATTTAATTTCTTTAATGGCTTTACCAGTATTATCATACGCCATCCAAGTTCCAATATTTTAGTAATCGAATTCTGTCTTTAGGTATCTCATCTGACCTACCTTCGTTTACCTTTCCATTTGAATAAAAATAAGGTGTTTTCTGGAGGCTAGTGTGTAAAAAATTATTCTAAGCATTTATTATTTCGTTTTGGTTTTTTTTATTTTTTGCAAGCTTTGCAATTCTTATCCCCAAAAACCCAAATGCCATTGTCATTATAGGACTAATAATATTAAAGAAACAATACATAAAGTACTCTCCAGTAGCAATGCCTAGTACTCCAGAGTGATACGCCCCACATGTATTCCAAGGAATTAATGCTGAAGTTACTGTTCCAGAATCTTCTAAGGTTCTACTCAACACTTTCGGATGTAATCCTCTTTCTTTATATTCTTCGGCAAACATTCTGCCAGGTACTACAATAGATAAATATTGATCTGATGCGGTAAGATTAAATGTAATACATGCAGCTGTAGTAGTTGCAATTAAAGATCCTGTTGTTTTTGCTAGACCAATTATCGATTGAGTAATTCTTTTTAACATTCCAGTATTCTCCATTACTCCACCAAAAATCATCGCACAAATAATTAGCCAAATTGTACCTAACATCCCTTTCATACCATTAGAAGAAAGCAATTCATTTACTAATTCGTTTTCAGTTACAATTGCCATATCCGTAGTCATTGCATTAATCACACTTTTATATGCAGCTAATGCAAAATTTGTTTCGCCTGATAAGGTTACCAATAAATCTGGCTGGAAAATAACTGCAAAAACTCCTCCCAACAAACTCCCTATAAACAAGGCAGGTATTGCTGGAACCTTTTTCACTATTAATCCAACAACAGCTGAAGGCACTAAAAATAACCAAGGTGATATATTGAATTTAGAACTAATAGCAGCTTGTAATTCATCAATCTGACCAACTTCGCCTGTTGTATTGTAAAAGAACCCTATCACTAAAAATATAAGAAGCGTAATTACAATAGAAGGTATTGTTGTTAATGCCATATACTTAATGTGTGTAACTAAGTCAGTTCCTGCCATTGCTGGCGCTAGATTTGTTGTATCCGATAAAGGAGACATTTTATCACCAAAATAAGCTCCAGAGATAATTGCTCCTGCAATAATTCCTTTTTCAAAACCTAATACATCTCCTATTCCAACTAAAGCAATACCTACAGTGGCTACAGTTGTCCATGAACTCCCTGTTGCTATAGATACAATAGAGCAAATTAAACACGTAGCAAATAAAAATATTGTGGGATTTAAAATGTCTAATCCGTAATAAATCATTGCTGGAACTACCCCACTCAACATCCAAGTTCCTGCTAAGGATCCTATTAATAATAAAATTAATAATGCTGGTAAAGCGGATGTTATACTTGATGTTATTCCTCTTAAGGTCTCTTTCCAAGAATACCCATTAATGGTTGCTATAACTACTGCAACAGCCCCAGATAATAACAATGCCATTTGATTGGCACCGCCTAAAGCATCATCTCCAAAAACCAATAAAACATTAACAATAAGCAACCCTACCAACACCAATATTGGAATAAACGATTGTAACAAAGATGGTTTTTTAATAGTACTCATTCTCTAATAATTAATGGTTAAACAATTATAATCATTTAGATAGGTTTATTCAATATTAAGCACATAAAATAATCCTTTTTTGTATGAAATACTTTAATTTAAACCATAAAAAAAGCCGAAAAGAAATCTTTTCGGTTTTTTTATGTTTTAAGATTCTAGCTTAATGACTAGATTCACCTTTATTAAAAAGTATAACAGCTATAACAGCTCCTATAATTACAATAGCCATACTAATTGCTTGTAAAAACTGAGATTCTACAGAGAAATCAATGAATGCCCACTGAAAAAAAGTTACTACTAATACCGCTAAAATTACTAATGCTATTAATTTATTCTTTGCCATGTTGTTTATTTTTTTGTGGGATAAAGATATATAAAAAATGGAGCTTACTGCTCCATTTTTAATTATGTTTTACGTTTAACACTTCGCCAATCATTCGACAAGCTCAGGATGACATTACTATGTGTGAAAAACATCTCCTTATAAAGTCCCTCTTTTTTCTTGTTCTCTTTCTATAGATTCAAACAAAGCTTTAAAATTACCTGCTCCAAACCCTCTAGCACCCATTCTTTGAATTATTTCAAAAAACAAAGTCGGTCTATCTTCTAAAGGTTTTGTAAATATTTGAAGGAGATAACCTTCCTCATCTGCATCAATCATAATTCCTAAAGCTTTCAATTTTTCAATATCTTCGCCTAATTCGTGATTGTGTGCAGTTAATCTTTCAGGAACAGCTCTATAATAATCATCTGGAGGTGTACTTAAAAACTCAACTCCTTTGGCTCTCATTTTAGAAACAGTATCAATAATATCATTTGTTGCAACTGCAATATGTTGCACTCCTGCACTTTCATAAAAATCAAGGTATTCTTCAATTTGAGATCTTTTAGCGGCTTTTGCAGGCTCGTTAATCGGAAATTTAATTCTTCCGTTCCCGTTACTCATTACTTTACTCATTAAAGCAGAGTACTCCGTATGAATTTGTTTATCATCAAATGATAAGAAATTTTCAAACCCCATTACATCTTCGTACCATTTTACCCAAACATCCATTTGGTTCCAACCTACATTTCCTACCATGTGATCGATAAATTTCAATCCCATTGGTTCTGGATTATAATCAGATTCCCACTTTTTAAAACCTGGTAAAAATGCTCCGTTGTAATTTTTTCGTTCTACAAACATATGGATAGTTTCACCATACGTATAGATTCCAGCTCTAACAACCTCTCCATGTTCATCTGTTTCAAAAGTTGGTTCCATGTAAGATTTTGCTCCTCTAGATGTAGTTTCTTCATACGCTTTTCTAGCATCTTCTACCCATAAAGCAACAACTTTAACACCATCACCATGCTTAACAATATGATCGTTAATTGGTGATTTTGAGTTTAACGGAGTTGTTAAAATCAATTTAATTTTATCTTGTGTTAACACATAAGAAACGGAATCAGTACTTCCTGTTTCTAATCCTTTATATGCATGAGATTGAAAACCAAATGCTGTTTTATAGAAATGGGCTGCTTGTTTGGCATTTCCCACATAAAACTCAACATAATCAGTTCCTAAAAGTGGAAGAAAATCTTGTGCTCCTTCAAATATTTTTTCTAATCCGTATTCTACGTTTTTTATATCGCTCATCTTTTTATCTTTTTTGTTTTAGTGGTTCCAACTCTTGTAATAGTCATCCACTTCTAAGTTCATTGCTTCTTCAGTTATCATTAACGGGTTAAAAGGGTCAATCATAACTGCTAACTCTTCTGTTTTTTCTTTCCCTACACTTCTTTCAATTGCTCCTGGGTGTGGCCCATGAGGAATTCCACCTGGATGTAAAGTCAGTTGTCCTTTATCAATATCATTTCTACTCATAAAGTCACCATCTACATAATACAACAACTCTTCAGAGTCAATATTACTATGATGATATGGTGAAGGAATTGATTCTGGATGATAATCATACATTCTAGGAACGAATGAACAAACTACATATCCTGGCGCTTCCCAAGTTTGATGAATTGGTGGTGGCATGTGAATTCTACCTGTTATTGGTTCAAAATCATGAATAGAAAATGCATATGGATAATTAAACCCATCCCATCCTACTACATCAAAAGGGTGATTTTCATGGGTATATTCCCATAAAACATCTTGCTTTTTTGATAAGATCTTAAATTGACCTTTTTCGTCATGCGTTTTTAAATCTTTTGGCAATCTAAAGTCACGCTCACAAAACGGAGAGTGCTCTAATAATTGTCCATAATTGTTCCTGTATCTGTTTGGAGTTGTAATTGCTCCTTTTGATTCGATAAACAATATTCTGTTATCTTCTGTATCAAAATCTATTTGGTAAGTAGTCCCTTTAGGTATAATTAAATAGTCTCCATATTTGAAATCTAAATTCCCATACATCGTTCTTAATGTTCCTGAACCAACGTGGATAAACAACATTTCATCAGAATCTCCATTTCTATAGAAATAATCTTTTGAAAATGATTTAGGCGCTGCCAAACCTATCTTCATGTCATTGTTTACAAATAGTATTTTTCTACTGTCTAAAAAATCTTCTTCTGGTTCTAAAGTAAAACCTTTAAAGCTTAATGCTTTCATGTTTTTTTCTACAGCCACTTTTGGCGTAAGATCTTTCACTTTTTTTATTTCACTTACCACTGTTGGTGGATATAGGTGATATATTAAAGATGACATCCCCGCAAAACCAGCTGTTCCGAATAATTCTTCTTGGTATAAGCTTCCGTCTTCTTTCTTAAATGTAGTGTGTCTTTTCTTTGGGACCTTCCCCAATTGATGATATCTTGACATTTTTTTAATGATTATTGTTTAATGAATAATGATTACTTGTAAAGGTATTACTCAATAATCATTCAGGATTTCTCTTAAGCTCCTGCTTTTCTCTTAATTTATATTTCATTGTACCTTTTTTCATCTAGTGTAAAAATACAAAATTGAACACAAGAAAAAAAATGAGTAGAGTCAGTTAATTCTAGTTATCGGCTGCAAACCATTCGGCATAAGAAGTTGGTGTCTCTCTTAACATTAAACTGTGTAATTCAATATTAGTAGGGAGGTTTGTTTTTATTAAACCAGCATAATGTCCTAATAACAGCTCACAAGTTGGTTGAAATGGAACAATTATTAATTTATTCATAAAATCAAATTGAGACATATCGATGTCCATCTTTTCATTTAAAACCAATGAATGATCGAATTCATCAACAATTAAATCTTTTACTATTTTTTTGATGACACCAAAATCAACTACCATCCCTTCATCAGAATCTGATGTACCGCTCTTCACTTTACCTTTTACGGTTACATCAAGCTTATATGAATGTCCGTGAATATTTTTACAAGGTCCATCATAACCAACTAAGGCATGTGCCATTTCAAATTGAAATTCTTTGGTAATTCTAATAATTGACATAAATAATAAATTTAAGACACAAAATTAATAATTGTTGTTAGTTCTGCAACCTCATTTACAGAACAATTACACGCTTCATTTAATAAAATTATTTCTGCTTTTTTAACTAACTTTACCTTCACATTAAAATTAAGAAATTTGCTACAAAAAGATAAAATAAAATTCATGGTATTCGCAGCTTTGGCTGTGGTACTTATTACAGCATTAGTTATTGTTGGTCAAGAACACGTTATTATGAAATATGTAAGTGGAACCTGCTTAGCGGTATGGTTAACTACAATGTTTATTCTCAATAAAAAATTTAAATAGTATGTTCGGAAATAAGTTGAATAAAAAGATGATGGAAAAGATGCAAGGCCAGATGGAAGTCATCAAAGAAAAATTAAATAATATTACTGTTGTTGGTGAAGCCGAAAACGGAAGTGTAAAGGTTATTGCCAACGGAAATAGAATGTTAAATAGCATTGAAATTAGCCCGACCTTTTTCAAAAATGCGAGTAAAGAACAAATTGAGGCTCTTATAGTTACTGCTGCTAATAGAGCGCTAGAGCAAGCTGAACGTATTGAGAAAAGTGAAATGAGTCATACTGCTATGGGAATGCTACCTGGATTAGGTTAACATCCTTTAAATATATTGACAAAAAAACTCCTACAAATAGTATTTGTAGGAGTTTTTTTTGTGTTACTTATTTTCTTAATTATACCGTTTCTAAAGCTATTTCTGCATTTAAAACAGGATTAGCATACATTAGCAAGAATATTTTCTTTGCTTCAGCATTCCCTTTTAAATCACCTAATTTCTCATTCATGTAATTTTCAAAACTTTCTTTACCACCTTCATCATACTTGTTTTCGTACTTATTTGAAGTATGTAGTAAATCATACGCTACATAATTGGAGTTCCACAAATGATAATTTTTATAAATCTCTTTATCAATAATAGCTGCAATAGTCTTTAAAAGTTCGTTTCTATTTTTAATGTGGCCCAGTCCTTTTATTTTATCATTGATTGACGTTCCAAATTGAAGATGAACATTTCCTTTAGGCCCTGTTATTCCTAAACCCATATTCATTTCATCTTCACCTTTAGCTTTAATATACTCCTCACCTGCTGCTTTCTTTAATAACTCAGGAACTTTTAATCCATCACAAGGATCTAATTCATAAGCTAAACTAACTGGCGTAATATTTAAACTAATTAAATGTTCTAACAAATTATCGTCAGAAGCCATTCCAAACATTTTTAATAAACCTGGTGCTGTTTTATCAAATCCATCTTTAGCTCTTCCTTCTCGTTGAGCAATCCAAATAGATTGTTTTTTATCTTTAAGCGTATAATTAATGTAAGCCGACAAATTTTGTGCTGACGATAACATCTCTTGCTTTGGAATATTTCTTTTTACGATAAAACTCTTATTGATTCTTACCAGTTCTCTAATCCATGGTTCAGAAAGTAAATTACTACCAATAGCAATTTCACTTGTGTTGTGTTCTGAATCATTTAAACAATAATTAATAAAAGCCGAATCCAATACAATATCTCTATGGTTGGTAATATATAAAGGAGAACTATCCTTTCCTATTGCACCTAAACCATCATAGCTAAATTTATTAACTGATACTTTTAATACCTCACCTATAATTCTACAAATCATTTTGGATTGAAACTCAGTTATAGATTTAAAGGAAAGCAATAGCTTTTCGAGTTCACCTGCAGCAAGCTCTGGCAAATAAGCATTTGCCATATCCATTAAAGGAGTTACTTTAAAAAGTTTTTTAACTACTTGATGATATTCATCATCATTATAAGGTCTTATGTCTTCGAAGTTCAACATGTTATGTTTTGTTCAAAAGTATTAATTCCTATCTTATTACTCGAATTATGTATTAGAAAATATTCTCTTAGTTTTGTAGCAAAAAATAACAAATACAATGGCAGAAGATCCATACGCTAACTTAAGAGCAACATTAGAAGAACAAGGAGGATTTCCTAAACCTTACTTGTTTAAATTTATTATTCCATCTGATAATAAAAAACTGGCTTTGGTTGAAGCTTTATTTGGTAGTGATGCTCAAGTGACTACCCGCCAATCTAAGAGCAATAAGTTTATAAGTATTTCGGCTAAAGAAGTAATGATGAATGTAGCAGAAGTAATGGCTGTTTACGATAGAGCAGGCAGTATTGAAGGGATTATGTCTTTATAAGATATTGACTTTTTACAAAAAAACGGTATTAACCAAAAAAATAGAAAAGGGATGCTCTCGCATCCCTAATCACTCACTTAACTTATACCAAGTTAACACTAAAAACTATTTTCCAATAAACTTTGGCGTTTTTGCCTTCCGCATTTTAATATTTCCTCTTTGTAATGTTATTTTATAATTTTCGTTACATACTTTCTTTTCAATTACAATTGGTTCACTAGATCCAGATTTATAATTGTACCCATCTGCATGCTCATGAAATCCATCTGGATCAGTAATTAACATTAAATAAGTATCTATTCCATCATAACCAGGTTCTCCGTGTGCTCCTCCTAAACCTCCTTGGTTAGTCCATACTTCATAAGTACCATAATAATAGTCTTCTCTATTTATAAAATATTCAAACTCATAAACACCTGGATATGTATGGTAGTATTCTCCTAATACTGGATTAAATGGTACTGAGTTATTATCATCCCAGTAGCTATATGGTGCAACATGTTCATAATCTACACCAAAATAAGCGTTTCCATCTCTACCATTTACTCCTGGTGAACTATCTAATATTACACAACTTGCAAAAAACAACGGTGCAATTACTGCTAATATGATTTTAATTTTTTTCATTTGTCCTAGTTTATTAATTTGTTGCATGGAACTCGCTAACAACATTTACTTAAATCCAATAAACTTTGTTTTGCTCGTTTCATGCCTCTAATTTTCCTTCTACATTTCAAAAGCTGTGCCAAAAACATAAACAACACCTAATTGATAATTTAAACACTACTCTTTGCTAATGCAATTGACCCTTATAACGCTAACATTTGTAAGAGATGATAACCCGACTTATTTTTTTCTTCTTGCTTCGAATAGGGTTTTCAACTAAAGAACCTTGGTCTATTATTTCCATACGATAAATGATAAGATTCATAAAACTTTACCAATAAGTTTACCACCACTTCTGTATCTTTGTATTTTCTATAACTGAAATAAGTAAAATGGATATTGTTGCGCAAGTAAAAAAGCAAGGTTTTGTTACTGCAGAACTTCAAAAAGAAAAAGATTTAATAAGCGAAATAGCGCGTTTAAAAAAAGAAAAAAATGCGGTAATCCTTGCCCATTACTACCAACAGGAAGACATACAAGATATTGCTGATTATATAGGTGATAGCTTAGGCTTATCGCAAGAAGCCGCGGCAACAGATGCTGATGTAATTTTATTTGCTGGGGTTCACTTTATGGGTGAAACAGCTAAAATTTTAAGCCCTAATAAAACAGTTATTATTCCAGATTTAAATGCAGGTTGCTCTTTAGCAGATTCTGCTCCAACAGATAAGTTTGAAGCGTTTTTAAAAGAATATCCTGATCATACAGTTATCAGTTACATTAATTGTTCTGCTGAAATTAAAGCCTTAAGCGATATTATTTGTACCTCATCTAATGCCATTAGAATAGTTGATAGCTTACCAAAGGATGAAAAAATAATTTTTGCTCCAGACATTAACTTAGGAAGATATGTTGCTAAAAAAACAAAGCGTGATTTAGTGTTATGGGATGGTGCTTGTGAAGTACACATTGAAATATCTGCTGATAAACTTAAATTGTTACAAGGAAAATATCCAAATTCGAAACTAATTGCTCACCCTGAGTGCCAGCAAGATGTTTTAGATGAAGCTGATTTTATTGGTTCGACTACTGCGCTATTAAAATATGTTGCAGAGAATGATGCTCCAGAATTTATTGTTGCTACCGAAGTTGGTATCATTCATAAGATGAAACAAGCAGCGCCTAATAAAACGATAATTCCTGCTCCAATACACGAAAACAATACTTGTGCTTGTAGTGAATGCCCTTATATGAAGTTGAATACTTTAGAAAAAATACATGCAAGTTTAACGCATTTACAACCAGAAATTTTTGTACCAGAAGATACCCGTTTAAAAGCGTTAAAATCTGTAAACAGAATGCTTGAATTAAGCTAATGAAAACTGACTTTTTCATAATTGGCTCCGGAATAGCAGGCCTAAGTTATGCTTATAAAGTTGCTGAGCACTTCCGTTTAAAAAACGAAACTGTTAGCGTAACTATTATTACTAAAGCCAATGAGGATGATAGTAATACTAAATATGCCCAAGGAGGAATTGCTGCAGTAACCAAAGATTCCGACTCTTTTGAAAGTCATATACAAGACACACTCATTGCTGGTGATGGATTATGTGACGAGGCAGTTGTAAGAATGGTTATTGAGAAAGCTCCAGAGCGAATTCAAGAATTAATTGATTGGGGAACAAATTTTGATAAAAATGAGGATGGAGAATATGACTTAGCTAAAGAAGGTGGTCATTCTGATCATCGTATTTTACACCATAAAGACTTAACAGGAAACGAAATTGAACGTGCTTTAATTCATAAAGTCGTAACGCATCCTTACATTACAATCTTAAACCATCACTTTGCAATTGATTTGATAACCCAACATCATTTTGGTGAAAAGGTTTCTAGAAAAACAGAAAACAAAGAATGTTATGGCGCTTATGTTTTAAATAGAAAAACAAACGAAACGTTTACATTGCGTTCAAGAATTACACTGCTTGCTAGTGGTGGAATTGGGCAAGCATACTTAAACACTACAAACCCATCGGTTGCTACTGGCGATGGTATTGCGATGGCTTATCGAGCAAAGGCATTTATTAAAAACATGGAATTTGTACAGTTCCATCCAACAGCTTTATACAATCCAAAGGATAATCCTTCGTTTTTAATTTCTGAGGCAGTTCGTGGAGCTGGTGCTATTTTAAAAGACCATAACAATCTTGCTTTTATGGAGTATTATGATGATCGTAAAGATTTAGCTCCTCGAGATATTGTTGCACGATCGATTGATGCTGAAATGAAAAAATCGGGTAACCAACATGTTTACTTAGATACCACAGCCATTTCTAAAGAAAAATTAACGGACCACTTTCCTACTATTTTTAATAAATGTACATCCATAGGTCTTGACATTACAAAGGATTACATTCCAGTAGTTCCTGCTGCTCATTATTTATGTGGAGGTGTTAATGTTAATTTAAATTCAGAATCTTCTATTCAGCATTTGTACGTTTCTGGAGAGTGTTCTCATACTGGTTTACACGGAGCAAATAGACTCGCATCAAACTCCTTAATTGAAGCACTTGTTTTTTCTCACAATGCTTTTATGCATGGAGTTCATCATATTTCAGACATTTCATTCAAGGATAAAATTCCTGATTGGAATGATGAAGGCACATCCATTCAAAATGAAGAGATTTTAGTTTCTCAAACAAAAACAGAACTGCAAAACATATTGAGTGATTATGTTGGTATTGTTCGTTCTAACGAAAGGTTAGAAAGAGCCATTTCTAGACTCCACTTGATTTATGATGAATCTGAAAAATTATACAATATCTCTAAAATTTCCGTCAGTATTTGTGAGTTACGTAACTTAAGAAGTGTTGCTTATTTGGTTACCAAAGCTGCTGTTGATCAAAAAACGAACATCGGATTACATTATAATATTGACAATAAGTAACCCAACAGTATAAAAAATAAGCCTTAGAAATTCATTTTAAGTCGAACTTACCATAACTCTTACAAAAATGAGTGATTTTACATTCTCCACATTTAGGCTTTCTGGCCTGACAAACATACCTACCATGTAGTATTAACCAATGGTGAGAAATATGCATTACCTCATCAGGAATATGCTTTACTAATTGCAATTCCGCCTCTAAAGGGTTCTTCGCATTTGTTGTTAAACCTAACCTTGCAGAAACTCTAAACACATGCGTATCAACAGCCATAACAGGCATATTGTAAACAACACTGGCTATTACATTAGCCGTTTTTCTTCCTACACCAGGCATTGTTTGTAAATCCGTTACATCTTCAGGAACAACACTCTTAAATTCATTGACTAAAATTTTGGCCATTCCAACTAAATGCTTTGCTTTATTATTGGGATAACTAATACTCCTAATATATTCAAAAACTTCTGCTACATCAGCTTCTGCCAAAGATTCAGGCTCTGGAAATCGTTTAAATAAGTCTTTCGTTACAATGTTTACTCGTTTATCAGTACACTGAGCAGAAAGTATAACCGCAACTAATAATTCATACGGATTGTTGTAATCCAATTCGGTTACTGCCACTGGCTGATGCTCACTAAAGTGCGCTACAAATAACTGATATCGTTCTTTCTTATTCATCAAACAAAAATACACCAATTTTAACTACTTTTATTTTCTCTAAAAAGGGATGTGAAAGAATCTTTAATAAGCATATTTTATTACTTATAAATATTCCAAAAAAAATAAAACACAAACATCTCTTTTTGAAAAAAATAGTATGAACATTTCGACAAGCCTCAATACAAGCAAAATATTAAAGCTAGCGTTATCTCTTTTCCTTTTCAGCTTTATTAGCTGTACTGAAAAGGATCAGGCTGATTTAATCGTTCATAATGCAAAAATTTATACCGTTAATGATTTGTTTGATATTGCTGAAGCAATGGTTATTACTGATGGAAAAATTGTTGCTATTGGTGCCGAACACGAAATACGAAATAAATACAACGCTAAAGAAACTATAGACGCTAAAAAACAAGCTATTTACCCAGGTTTTATAGATGCTCATTGTCATTTTGTAGGCTATGCATTAAACCTTAAAAAAGTAAATTTAGTGGGTACCAAATCTTTTGAAGATGCACTAAATAAAGTAACCCATTTTTCAGAAACCAATACTGAAGAATGGATTATTGGTAGAGGTTGGGATCAAAATGATTGGGAAGTAAAAGAATTTCCAAGTAGAGGAAAATTAGATAGCTTATTCCCTAGTCAACCTGTTTTTCTGATAAGAATAGATGGACATGCTGCCATTGCAAATGGTGAGGCTTTAAGACGCGCAAACATTACTTCAAAAACAAAAATTGAAGGAGGAGCATTAATTGTTCATCATTCAAAAAAAAGCAATAACCAGCAGTTAAATCTTTCAACCAACGAGCAAGGCTCTGGAAATCAATCTCAACTAACAGGAGTACTGCTAGATAATGCGTTAGAACTTGTACATAAAGTAATTCCACAACCTGATATAAAAGATATTGAAGAAGCGTTATTAATTGCTCAACACCAATTGTTTGAAGTTGGAATAACTACTGTTGATGATGCAGGACTATCAAAAGATACCATTGATTTAATTGACAGGTTACAACAAGAACATAAGCTGAAACTGAAAGTTTATGCCATGATTTCTGGTAATGAGAGTATGCTGAATCATTATCTAAAAAAAGGACCTTACAAAACGGAAAGACTTACAGTAAACTCCTTTAAATTTTATGCTGATGGAGCATTAGGTTCTCGTGGAGCTTGCCTTATAGATCCTTATTCAGATATTCATGAAAACAATCACCACGGATTACTAATTAGTGAAGCTGATTTCTTTAACAAATATGCACCAATTCTTTATGAAAAAGGGTTTCAGATGAATACCCACTGTATTGGTGATTCAGCCAACAGATTAATTCTAGATGTTTATGCCAAGACTTTAAAAGGTGTAAATGATAAACGTTGGAGAATTGAGCACGCTCAAGTTATTCATCCAGATGATTTTGAGAAATTTAGAGCTTATACGATTATCCCTTCCATACAACCCACACATGCTACCTCTGATATGTACTGGGTAAAAGATAGATTAGGAGAACATCGTGTTAAAGGAGCTTATGCATATAAAGACTTATTAAAGCAAAATGGAATTGTAGCCTTGGGTACAGATTTTCCAGTTGAAAATATTAGTCCTATCAAAACCTTTTATGCAGCTGTTGCCAGAAAAGATGCACAAGGCTATCCGAAAGATGGTTACCAAATGGAAAATGCGTTGAGCAAAAAAGACGCACTAAAAGGAATGACTATTTGGGCAGCCATTTCAAATTTTGAAGAAAATGAAAAAGGAAGTTTAGAAATTGGAAAATCAGCAGATTTTGTAATCCTAAACAATGATATTATGATAATGAACGAAGAAAATATACTTGATGTAAAAGTGATTCAAACTTTTATTAACGGAGAAAATGTATTTTCGCTTAAAAATTAAACTATGGCAACAGATTTAACAGAAATACTCAAACAACCCTTAGTAACAGATGATGCTGTAGTTTTCGGACTACTAATGGCCTGTTTAGGAATTGTATTTTATACGTCTAAAATAAAAAAACTGAGTTGGTTTTACAAAGTAATTCCTGCTTTGTTGATGTGTTATTTACTTCCAGCTTTGCTGAGTACATTTAACATTATATCCCCTAAATTTTCGGGACTTTGGCCAATAGCCAAAAACTACTTTTTACCAGCCTCTTTAATTTTAATGACCTTAAGTACCGATTTAAAAGGAATTATTCGTTTGGGTCCAAAGGCTTTAATCATGTTTTTTACGGCTACAGTTGGTATTATTTTAGGAGGTCCTATTGCCATATTAATTACTTCAGTTATATCTCCTGACACCTTAAATGGTGCAGGTCCTGATGCTGTTTGGAGAGGTTTAGCAACATTAGCAGGAAGTTGGATTGGCGGTGGAGCAAACCAAACGGCTATGTTAGAATTGTATAAATTTAATGTAGATAAATACGGTGCAATGCTAGCTGTTGATGTTGTAGTTGCTAATATTTGGATGGCATTTATTCTGTTTGGAGCAGGAAAATCTGATAAAATTGACAACTGGTTAAAAGCAGATTCTTCTTCTATAGAAAGATTAAAAAATAAAATGGAGAGCTACACACAAAGTGTTAAGCGAGAAGCGACACTTTCTGATTTAATTCAAATTTTTGCTGTTGCATTTGTTGGAGTTGGTTTATCTCATTTTTTAGCCACAACATTTAGTGGTTTAGCAAAAGACTCTTCAATGGCTAACACCGTTTTGTCAAGCCAATTCTTTTGGGTAGTTGTTCTTTCTACTACTTATGGTTTAATCCTTTCTTTTACTAAAATGAGAAAATTAGAAGGTGCTGGAGCATCAAAAATGGGAAGTGTATTTATTTATATTTTAGTAGCTATTATTGGAATGAAAATAGATTTATCACAATTGGTACAATATTGGGATTTCATTATTATTGGGTTACTTTGGATGGCTTTCCATGTTGGATTATTATTTACTGTAGCTAAAATAATAAAAGCACCATTTTTCTTTTTAGCTGTTGGAAGTAAAGCGAATGTTGGTGGTGCAGCTTCTGCGCCTGTTGTCGCTTCTGCTTTCCACCCTAGCCTTGCTCCTGTTGGTGTTTTATTAGCAGTTTTAGGTTATGCTTTAGGAACTTATGGAGCTATACTTTGTGCGACACTAATGGAAATAGTTTCGCCATAATTTAAGTACCTTCGCTTAAATATTTTTTGTTAAGAAGCCATGACGTTTAAAGAATTTATAGATTATAACATAATAGATGTTGGAACTTACCAACTTTCGGCCTATTCGATTGTTGCTATTGCTATGATTATAGTTGTTACTGTTTTTGTTTCAAAAGGAATTAAAAAAATATTATTTAGTGACAATAAGCTCAATAAAATAGAAAAAGGAAGTGCTTACTCCCTTTACAAATTGACTAAATATTTTCTTTGGATTATAGCAATTATCCTAATTATGAATACCGTTGGAATCAACTTAAATGCTTTACTAGTTGGATCTGCAGCATTATTAGTTGGTGTTGGTTTAGGGTTGCAACATACATTTAACGATTTTATTTCTGGTATTATTTTATTGGTAGAGAATACTACTTCTGTTGGTGATGTTTTAGAGGTTGAAGGTGATGTAGTACTCATTCAAAACATTGGTTTAAGAACTTCTACAGTAATTAATAGAGATGATATTATTGTTATTATTCCTAATTCTTTAATTACAACCAATAAAGTTATTAATTGGAGTCATCAATCTAAAAAAACACGTTTTAGAATTAACATTGGTGTTGCATATGGAACTGATGTAGATCTAGTTATTAGAGTTTTAACTGAAGCTGCCTTTGAACATCCAGAGATTAAAGATCCTAAAACAATTAAAGCACGGTTCTTAGATTTTGGTAATTCTTCATTGGATTTTGAATTGCTGTTTTTCAGTAAAAATGTTTTCAGAATTGAAAATGTAAAAAGTGATATTCGAAAAATAATTAACCAAAAATTTATCGAAAACAAAATCACCATTCCATTCCCACAAATGGATGTTTATATGAAGAGTTAACCTTACTTAAGTATTCGTTAAGTCAGCACTTGACTTTCTCCTGAAAAAAGACTAACTTAGTTTAACACAATGCAAGTCGCATAAAGCGACCAACAAGTTCATTAAACGAACCATCTCAGAATAGCAATTATCTTTGCTAAATGCAAATTCAGATGACTTAGCTCTTTAAATCACATACTTTTCGTCTTAGCCCTTTGATAAACTCATGGTAACAAAAAAACGTATTTCCAAATATTTAATGTCGCTATCAGCTGAATAATCCTTAAAATAAATTTGAAAATAAAAAAGAAGTATTTACTAGC
>JASJIW010000056.1:0-9615 GCA_037624665.1 Flavobacteriales bacterium
GTAATAGATATTATTGGATCCATTCCAATTATTATGGATTTAAGACAAAAAGTTGGACATATTGAATCTGAAAAAGCAAGTGTAGTTGCCTTAATTATTATGATTGTGTTCTTATTTGTAGGAGAATCTATTTTAGGATTAATTGGAATTGATGTTAACTCATTTGCTATTGCAGGTTCATTTATTTTATTTTTCCTTGCTTTAGAAATGATTTTAGGAATCCGATTATATAAGGACGATGTTCCGCAAACTGCCTCAATTGTACCATTGGCATTTCCCTTAATTGCCGGGGCAGGAACAATGACGGCACTTCTTTCTTTACGTGCCGAATACGCTGTTCAAAATATTATAGTAGCAATTGTAGTGAATATGATTTTGGTTTATGCTGTTTTAAAATCTTCTGCGTTTATCGAGAAAAAATTAGGTTCTGGCGGATTAGCTGTTTTACGTAAAGTTTTTGGCGTAATTTTATTAGCAATTGCCGTTAAATTATTTAGAACAAATTTAGGGGTATAATTCTTGTTAAAATTCCTTTCTATCTCGTACAATTTCCATATTTTAGATTCGAAATAAAGAAAATAGTGCTACGCTATTTAAACTGTGGGAGTATGAGAGCGTTTGTAAACGTTCCTTTTTGATGATATGTTTTTGTAAAATAAGCAATGATAAAGATTACTATTTATACTGACGGTTCAGCCAAAGGTAACCCTGGAAACGGAGGTTATGGAGCGGTTATGATGAGTGGGAAACACAAAAAAGAACTTTCTGAGGGATTTCGTTTAACTACCAACAATCGAATGGAGTTGTTAAGCGTAATAGTTGCGTTAGAGAGCATTAAAAACCCTGCAGATGTCCAAGTTTTTTCAGATTCAAAATACGTTGTTGACTCTGTAGAAAAAGGCTGGGTTTTTGGCTGGCAAAAAAAAGGGTTTAAAGGGAAAAAAAACATTGACCTCTGGAAACGTTTTTTACTCATCTATCCAAAACACACCATTAAGTTTAACTGGGTTAAAGGCCATGCCGGAAACGAGTACAATGAAATTTGTGACACACTTGCTGTTGAAGCTGCAGATGGTGATAATTTATTGGTTGATGAAGGGTATGAGAAAGTCGCTGGAGAATCTAATCTATATGATTCGTAAAAACACCCAACTCTTTTATTACATTTGTCGTCCTTAAAAAAGGATTATGCCTAACTACCCAAATGCCATAAAATCGAAATTACCTAAGGTGGGAACAACTATCTTTTCGGTAATGAGTCAGTTAGCTCACGAAAATCAAGCAATAAATCTTTCACAAGGCTTTCCTGATTTTGAGAGTTCTGAAGAATTAACAAGTTTGGTTAGCGATGCCATGAAAAAAGGTTTAAACCAATATGCTCCAATGGCTGGAGTAATGGCCTTAAGAGAGCAAATAGCAATTAAAACAGAAAATCTTTACGAAGCAGCATATCATCCCGAATCGGAAATAACTGTTACTGCAGGAGCGACTCAAGCAATTTATACAGCAATTGCCGCTACAATTACTGAAGGAGACGAAGTTCTTATTTTTACTCCTGCTTATGACTGTTATGAGCCTGCTATTGAGTTAAATGGCGGAAGAACAGTTTTTGTTCAAATGCAAGCGCCTGATTTTAGGGTGAATTGGAGCCAGGTGAAAAAATTGATTAATCAGCGCACTAAGATGATAATCATCAATACACCACATAACCCTACAGGAACAGTTTTAGAAGAAAGCGATATGTTAGCGTTACAAAAAATTGTTGCTGACACTGATATTTTATTGATTAGCGATGAAGTATATGAGCACATTATTTTTGACGGGAAACCACACGAGAGTGTTTCTAAATATCCTCAATTAGCTGAACGTTCATTCATCATTTCTTCATTTGGTAAAACTTTTCATAACACAGGTTGGAAAATAGGCTATTGTTTAGCACCAAAAAATCTGATGATTGAGTTTAGAAAAGCACACCAATTTATTGTTTTTTCTGCTAACACCCCTGTTCAATGCGGACTGGCAGAATATCTTAAAAATGAAAACAATTATTTAAGTTTAAACAATTTTTACCAAGAGAAAAGAGATCTATTTACATCTTTAATAAAAGATTCAAAATTTGAAATTTTACCTTCTTCAGGTACTTACTTTCAATTGTTGAGGTATTCAAATATTACCGATACTGAGGATACGGCTTTTGCGATTGAGTTGACAAAGAAGCACAAAATTGCTTCAATTCCTGTATCAGTATTTTATCATCAAAAAGTAGATGAAAAGATTTTGCGTTTTTGTGTGGCTAAAAAAGAAGAAACTCTTCATGCCGCAGCTGAAATTTTAAATAAGATTTAAGGTTTCGTTCTTCTCAAGTAAAAATTTAGGTTCAGTTTTTTCCACTTCAATCAATCCTTTTTCTAAATCAAAATTAACTTGTTCTTGACTGTAAAAATTACCCTGATCTAAATGGTAATTGGCTAAATATTCTTGTTCAGTTTGTCCGGGAGTAGGGATTAAAAGAGCAGGTTTTCGTAAGGCTACTAAATCCATAATACTAGAATAACCAGCCCTACAAACCACGGTTTTGCTTTTTAAAATATACTCTTCTAACAATGGTGTTGCAAGATGATTGAAAATTTTTACAGTATAATTCTGAGTCTTTAATTCAGAATTACCCCCTGGCAAACCTCTAACAACAATAGCCTTTAATTTATTCCGTTCGATTTCTTTAAAAACTAGTTTTTCAAATAGTGTGCGTTGTGGCTCTGGGCCTGAAATAATAGCTATTACATCATATTCTTCTTTAATTTGAATTGTTAAATCAGAGACCGGAAACCGTGACAAAGAGCCAATAAATTTGTGGGGTACTTTTATTGGGTGTAGATGTGATAAATCGCCCGATAAATTAACTTTTCCAATTACATCTGGAACCCAGCATTCATCAAAATTACCAACTAACTTTTCAATTTTTTGATATGCAATTTTTTCTCCTAAAGGAGCTTTTACATATAATTGGTGTGTAATAATTATTGATTTTATTTTCTTACTCCATAAACCGTAACGATTATCAGAAATCAATAGATCAACATTATTCTCTTCAATTATTTTATCGATAAAAGAATGTTCTTCTTTTATGAAATTGAAAAATTTCACACTCTCGTATAACAACTTTAACGCGCTTCCTTTCTTACTATAAGTCACCTCATAACCAGGAATCACAACTGTTTTTAGTGTTGGAAATTCTTGTTTTAAAAATGCTAATGGCTTTTTATCTGCACCAATAAGTACGTCATGTCCATCAGCTATGAATTGATTAATGAGCGGAACACAACGTGTCGCATGTCCTAGCCCCCAGTCTAATGGGCAAATTAGTATCGTTTTTTCCGTTTCCATTGTTAAAAAGTTAAAGTTAATCTATTTTTCAACTAAAAAAAATACTTGTAAAAGTCAACAGTAGTAGTAGAAAAATGGATTTTACTAAATTTAGCTAGGATTTAATTTTTTTATTAAGTTAGTGTTAACTAACTTTGCTCCTTGGATTTCACAATACGTCAAATAGAAATTATTACTGCAGCTACGGAGTTAATTGGTGAGAAAGGATTACAGAACCTCACCACAAAGAATTTAGCAGCAAAAGTAGGATTTTCTGAGCCTGCTTTATATCGGCACTTTAAAAATCAAAGAAACATCATTCAATCGGTACTCATCTTTTATCGATTACAGATGAAAAGTGGGATTGAAAAAGTAATGACTAATAATGATTTAGGAGGTGATAAGATCCAACGCTTGATGGAGTTTCAATTTAATCACTTTTCGAAAAACCCTGCAGTTGTAATGGTTATTTTTTCAGAGACTAGTTTTCAATATGATGAACAACTCTCAAAAGTTGTTTTATCTATATTAACACAAAAGAAAACACTCTTAGAAAATATTATTCAGCTTGGTCAGAAAGACAAATCTATCCGTGCTGATTTTGAACCTTCTCAATTAGCTGATATCATTATGGGAAGTATGCGTTTCACGATCTTAAGATGGAGGCTTAATAACTTTGATTTTAATTTAACCAAAGAAGGGGATAAATTATGGGAGACTACTCGTAAAATTTTAAAATGTCCAAAAAATAGAACTTAACTAACTTAAAAAAACAATCAATTATGAAAAAAATATTACTCCTATTATTACTTACTGGTGCTTCCTTTACATTTCTTGAAGCCCAAAATCCTTTAGCAATTCCTACAACACTTTCTGGGTCTAATATAAATCTAACATTACAGAATGGGACGACTCAGTTTTATCCGCCAACCATTACAAATACAATGGGCGCAAACGGGAGTTTATTAGGCCCTACACTTATTTTACAAAAAGATTCTTTTGTTAATATTACTGTAGCCAATCAATTAACAGATACCACTACTATTCATTGGCACGGATTACACGTTGCCCCAATAAATGATGGGGGTCCTCATAGTATAATACTTCCTGGAACAACATGGAATCCTTCTTTTACTATACTTGATAAAGCTGGTACGTATTGGTATCACCCTCACTTACATATGCATACTGACGAACATGTTTCTAAGGGGATTGCAGGAATGATATTGGTAAGAGATGCTGAAGAAGCAACATTAGGGTTACCTATGAATTATGGTGTAGATGAATTTCCTATTGTAATGCAAACTAAAGGTCTTGATGCAGCAGGCCAAATCGAGATACATACAGAAATGGATACCTCTGTAATGGTAAACGGAACAATTAACCCAGTTGTTGATTTCCCTGCTCAAATAGTAAGATTAAGAGTGTTAAATGGATCTTCACAAAGAATTTTCGAACTTGGGTTTTCAGGAAACAAACCATTTAGTGTAATTGGTACAGATGGAGGTTTATTAACAGCTCCTGTAAGTTTAACAAGGTATAGAATGGGGCCAGGTCAAAGAGTAGACATCTTAATTGATTTAACTTCTAATATGGGTCAAAACATTCAATTAATGAGCTATGCTTCGGAGTTGCCTAATGGAACCTATGGTGCAGGACAACCTGGCTTGCCTGCATTTGCAACTATTCCCAATTATACTAACAATCCTCTTAATGGCGCAAATTTTCAACTATTAGATATTAATGTTGTAGCCCAAACAGCTAACCCAATATTAGCAATACCAAGCTCATTAGCAGCTTATTCACCCCTATTAGAAGGAACAGAAAATACAACAAGAAGTTTAAGATTTACATCTGCCTCTGGTGGACCAAACATCGTTGGGCCGTTTTTAATAAACGGAGCAAATTTCAATATGAGTATTATCAACGAAACTATTCCTTTAGATAATATAGAAATTTGGACCTTAACAAATGAAACTCCAATTGCTCACCCTTTTCACATCCATGATGTTCAATTTTTTATTTTAGATATTAACGGAACTCCTCCCCCTTTAGAAATGCAAGGTTTAAACGATGTTGTTATTGTTCCTGCAGGGATGGGAACAGTCAGGTTTATTGCTCAGTTTAATGATTTTGCTGATGACTCCATACCTTTTATGTACCATTGTCATATGCTGACACACGAAGATATGGGAATGATGGGACAGTTTATTGTTTCAGAACCTGTTGGAATCGGATCAAATTTTCAAGAAATTCAGAACTTATCTATATACCCAAACCCCACTAAAGATTTCATTACAATCAAGGGCATAGGGTTAGAGAATGTAGTTTCAATTAAATTCTTAAATGTCAATGGAGCATTAGTCAAAGAAATTCAAAACACTGAAAATGGACTTCTAAAAATTAATGTGCCCAAAGCAAAAGGAATTTATTTCTTAGAAATAACAAATAGCAACGAGGAGAAATCAATTCGAAAAATAATCAGACATTAGTATTCTCTTTTTAAAATTATCAGCATGAAAAAAAAGACCCTATACGGACTAATCATTATTCTAATCATTATTCAATTTTTTAGAATAGATAAAACAAACCCAGTAGTAAATTCTGCAGATGATTTTATTGAGCTAACAAATCCTCCAAAAGAGATTGCTACAATATTAGTATCATCTTGTTATGATTGTCATTCAAATGAAAGCTCTTACCCTTGGTACAGTAATATTTCCCCAGTATCATGGTGGGTAAAACATCATATTAATGAAGCTCGAGAAGAGTTGAATTTTTCTAAATGGAGTACGTATAATGAAAAGAAAAAAGACCATAAACTAGAAGAAATGATAGCAGAAGTTGAAGAGGGAGAAATGCCTTTAAAACCTTATCCTTTAACGCACCCTGAAGCACGACTAGATGCAATCCAAAAAGCCGAATTACTCAATTGGTTTAAAAAAACGAGACAAGATGCTAAGGAGAAAAAAAATAAGCATAAGCTAACGTTAAATAATGGTGATAAATGGGTCTCTGATGATGCAACCAATAATGCAATTGCTAAGATGATTGAACTTGCTAATGAGAAAATAGAAGAAGGAAACATTACGCTTTATCAAGAAATGGGCAAAAACCTTTCTGCAGAAATGCAAGGGCTTTTTAAAGTGTGTACAATGAAAGGAGCTGCACATGATCAACTACACAATTTCATACTTCCCTTAGTTAAAATGTATAGAAACTTAAAAGAAGAGGAAAACAACGAAGAAGCTTCTATTCAGCAAAAAGAAATTAAAGCCTATTTGACATCTTACGATACCTTTGGTGAATTTTGATCTTCTTCTTTTATTTTTTTATGAAAAATATTAATTATTTTAGTTAAAAATATTTCTTTCATGAAAAAATTATTCTTCTTACTTCTAATCGCGAGTTCTTATATAAGTGCACAAAACCCTCTAGCAATACCTAGTACATTAACAGGAACGAATATTAGCCTTACCTTGCAGGAAGGGACAACAGTTTTTAACGCTGGAATTACCACCAATACAATGGGGGCAAATGGAGATTTGCTAGGACCAACTCTTATTTTAGATAAAGGTGACTTTGTAAGTTTTAGCGTTAATAATCAGTTGAATGATACAACAACTATGCACTGGCACGGCATGCATGTTTCTCCTGAAAATGATGGTGGCCCGCATACGAAGATTTCTCCAGGGTCAATTTGGAGTCCGCAATTTAGCATCTTAGATAAAGCAGGAACCTTTTGGTACCACCCTCATTTGCACCACTATACTGACAAGCATGTTTCTAAAGGTGTTGCAGGAATGATTTTAGTTAGAGATAATGAAGAGGCAGCTCTTAACCTTCCATTAAGATACGGAGTAGATGAGTTTCCAATTATTATGCAAACAAAAGGATTTGATGCCGCTGGACAAATAGAAATACATACGGAAATGGATACTTCTGTTTTAGTAAACGGGTCCATTAATCCTACAGTAAATTTCCCAGCTCAAGTTGTCCGTTTGAGAGTGTTAAATGCTTCATCTCAACGTGTTATGGTGTTTGGTTTTACAGGAAACAAACCGTTCAGTTTAATTGGTACCGATGGAGGGTTATTAAGTGCTCCAATAAATTTAACCCGTTACAGAATGGCTCCAGGGCAAAGAGCTGATATTTTAATAGACCTTTCAAGTAATTTAGGTCAAAATTTTCAATTGCTGAGTTATGGTTCTGAATTACCAAATGGTATGTATGGAGCAACACAGCCAGGAATACAATCTTTTCAAATAATTCCTGGATATACCAACAATCCTTTAAACGGGAACGATTTTCAGCTCTTAGATATTAATGTAGTTGCCCAAACTACATCCCCTATTTTAACAATTCCTACAACACTAGCGAACTTCATACCTATCAATGAAAATACTGCAAGTTTAACTAGAGATATAACCTTCTCAACTGCACCTACTGCAGTAGATTTTACAGGTCCTTTTTTAATAAATAATACAAATTTCGACATCAATATAATAAATGATACTGTACAATATGGAGCTACTGAAATATGGAGAGTAACAAACAATACCGGCATGGCTCATCCTTTCCATATTCATGATGTTCAGTTTTTTATTCTATCTTTCAATGGAGTTGCACCTCCACCAGAATTGCGAGGTTACCATGATGTGGTACTTGTTCCTGGAGGATTTTCTGAAGTCCGTTTTATTGCAAAATTCGAAGATTTTGTAAGCGATACTGTTCCGTACATGTACCACTGCCATATGCTTACACATGAAGACCATGGAATGATGGGCCAGTTTATTGTAGACGGCATAGTAAATGTTCCTGAAGCCTCAGCAGAATTAAAAGAAATTATTATTGCACCCAACCCTACTAAAGGTGAAATAAACATAAGTAAACTAAAAAATATAAAAACGATTAAAATAAACGCTATTGATGGAAAACTAGTTAAAGAGATTGCCGTAAATAACCGTTTAACTTTAAAAGTAAATATGCCTTCTAATAAAGGCATTTATTTCTTAGAAATTATTAATAATAGTGGAGTGAAATATACACGGAAAATTATTCATTATTAAAACATTTTTTAATAATAAAAACATAAAAGCTCATCAGTCGATGAGCTTTTTTTATTTTTGACAAAAATTACAACATGGGCGGAAAAGGGAAATTAATAAAGTGGGCAGAAATGAAAACATTTAACAATGTTGTAGAGCCTACTACTGATGAAGTTTTTAGAAAAGATCATCCCTTAAAAGGGAAATGGCGTACAGAAATTTTTAAAAATGACAATCCCATTGTTTTAGAATTAGGTTGTGGAAAGGGCGAATATTCTGTTGGAATGGGCGAGCAATACCCTAATAAAAACTTTATTGGAGTTGATATTAAAGGAAATAGAATTTGGAGAGGTGCTAAAACAGCTTTTGAAAACAAAATGACCAATATCTATTTCGTAAGAACTCAAATTGATCATATTGCTTCCTTTTTTGCTGAAGGTGAAGTAGATGAAATTTGGATTACTTTTCCAGACCCTCAACCCAAAGACAGGTTAGAAAGAAAACGCTTAACGTCTCCAATGTTTATTGATCGTTATGCTAGATTTCTTAAGCCTGAAGGAATTATTCATTTAAAAACGGACCACGAAGGTTTTTTCCAATATACATTGGATGAAGTTGAACGTTGCAAATTTAAATTGTTGGAGAGCACTTTCAGCTTATACAATGAAATGGCTGAAAACTTAGATCCGAAAACACAAGAAATTTTAAACATCAAAACCTTTTACGAGAAATTATTTGCGGCAAAAGGTCACAGCATCCATTATTGTAGATTTCAGTTGAAGTGAATTATTCTGAAAATAGCGAAAACTTCTTTCAGTTGGTTTACCAAGTCTGTAGAGAAATTCCGGAAGGACGAGTTACTTCTTACGGAACAATCGCTAAATATTTAGGGTCGGGCAGAAGCTCAAGAATGGTTGGTTGGGCAATGAACAATGCTCACCAACAGAATCCTCCAGTACCCGCTCATCGTGTAGTTAATCGAATTGGACTGCTTACGGGTAAAACACATTTTACTCATCCAAAAGAGATGGAAATTTTACTCCAAAAAGAAGGTGTTGAAGTGAAAAACGATAAAATTTTGAACTTTAAAAAAGTATTCTGGGATCCAGCTCTAGAAATAGATCTTGAAGCCTAAAAATCCTTAAATTTGCTTAAATTATTGTATTATGAGTTTTACAGAAGAGAACATAAAAAAAGCATTAAG
>JASJIW010000057.1:0-41017 GCA_037624665.1 Flavobacteriales bacterium
TCTTCTCCAATCAACTCGCTCTAATAGATGTATAAAGTATTCCTTAATGTTATTACACGATAAATCAGGTGCATCAGCTTTGTTAGAAATAAATAAATATTTTGCTAAACTTAATTGGCCTTTTCCTAAGATATGATTGGCTATAGTTAAGAGTTCTTGAGGTTGTTTTGTATCTTGGTAGGGAGTATATCTTTCACTTCCAACAGCTAATAATAATGGGTGAACTCCTGCTGCATCAACAGCATTAATTTCATGAATTCCAGGTATTTCAGTTTTTATTGCTGACCCTGCTAATTTGTGGATTAATGCTCCAAATTGAGTATCTTCCTGTGGAGGCCTTCCAACAACTGTGAAAGGCCAAATAGCATCTTCTCTATGGTAAACTTTATGCACTTTTAATACTGGAAATTCGTGTGTTAAACTGTAGTAGCCTAAGTGATCTCCAAAAGGACCTTCCGGTTTTGTATCGTTCGGATGAATTTCTCCTGTAATTACAAAATCAGCTTCTGTAGCTACACAGTAACCATCTATATAAGTATATTTAAATCTGTTAGCTCCTAAAGCACCGGCAAAAGTTAATTCAGATAATCCTTCAGGCAGGGGCATTACAGCTGCTAATGTATGTGCGGGAGGGCCACCAACAAAAATTGAAACCTTTAACGGTTTACCTAATTCATTTGCTTTTGTTTGATGGACTCCAACTCCTCTGTGTATTTGATAATGTAAACCAATTTCTTTGTTCAATTCATAATCATTGCCATCAAGCTGTATGCGGTACATTCCTAAATTAGAATTCATCACACCTTCATTTGTTGGGTCTTCAGAATAAACTTGGGGTAGGGTAATAAAAGCTCCACCATCATTTGGCCAGCATTTTATTAATGGTAATTTATCTATGGTAGTTTCCTTCATACAAGAAGGTAAACTTGAAACATTTTTTGGTAAAGCATTCTTAGCCATCAACCCTAAAGAAAAGTTTTTGATCGGAGACTTGAGAGCTTTTAGTGGGTCGTCTTTTAATTCTATAAGTTGTTTAACTTTCTTAAAAGTGTTCCTAAAAATAAACTCACTTCTTTCTAGCGTTCCAAATAGATTTGAGACAGCCATAAAATCACAACCTTTAATATTTTCGAATAAAACAGCTTTTCCTCCATTTTCAAATACACGCAACTGAATAGCAGCCATCTCTAAATTTGGATCAACCTCTTCTTTAATACGAACTAAATGACCATTTTTTTCAAGGTCATTAACGCAGTCTAATGTACTTTTATAAATCACGCTATAAAGTTAATGCATTTTAGGTCATTGTTTTTGAATGGATATTATTTTTTATTTCTCGATAGTTTTCTTATTTTTATCTAATAATCAACATGTTATAAACTTATTCAGTATGAAAACACAGGCAAAATATTTAATTTTATTCATCGGAATTGGAATATTCACTTTAAATTCATGTAAAAAAGATGGTTTTAATCCGAAAGATAAGTTTTCACAAGAAGTGATTTCTGAGGAAGCAAATTTGCAATTATCATCTAGTTCTTATGAGAAGGTAATTTCAGAATCTTTAGAAAATGATGGTGCAGAATATTATACAAAAGGGATAATTGAATATAAAGTGAATAATCATATTGAAGCATCAATAAATTTTGGAGATAGCGATAAAAAAATCTTGGTTACTCAGGGTGGAGTTGGAAAGAAGTTTGATTTGAAAAAGGAAAAATCTGGATATAAAAAAGTAATTATATCTCCAATTGTAAAAACTGATGACTGTGAATATATAGTTGAAGGTATTATTAAGTATTATGATTCTAAGTCAGGAGAGTATTTAGCAGCCATCGACTTTGGTAATGGGATTTGTGATGAATTTGCAGTTAAAACATGGCCGGCAGGAAAGTCTAAAGGTAAAAGTTGGCCGGCAGGTTCTAAAACCATTAATTTAAAAGATTGGGCCTCTAAAAAAAAGTAGAGAACTAAGAAGTTTCGAATAAAAAAAGCAGGTTATTTATAACCTGCTTTTTTATTCATTTATATTTTTTGAAACTAATTAAAATAATCTTTCATTCTATCAAAGAAACCTTTATCCGTACTTTTTGGATTTGGTTTAAAGTTATCAGATTCTCTTAGTTTTTCTAAAGTTGCTTTTTCATCTTTAGAAAGTTGTTGAGGAGTCCAGATATTTACATAAATTAAAAAATCACCTTGTCCATATCCTTGTATGTTTGGAATACCTTTTCCTTTCAATCGTAGTACTTTACCACTTTGAGTTCCGGGATCAATTTTAATTTTTACTTTACCTGATATAGTTGGAATTTCAATTGATGTTCCAATAGTAGCATCAACAAAGTTTAAATATAAATCAAATAGTAAGTTGTTACCGTCTCTCTTAATTGTTTCGTGAGGGATCTCTTCAATTAAAACAATTAAATCTCCGGGAACACCATCTTTAGGTCCTGCATTTCCTTTTCCAGTAACAGAAAGTTGCATGCCATCTTCAACACCACCAGGAATATCTATAGTAATAACTTCTTCTTTTTTGATTAATCCGTCAGCATTTGCTCCTTCAGGTTTTTTATCAATCATTTTTCCATCTCCGCCACAAGTAGGGCAGGGAGATGATGTTTGCATTTGACCTAAAATTGTATTGGCTATTCTTGTCACTTGACCAGAACCATTACAAGTAGTACAAGTTTTTGTAGTAACACCTTCAGCATTGACTAACTTGTTTACTTTAATTTTTTTCTCAACACCTTTAGCGATGTCTTCTAAAGTCATTTTTACACGAACTCTAAGATTACTTCCTTTACGAACATGCTGTCTTCTTTGGCCTCCGCCTCCAAAGCCACGACCTCCGCCACCACCAAAAATATCTCCAAATTGAGAGAATATGTCATCCATATCCATTCCTCCGCCTCCGAAACCGCCAGAAGCGCCACCCATTCCTTGGTGACCATATTGGTCATAACGTTGTTTCTTTTCAGCGTTACTTAGTATCTCATATGCTTCAGCAGCCTCTTTAAACTTATCTTCAGCACTTCCATCATCAGGGTTTTTATCTGGATGAAACTGAACTGCCTTTTTGCGGTAAGCTTTTTTTATTTCTGCTTCAGAAGCTCCTTTAGATACTCCTAGTACTTCGTAATAATCTCTTTTGCTCATCTTATTGACCTATAACTACTTTACTAAATCGGATAACTTTTCCGTTTAATTCATATCCTTTTTCAACAACATCTAAAACTTTACCTTTTTCCTTTTTGCTTGGCGCAGGAATCTGAGTAATTGCTTCATGAAATTTAACGTCAAAATCTTTTCCTATTGGAGATTCAACTGCTTCCAGTCCTTTTGTCTTAAGAATGTTGTTTAATTTGTCTTGAATTAACTTAACACCATTTTTAATACTTTGTGCATTATCAGAATTTTGGTTTGCTTTTTCAGCTCTTTCCAAATCATCTAATATTGGTAAAACTGCAGAAATAATCCCTTCACCTGCAGTTTTGTAAAACTCAATTTTTTCTTTTTGAGTTCTCTTTCTAAAGTTATCAAATTCAGAGTATAATCTTAAATACTTATCAGTTGCTTCTTTAACTTGAATTTCAAGAGATTCTTCTTTAGATAACTCAATAACTTCCTCTTGAGGTTCTTCATTAGAATTTTCAACTTGTTGTTCCTCTTTGTTCAACAATTCTTCGTCTTGTACTTTATCTTCCTTACTCATTGTATTGTATTTTAATATACTCGAAAAACGAGTTGGCAAAAATACTACCATTCAGTAAATTAAAGCCATTATGACAGTTATTTTCTATTAGATTAAAGTTAAGACGCAAATAAGGCAGAAGAACTGTTTCTTCTGCCTTGATATTGTTATGAGATAATAGGGGGTGATTTTATTTTTTCAAGTGCTTTTCAAGAGCTGCATCTAAAGCTGCTCCTCTTAAGTTTTTTGCTAAAATAGTTCCGTTTCCGTCAATTAAATAGTTTGTTGGAATTGAAGTTACGCCATAAAGAGTAGATCCTTCAGAGTTCCATCCTTTTAAATCACTCACATGATATTTCCAGCTTAATTGATCTTTTTCAATAGCTGCTTTCCATTTAGCTGAACTTTTATCTAAAGAGTAACTAAAAACAGTAAATCCATTTCCATTTACAAATTTTTCATCCTTAAACTTCTCATATGCTCTAACTACAGCAGGATTTTCTCTTCTACATGGCCCACACCAAGATGCCCAGAAATCAATTAATACAACTTGGTCTTTAAGAGAAGAAAGTTTCATTTCTTTTCCATCTGGATTTTTAAATGCTAATTCAGGAGCTTTAGATCCAATTGAGAACCCACTAGGTTTGTACATGAAACCCGCAGTTACTATAATGATTGTAGCAAGTAAAATTGATCCTTTAAATTTTTTTATCGTTTTCATATGTTCTGATGTTTTGAAGGTAAAATTATGTCTTTTAACATTTCTGAATTGTTAAGCAAAAGACATACCAATATTATAATCGAGTAATATCGGCTCCAATAGCATTTAATCTATCATCAATAAATTGGTACCCTCTATCTATTTGTTCAATGTTATGAATAGTACTTTCTCCTTCTGCTGAAAGTGCCGCAATCAATAAAGATACACCAGCTCTAATATCAGGGGAAGACATGGTAGTTCCTCTTAAGTTTTGTTCGTGGTCCATTCCAATAACAGTAGCTCTGTGTGGATCACACAATATTATTTGTGCTCCCATATCTTTCAATCTATCAATAAAGAATAAACGACTGTCAAACATTTTTTGATGAATTAAAACAGTTCCTTTTGCTTGAATAGCTGTAACCAATACAATACTTAACAAATCTGGTGTGAAACCAGGCCATACAGCATCGTAAATTGTTGGTATAGAACCATCAATCATTCTTTTTATTTCATAACTATCTTGAGCTGGAATGTAAATATCATCCCCTTGTATTTCTAAGATAATTCCTAATCTTCTAAAAGTCTCAGGAATCCTTCCAAGCATATCAACTCTACAGTCTTTAATCGTTATTTCTGAACCAGTCATTGCAGCTAGTCCAATAAAAGAACCTACTTCAATAAAGTCAGGAAGTAATCGATGTTCACAGCCACCTAATTCATCAACCCCTTCAATGTGTAGTAAATTTGAACCTACACCAGTAATTTTTGCACCCATACTGTTAAGCATGGAACAAAGTTGTTGCAAATAGGGCTCACAAGCAGCATTGTAAATAGTTGTTTTTCCTTTTGCTAAAACAGAAGTCATTAAGATGTTAGCTGTTCCAGTTACAGAAGGCTCATCTAATAAGATGTATTGCCCGTGTAAATCTTTAGCTTCTAAAGAATAAAAACAAGTGTTAGGATCATAAGTATAGGTTGCGCCTAATTTAGTAAAACCTAAAAAGTGAGTATCTAATGGACGTGCTCCAATTTTATCTCCACCAGGTTTTGGCATGTAAGCTTTTTTGAAACGTGCCAATAAAGGACCTACAATCATAATAGAACCTCTTAAAGATTCTGCTCTTACTTTAAAATCTTCCGAATTTAAATAATCGATATTTACGTTATTCGCTTGAAAATGTACTGTTCCGTTTCCTTCACGTTCTACATCTACGCCTAAAGCTTCTAGTAAATCTATTAAGAAATTAACATCTCTAATAAAAGGAAGGTTAGTAAGTGTAACCTTTTCTGAAGTTAATAATATAGCACATACAACTTGTAATGCTTCGTTTTTTGCTCCTTGAGGGGTTAACTCTCCTTTTAACCTATTACCTCCGTTTATTTTGAATGTACCCATTAATATCTACGTTTTTTGTAGCTGGTTTGCTTTTGTTTGTGATTGTTGTTTTTCTGATTCTTTTGGTTGTTATTGGCGGTCGGACTTTTCTTTTTTGTGATTGCCAATACCTCATTTGTAGAGGTTATTTGAAAATCTTTAGGAGCTTCTAGTTGATCTAAAGAAATTTCTTTTAAATCAGAAATAATTAAATGATCATCAACTGATTCCTGATTGAACATGATGTAGTTCTTCTTCATTAAATTAAGAATAACTCCAACGAGTGCACTTTGCTCTACTTTATCATCAATAGCGATTGCGGCATCAATTAAATTTTTAACAGACTTACCATAATGTTTATATCTATTCTCTGTTTTAGGGTAATCCATACTCTCTGGTTTTTCAAAAAGAATTTCTCTTTCAGGAATTGGATATGGAGAATCAACATCTAATTTAAAATCAGATATAATAAATAAATGATCCCAAAGCTTGTGTTTAAAATCAGCTATATCCCTAAGGTGTGGTTGTAATTGGCCCATTACGCTAATAATAGCATGCGCAATTTTGTTTCTTTCGGTTCTGTCTACTACTGACATAGTATGCTCAACCATTTTCTGAACATTTCTACCGTATTCTGGGATGACCATATCTGGTCTATTGGTATTATAATCGAATTCTTTTATTGCTTCCATTTTATTGGTTTGATTTTTTTAACAATTTCAAAAGTAATTATTTATTTGATTATAGAGAGCTTGGCAAATTTTAATAGTAATTGCTTGTTACCAATGTTTTGGAAGTTGATGGTTGCTTTTCCATTATCTAAACTATCAATAATACCGTTTCCAAATTTTTGATGGTTAACCATCATACCTTTTTCTAATTTTAAGCTTGCTGCACTATCGGTTTTTACTGGAGCATTTCCAGAGACTTTTGTTAAGTTTTTTGGATTTGTTTGAACAACCTGTAGAGGGGTGCTGCGCTTTGGAAGCGTTGAGCTCTTCTTTTTGTAAGTATTATTACTTTTGTAATTGTTTTGAGGAGAGAAAGTTTCGTCAAAATCCGAAGATGAATTTTGTCTTACAGCACTTCCTTTATCAAAAGTAAATTCTAAGAATTCCTCACTTATTTCTTCAATAAAACGACTTGGCTCACAAAACATTAGTGTTCCAAATTTATACCTGCTTGTTGCAAAAGATAAATGAACCGCTTTTTCAGCTCTCGTTATTGCAACATAAAACAACCTTCGTTCTTCTTCCAGCTCTGCTCTAGATGATAAAGCCATTTGAGAAGGAAATAAATTTTCTTCCAACCCTACAATGTGTACAAAAGGAAATTCTAATCCTTTAGCCGAGTGAATTGTCATCAGTGTAACCTTGTCTTTATCTTCCTCTGTTTCATTATCAACATTGGTTAATAAAGCAACATCTTGCAGAAACTCTACCATTCCTTTTGGTGTAACATCACCATCCTCTTCGTTTGCAGTTTCGGTAAATTCTTTTATACCATTTAAAAGTTCCTGTACATTGTCATACCTACTTATTCCTTCAGGTGTTCTATCTGTGTAAAGTTCTTTTAAAATTCCAGTAGTTGATGCTATATCATTCCCTAAATCAAAAGCATTTTTACTGTTGAGTTGAATAGTGAAACTTTTAATCATTTCAACAAATCCATCAATTTTTGTTTGGGCACCTGAGTTTATGGCAATATTGTATTGGTTAAGTTTTGAAATTACTTCCCATATACTTTTTTGATTGTTGTTGGCAGTAATAGCAATTTTATCTAGTGTTGTTTTTCCAATACCACGCGTTGGGTAATTAATAATTCTTTTTAGAGCTTCTTCGTCATTTGGGTTGACAAGCATTCTAAAATAGGCTAATAAATCTTTTATTTCTTTACGCTGATAAAACGATTTTCCTCCATGTATTTTATAAGGTATACCTTTTCTTCTTAACGCCTCTTCCATAGCTCTCGATTGAGCATTGGTTCTATATAGGATAGCAAAATCTTTTGGTTTTGATTGAAAAGAGAACTGTGTATCAAAAATAAGGTTGGCAACAATTTTACCTTCTTCGTTATCTGTTGCAGCTCTATGTACTTTAATTTTTTTTCCTTCTACATTAGAGGTGAATACATTTTTCTCTATTTGTTCTGTATTGTATTTGATAATACTGTTTGCTGCATTAACAATGTTTTGAGTAGAACGATAGTTTTCTTCTAACTTATATGTCTTTGCTTCAGGGTAATCAGTTTTAAAGTTTAAAATATTTTGAATATTTGCTCCCCTAAAGGCATAAATACTTTGGGCATCATCACCTACCACGCAAACATTTTCAAAGGCAGCAGCTAGCTTTTTTACAATAATATATTGTGAGAAGTTGGTATCCTGGTACTCATCAACTAATATATATTTAAAACGATGCTGGTATTTATGTAAAACATCTGGATGATCTCTTAATAGAACGTTGGTTTTAAAAAGCAAATCATCAAAGTCCATTGCTCCAGCCTTAAAGCAACGTTGTTCATATATTTTATAAACTTCACCAACCTTTGGTTTAGCAGACTGTCTATCTTCCGATTGAATTGTTGTATTTTTATTGTATGCAGCCGCAGAGAGTAAATTGTTCTTAGCTGCAGATATTCTATTGTAGACTAAATTCGGTTTATAAATTTTATCGTCTAATCCTTGTTCTTTTAGAATGGTCTTAATCAGGTTTTTTGCATCTTGCGTATCGTAAATAGTAAAGTTCTGTGGGAATCCAATTTTTTCAGCTTCACTTCTTAAAATGCGAGAGAATACCGAGTGAAAAGTTCCCATCCATATATTACGTGCTTCTTGTCCGCCAATAATTTTCCCAATACGCTCTTTCATCTCCTGAGCAGCTTTATTGGTAAAAGTTAGTGAGAGAATATTAAAAGGATCAACGCCCTTATTAATAAGGTGAGCAATTCTATAAGTTAAAACTCTCGTTTTACCAGATCCTGCTCCTGCAATTACCATAACAGGCCCTTCTGTATTTTCTACAGCTTGTCTTTGAGAATCGTTTAATGCGTTTAAGTAATTCATAACACAAAAATAAGATTATCACATGCGATTTTTTAAGATGTGAAGGTTTAAATTTTAAAGAAAATAGATACCTTATATATATAGATAAACATTGTGTTTTATTTTAGGTCGAGATGTGTCAGGGTGTAAAGTGTTTGTTGGTGAAAAATAGCTGTAATCTTGCTTCTTGTTAATAACCTAGTGAATAACTTGTTTTTGAGGAATTCCAAAAGAATTATAAAAAAAACTTATAGAAGTTTGTTATGTTAAAAATAATCGTAAATTTGCACTCCCTTTTTAGGGAGGAGTATGTATTATAATAAAAATTAATTATGCCAACTATACAGCAATTAGTAAGAAAAGGAAGAGTTAAACTTGTTAAGAAGAGCAAGTCAGCAGCATTGGATTCTTGTCCGCAAAGAAGAGGTGTTTGTGTGAGAGTTTATACAACTACACCAAAAAAACCAAATTCAGCAATGAGAAAAGTTGCAAGGGTTAGGTTAACTAACGGAAATGAAGTGAATGCATATATTGGTGGTGAAGGTCACAACTTACAAGAGCATTCAATTGTTTTGGTAAGAGGTGGTAGAGTTAAGGATTTGCCAGGGGTAAGATATCACATCGTAAGGGGTGCGTTAGATACTGCTGGTGTTGATGGTAGAACTCAAAGAAGATCTAAATATGGAGCTAAACGTCCAAAAAAATAGTTTATAAATAAAGATTGATATAAAAGAAGATGAGAAAATCTAGAGCAAAAAAGAGAGTATTACTTCCAGACCCTAAGTTTAATGACAAATTAGTTACAAGATTTGTAAATAACTTAATGTTGGATGGTAAGAAGAGTACCGCATTTGATATATTTTACGGTGCACTAGAAATTGTTACCGAAAAGGTTGAGGAAGAAGATAGCTTAGCAGTCTGGAAAAAAGCATTGACTAACGTTACTCCAGGTGTAGAAGTAAGGAGTAGAAGAATTGGTGGGGCAACATTTCAAATTCCACAACCAATTAGAGATGACAGAAAGATTTCTATGGGTATGAAGTGGATGATATCTGCTGCAAGAAAAAGAAACGAAAAAACAATGGCACAAAAATTAGCTTCAGAAATTATGGCTGGTTTTAAAGAAGAAGGTGCTGCGTTTAAGAAAAGAGAAGATACTCACAGAATGGCGGATGCGAATAAGGCATTCTCTCATTTTAGATTTTAATATCTGATATACTTTATAAAATGGCTAGAGATTTAAAATATACAAGAAACATAGGTATTGCTGCGCATATTGATGCAGGTAAGACTACCACGACTGAACGTATTCTTTATTATGGTGGTGTAAGTCACAAGATTGGAGAAGTTCATGATGGTGCTGCAACTATGGATTGGATGGAGCAAGAGCAAGAAAGAGGTATTACAATTACTTCTGCTGCCACTACTTTAAACTGGGATTATAGAGGTGATAAATATCACGTAAACATTATTGATACTCCAGGTCACGTTGATTTTACTGTAGAGGTAAATAGATCGTTAAGAGTATTGGATGGTTTAGTTTTCTTATTTAGTGCTGTTGATGGTGTTGAACCACAATCAGAAACTAACTGGAGATTAGCTGATAATTATAACGTGCCAAGAATTGGTTTCGTTAATAAAATGGATAGACAAGGTGCTGATTTTTTGAATGTTTGTAAGCAAGTGAAATCTATGTTAGGTTCACACGCTTTACCATTACAATTGAATATTGGTGCTGAGGATGACTTTAGAGGAGTAGTTGATTTAATTAACTTTAGAGGAATTACTTGGAATGACGAAGATCAAGGAATGACATTCCAAGAAATTCCAATTCCTGATGATATATTAGAAGAAGCAAAACAATTAAGAGAAGAATTGTTAGAGGCAGTTGCTGAATTTGATGATACTTTAATGGAAAAGTATTTTGAAGATTCTGAGTCTTTAACAGAAAAAGAAATATTAACTGCATTAAGAGAAGCAACTATTGCTGGGAAAGTTATTCCAATGATGTGTGGATCTGCATTTAAAAACAAAGGTGTTCAGGCAATGTTGGATATGGTAATGGAAATTTTACCTTCTCCTTTAGATACTGAAGCTGTTGAGGGAATTAATCCTGATACTGATGAGCCTACTTTTAGAAAGCCAAATTTCGAGGAGCCTTTTGCTGCATTAGCCTTTAAAATTGCAACAGATCCTTTCGTAGGTCGTTTATGCTTTACTAGAGCTTATTCTGGAAACTTAGACGCTGGTTCTTATGTATTAAATACAAGAACAGGAAAGAAAGAAAGAATTTCAAGAATATTCCAAATGCATGCTGACAAGCAAAACCAAGTACCTGCTTTAGGTTGTGGTGATATTGCAGCATTAATTGGATTTAAAGATATTAGAACTGGAGATACGTTATGTGATTTAAAACATCCAATCGTATTAGAGTCTATGGATTTTCCAGATCCTGTTATTAGTATTGCTATTGAGCCAAAAACTCAAGCAGATGTTGATAAATTAGGAATGGGTCTAGGTAAATTATCTGAGGAAGATCCAACATTAACTATTCACACTGATGAAGATTCTGGTCAAACAGTATTAAGTGGTATGGGTGAGTTACACTTAGAGATCATCTTAGATCGTTTAAAAAGAGAGTTTGGTGTTACTTGTAACCAAGGAGCTCCACAGGTTGCTTATAAAGAAGCAATTTCTGGAACTGTTGAGCATAGAGAAGTTTATAAAAAACAATCTGGTGGTCGTGGTAAGTTTGCTGATATTTCTTTCATCTTAGAGCCAGTTGAAGATTTAGAAAAAGAAGGATTAGAATTCGTTGATAAGATTAAAGGGGGTAATATTCCAAAAGAATTTATTCCTTCAATTGAAAAAGGGTTTAAAGAAGCAATGAAAGCTGGTGTACTTGCAGGATTTCCTGTGGATAGTATTAAAGTTACATTGTTAGATGGTTCTTTTCACGCTGTCGATTCAGATGCAATTGCTTTTGAGATAGCGGCTAAGATGGCATATAGACATGCAATGCCTATGGCAAATCCAGTATTGTTAGAGCCTATAATGAAAATGGAGTGTATTACTCCAGAAGAAAATATGGGTGATATTGTTGGAGATTTAAACAGAAGAAGAGGTCAGGTAGAAGGGATGGATGACAGGAATGGAGCTAAGGTTGTTAAAGCTAAAGTACCATTGTCTGAAATGTTTGGATACGTTACTGATTTAAGAACAATGTCTTCAGGTAGAGCATCATCAACAATGGAATTTTCTCACTTTGCTCCGGCACCGAGAAATGTTGCAGATGAGGTAATCAAAAAAGCAAAAGGAAAAGTAGAAGCTTAATATATAACTAAGATGAGTCAGAAAATTAGAATAAAATTAAAATCTTACGATTTCAACTTAGTTGATAGATCGGCTGAGAAAATTGTAAAGACTGTAAAAAGTACAGGCGCAGTAGTTAGTGGTCCAATACCATTGCCAACTCACAAAAGAATCTTTACTGTATTAAGATCACCACACGTAAACAAGAAAGCAAGAGAGCAATTTCAATTGTGTGCTTACAAAAGATTAATTGACATCTACGGATCTTCTTCGAAGACTGTTGATTCATTAATGAAACTTGAATTGCCAAGTGGTGTTGATGTAGAAATTAAAGTATAATAATTTAAACAAGAACAAATGCCAGGATTGATAGGTAAAAAAATAGGTATGACTAGCGTCTACAGTGCCGATGGTAAGAATATACCATGCACAGTGATAGAAGCTGGTCCTTGTGTAGTAACACAAGTAAAAAAGGTAGATACCGATGGCTATGAAGCAGTTCAACTTTCTTTCGGAGATAAGAGAGAAAAAAATACGCCAAAAGCGTTACAAGGACACTTCAAGAAGGCGAATGCAACACCTAAGAGAAAAGTAGTTGAATTTCAATTTGACGAAGAAAAAAACTTAGGAGATATCATTAATTCAGATTTATTTGAAGAAGGTGAGTTTGTTGATGTTGTAGGGACTTCAAAAGGTAAAGGTTTTCAAGGAGTTGTAAAAAGACACGGTTTTGCCGGTGTTGGAGATGCAACTCACGGTCAGCACAACAGATTAAGAGCTCCAGGTTCTTTAGGTGCTGGTTCTACTCCTTCTAAAGTTATGAAGGGAATGAAAATGGCAGGAAGAATGGGTGGAGATAGAGTCACTCAACAAAACTTGCAAGTTGTAAAGGTTTATTCAGAAAAGAATTTAATCGTAGTTAAAGGATCTATTCCTGGAGCTAAAGGTTCTTTTGTATTAATCCAAAAATAATAGGAGACTAGAAAATGGACATAGTTGTAAAAAATATTGGTGGAAAGGATACAAAGAAAAAAGTTTCTTTGGATAAAGCCATCTACGAAATCGAACCGAATGATCACGCTATCTATTTAGATGTTAAACAATATTTAGCAAATCAAAGGCAAGGTACTCATAAAGCCAAAGAAAGAGGCGAAGTAAAAGGTAGTACTAGAAAGATTAAAAAGCAAAAAGGAACGGGTACTGCTCGTGCTGGTGATATTAAAAACCCATTATTTAAGGGTGGTGGTCGAGTTTTTGGACCAAGGCCAAGAGATTATAGTTTTAAATTGAACATAAAACAAAAACGTTTAGCGAGAAGATCTGCTTTGTCATATAAGGCTAAAGAAGGTGCTATCGTTGTGATGGAGGAGTTTTCATTTGACGCTCCACAGACAAAAAAGTATATTGAATTTTTAGAAAGTTTTAATGCGCTTGATAAAAAATCATTATTAGTGTTGTCTGAGTCAAATAAAAATGTATATTTGTCATCCCGAAATTTGAAGAAAGCGAAAGTGGTAACTGCTTCGGAAATAAACACTTACGATTTGATGAACGCATCAAGTGTTATTTTAGCAGAAGCATCAATTGAAATAATTGAAAATATTTTAAAATAAGTTTAATGATGGGAATTTTAAGGAAACCTGTTGTATCTGAAAAGATGACAAATCAAAGTGAGAGTTTAAATCGCTACGGATTTGTTGTTAAGTTTACAGCAAACAAGATAGAAATTAAGAATGCAGTTGAGAAGGCTTATGGTGTGTCTGTTGAATCAGTAAATACTATGAACTACGGAGGAAAGACAAAGACGAGAAACACAAAGGCAGGATTAATTAAGGGGAAAAGAAATAAATTTAAGAAAGCAATTATAACAGTTGCGGATGGAGATGTTATAGATTTCTATAGCAGCATATAATTTAAGTATTCATTATACGGGGGCTCCAACCCTCTTAAGACATAAAAAAAAATGGCAGTAAGAAAACTAAAACCCACTACGCCTGGGCAAAGACATAAGATTGTAAATGTATTTGATACAGTTACTACTGCTAAGCCAGAAAAAAGCTTAGTTAAAGGTAGAACAAAATCAGGTGGTAGAAACAACACTGGTAAAATGACAATGCGCTACATAGGTGGTGGTCATAAACAAAAAAACCGTGATGTTGATTTCAAAAGAGATAAAGACGGAATAGCCGGAGTAGTAAATTCTATTCAGTACGATCCAGGAAGAACAGCAAGAATTGCTTTGATTTTCTATAAGGATGGTGAGAAAAGATATATTATTGCGCCAAATGGGCTTCAAGTTGGTCAGGAAATATTTTCTGGTAAAGGTGCTGAACCTGAGGTAGGGAATACATTATTCTTAAGTGAAATTCCTTTAGGAACAGTAATTCATAACGTAGAGTTAAGACCAATGCAAGGTGCTAAAATGGCACGAAGCGCAGGATCTTACGCTCAACTTACAGCAAAAGACGGAAAATTCGTAGTAGTTAAATTGCCTTCTGGTGAGACAAGATTAATCTTGGCTACATGTAAAGCAACTATTGGTACAGTTTCAAATGCTGAACATATGTTAGAAAGATCTGGTAAAGCAGGTCGTAGCAGATGGTTAGGAAGAAGACCAAGAGTAAGGGGTGTTGTTATGAATCCAGTCGATCATCCAATGGGTGGTGGTGAAGGTAAATCTTCAGGAGGACATCCAAGATCAAGAAATGGTATTCCAGCTAAAGGTTATAAAACTAGAGCACCTAAGAAAGCGTCAAGCAAGTATATTATTGAAGCAAGAAAGAAATAATTAAGATATGAGTCGTTCACTAAAAAAGCCACCATTTATACATTACAAATTGCAGACTAGAGTTGAATTAGCTCAACAGTCTACAAAGAAAACTGTAATTAAAACTTGGTCAAGAGCATCAATGATTTCACCGGATTTTGTAGGGTTAACAATTGCTGTTCATAATGGAAATAAATTTATACCGGTTTACGTAACTGAAAATATGGTAGGTCACAAGTTAGGAGAATTTGCTCCAACTAGAACTTACAGAGGTCACGGTGCGGATAAAAAGAAAAAAAGATAAAAAATAGTTAACCATGGGTGCTAGAAAAAGAAATAAAGCTGAGCAAATAAAGGAAGTTAACAAAACAATTAGTTTTGCTAAACTGAATAATTGCCCAACTTCTCCGAGAAAAATGAGAAAAGTTTCTGATATAATCAGAGGAGAAGAAGTATTTAAGGCGTTAGGAATTTTACAATTCAGTCCACAAGATGCAGCAAAAAGATTAGAGACATTGTTGAAATCTGCAATTGCAAATTGGGAAGCTAAGAATGAAGGTGAAAGACCTGAAGATAATAACTTGGTTGTGAAAGAAATTATGGTTGACAGTGCTAGAATGATGAAAAGAATTCAGCCTGCACCACAAGGACGTGCGCATAGAATAAGAAAAAGATCTAACCACGTTACATTAATTGTTGACAGTAAAAAAGTAGAAGCATAATGGGACAAAAAGTAAATCCAATTTCAAACAGATTAGGTATCATTAAAGGATGGGATTCTAATTGGTACGGTGGAAACAACTACGCTGATAAAATAGTTGAAGACTACAAAATTAGAAAGTATTTGATGGCTCGTTTGCACAAGGCAAGTGTTTCTAAGATTATTATCGAAAGAACTTTAAAGTTAATCACTATTACGATCAACAGTTCAAGACCTGGTATTATTATCGGGAAAGGTGGGCAAGAGGTTGACAAGTTAAGAGAAGAGCTTAAAAAGATCACTGAAAAGGATGTTCAAATCAACATCTTCGAAATAAAAAGACCAGAGCTTGATGCAAAATTAGTTGCTGATAGTGTTGCAAAACAAATTGAAGGAAGAATTTCATTTAGAAGAGCAGCAAAGATGGCTGTGCAGTCTTCTATGAGAATGGGCGCTGAGGGAATTAAAGTTCAGTGTGCAGGTAGATTAGGTGGAGCTGAAATGGCAAGAACTGAAAGTTATAAAGATGGTAGAATACCATTGCATACATTTAGAGCGGATATTGATTACGCTTTAACTGAAGCACATACTCAATACGGAAGAATTGGTGTTAAAGTATGGATTTGTAAAGGAGAGATTTACGGGAAAAGAGATTTATCTCCGAACGTAGGTCAAGACAAAGGTAAAGGAAAGGGAAGAAGTGGGAATGATAGAAAGAGACCTGGAGGAAACAGAAGATAATCAAGTTAAGAACAGAAGATTTTAAAATAAAAAATAATGTTACAACCAAAAAGAACGAAGTTCAGAAAAATGCAAAAGGGGCGTATGAAAGGTAACGCCATGAGAGGAAATCAAATTGCATTTGGATCGTTTGCAATTAAAGCTTTGGAAGAATGCTGGATGACAGCAAGACAAATTGAAGCAGCAAGAATTGCAGTAACAAGACATATGAAAAGGGAAGGTCAAGTTTGGATTAGAGTATTTCCAGACAAGCCCGTAACTAAAAAGCCTGCAGAAGTAAGAATGGGGAAAGGAAAAGGAGCACCGGAATTATGGGTTGCAACTGTTAAGCCAGGTAAAATCATTTTCGAAATTGATGGTGTGTCAACTGAAACTGCTCAAGAAGCATTAAGGTTAGCAGCTCAAAAGCTACCAATCAAGACGAAGTTTGTTATTAGAAGAGATTACGCAGGTAAATAATTTAAGAAGATGAAACAACTAGATATAAAAGACCTTTCGGTTGACGATTTAACTGAAAAATTTGCAGAACAGAAAGAAGTGTTGGCTAAAATGAAGTTAAGTCACGCAGTTTCTCCATTGGAGAATCCAATGCTAATTAAGCAAACTAGAAGAACTGTTGCTAGGCTTAATACTGAATTAAGAAAAAGACAACTTCAAGCAAAATAATTGTTGTGATGGAAAATAGAAAAGTAAGAAAAGAAAGAGTAGGTTTAGTTACCAGCAATAAAATGGACAAGTCCATTACTATCGCAGTTGAGCGTAAAGTGAAACATGCTATGTATGGTAAATTCCTTAAAACTACAACTAAATTTATGGCTCATGATGAGAAAAATGATTGTAACATTGGTGACACTGTTAAAATCATGGAAATCAAACCAATGAGTAAGAATAAATGTTGGAGATTAGTTGAAATTATTGAAAGAGCAAAATAAGTTATGATACAGACTGAATCAAGATTAAAAGTTGCAGACAACAGTGGTGCCAAAGAAGTACTTTGTATAAAAGTATTAGGTGGATCTAAAAGAAGGTATGCTTCAATTGGTGATACTATTGTTGTTTCTGTAAAACATGCGATGCCATCTGGTAACATGAAAAAAGGAGCTGTTGCAAAAGCGGTAGTTGTCAGAACAAGAAAAGAAATCAGAAGACCAGATGGATCATACATTAGGTTTGACGATAATGCTGCTGTAATGTTAAATGAAGGTGGCGAAATGTCTGGAACTCGTATTTTCGGACCAGTTGCAAGAGAATTGCGTGATAGAGAGTTCATGAAAATTGTTTCATTGGCTCCAGAAGTACTATAAAAAGAGATTAAATTTTAGTTATGGCTAAATTACACATAAAGAAAGGAGACACTGTTCAAGTAATGTCTGGAGAATCGAAAGGAGCTCAAGGTACTGTTCGAAAAGTATATCCTGAAAAGAGCAGAGCAATCGTTGAAGGTGCTGATATCAAAATGATGTCAAAGCATAGTAAACCAAATGCTGCTAATCCTGATGGAGGGATTGTTAAAGAAGAAGCACCAATTCATATTTCAAACCTAATGGTTGTTGATCCTAAATCAGGAAAACCAACTAGAACTGGCAGAAAAATGGATGATGCAGGAAAAAAAGTTCGTTACGCTAAAAAATCAGGGGAGGTTATATCATGAGTTATGCACCTAGATTAAAAACACAGTACAAAGAAGTTATAATGGCTTCTTTAAAGGAAAAATTTTCATACACTTCGGTGATGCAAGTTCCTAAAATTGAGAAAATTTGTTTGAACCAAGGAGTTGGTGGAGCTGTTTCTGATAAAAGAATGGTTGAAGATGCTGTTAATGAAATGACACTCATTTCTGGACAAAAAGCAAATGCAACGTTCTCTAAAAAAGATATTTCTAATTTCAAATTGAGAAAAGGAATGCCTATCGGGACTAGAGTTACCTTACGTGGTGATAAAATGTACGAATTTTTAGATAGATTAGTTACAGTTTCATTACCTAGAACAAGAGATTTTAGAGGTATTAACGCAACTGGATTTGATGGAAGAGGGAATTACACATTAGGTGTAAAAGAACAAATCATCTTTCCTGAAATTGATATTGATAAAATTAAAAACATTAGTGGTATGGATATAACAATTGTTACATCTGCACAAACTGATGAAGAAGGAAAAGCATTATTAACAGAATTTGGTTTACCATTCAAGAAAAATTAAGACAACATGGCTAAGGAATCAATGAAAGCGCGAGAACGCAAAAGAGAAAGATTAGTAGCTCAATATGCTGGTAAAAGAGCAGAATTGAAAGCTGCTGGCGATTGGGATGCGTTACAAAAATTACCTAGAGATTCTTCTAAAGTTAGATTACACAACAGATGTAAATTAACAGGAAGACCTAGAGGTTATATGAGACAATTCGGAATTTCTCGTGTTACATTTAGAGAAATGGCATCATCAGGATTGATTCCAGGAATTACAAAAGCAAGTTGGTAAAAAATATTATTTAAAAAGAGGGTTATCATGACAGATCCAATAGCAGATTATTTAACAAGACTTAGAAACGCAGTAGGCGCTAAGCATCGAGTTGTTGATATTCCAGCATCAAATATGAAAAAAGAAATCACTAAGATTTTGTTTGATAAGGGATACATCTTAAACTATAAGTTTGAAGATGAAACAGTTCAAGGTAATATTAAAATTGCTTTAAAATATCATCCAGAATCAAAAGTTTCTGCAATTACTAAACTTCAAAGAATTAGTAAACCAGGATTAAGAAACTTTACTGGTGTTTCAACAATGCCTAGAGTAATTAATGGTTTAGGTATTGCTATCGTTTCAACTTCTAAAGGTGTAATGACTGATAAAGAAGCAAGAAAAGAAAACGTTGGTGGTGAGGTTTTATGCCATATATATTAATCGAAGAAAGAATTTAAGTTATGTCAAGAGTAGGAAACGCACCTGTAGAGATTCCACAAGGAGTTGAAGTTAACGCTGAAAAAGGGTTAGTGACTGTTAAAGGTCCTAAAGGTGAATTAACACAAGATATCGATGCTGCTATTACTTTAGAAGTTGTTGATAATGTCGTTAATTTAAAAAGACACACTGAACAAAAAGATCACAAAGCAAAACATGGTTTATATAGATCATTAATTGCAAATATGATTGAAGGTGTATCAAAAGGATATAAAACTCAACAAGAACTTGTTGGTGTTGGATATAGAGCTTCAAATCAAGGTCAAAAATTAGAGTTGTTATTAGGTTTCTCTCACGGTATCGTGTTTGAATTGCCAGAAGAAATCAAGGTAACTTGTGAATCTGCAAGGGGTAAAAACCCAATCATAACATTAGAGTCTCATGACAAACAATTAATTGGTCATGTTGCAGCTAAGATTAGATCAATGAGAAAACCTGAACCGTATAAAGGAAAAGGTATTAAGTTCGTTGGAGAACAATTAAGAAGAAAAGCTGGTAAATCTGCCGCTAAATAATATATCATAATAAAAGAGTTATGGCACTGACTAAGAACCAAAGAAGATTAAGAATTAAAAGAAGGGTTAGAAAGATTGTTACTGGTACAACAGAACAACCTAGATTAGCTGTATTCAGAAGTAATAAAGAGATTTACGCTCAAATTATTAATGATGCTACAGGAACTACTTTAGTATCTTGTTCTTCTAAACAAAAAGATATAAAAGCTTTAGGAACTAAAACAGAAATTGCTTCCATTGTTGGAAAAGCAATTGCTGAAAAAGCAACTAAAGCAGGAATTGATAAAATTGCTTTTGATAGAGGCGGTTACCTATATCACGGAAGAGTTAAGGCATTAGCTGAAGCTGCTCGTGAAGGGGGACTTAAATTTTAATTTGATATTTAAAAGAAAGACATGGCAAAATCAAATGCAAAACAAGTAAGAGCGAGTGAAGCTGAGTTGAAAGACAAATTAGTAGCTATTAACAGAGTAACAAAAGTTACTAAAGGTGGTAGAAATTTTAGTTTTTCAGCAATGGTTGTAGTTGGAGATGAAAACGGTGTTGTAGGACACGGTTTAGGAAAAGCTAACGAAGTTACTGAAGCAATTACTAAAGGAATAGATTTAGGAAAAAAGAACTGCATTAAAGTTCCAATTATTAATGGTACAGTTCCTCACGAAATGACTGCTAAATTTTCAGGTGCAGAAGTTTTTATGAGACCTGCTGCTCACGGTACTGGTGTAATAGCTGGTGGAGCAATGCGTGCTGTATTTGAAAGTGTTGGAATTAAAGATGTATTAGCAAAATCAAAAGGTTCTTCAAATCCTCAAAATGTGGTGAAAGCAACAATACTTGCTTTATCTCAAATGAGAGATGCATATACAGTTGCAGATCAAAGAGGAGTTGAATTAGATACGGTTTTTAACGGATAGAAATTCAGAATAAGATGGCAATAGTTAAAATAAAACAAATTAAGAGTAAGATTAAACAACCAGCTCGTCAAAAGAAAACATTGACAGCATTAGGTGTAAGAAAAATGCACAAGGTTGTAGAACATGAAGCAACTCCTCAGATAATGGGGATGATTGCTAAAGTTCAACATTTACTTTCAGTAGAAGAAGCAAAATAATAATAGTTTAAGATTTATATGATGGACTTATCAAATTTAAAACCCGCAGAAGGTGCAACGAAACAGCGAAAGCGAATCGGACGTGGTCAAGGATCAGGAAAAGGCGGAACTTCAACAAGAGGTCATAAAGGAGCTAAATCAAGATCTGGTTACTCACGTAAAGTAGGATTTGAAGGTGGGCAAATGCCACTTCAAAAACGTGTGCCTAAATTTGGATTTACAAACAGAAATAGAGTAGAGTTTAAAGGCGTAAACCTTGACACTTTACAGTTTATAGCTGATACTAAAAAAGTAACTGAAATTACTAGAGAAGTATTGTTAGACAATGGTATTATTTCTAGAAACGATTTAATTAAAATTTTAGGAAGAGGTGAATTAACTGCTAAACTTGATGTTACAGTTGAACAATTTTCTAAAAGCGCTTTAGTTGCAATTGAAAAAGCTGGTGGTAAATGTACTGCTACTTATGTTTCAAGGAAAAATAAAGAAGTTACTACAAAAGAAGATTAATTATAAAAGATGAAAAATTTTTTTCAAACCATAAAAAACATCTGGAGTATTGAAGATTTGCGAGCGCGAATCATTACTACACTTAGTTTGTTGTTAGTATATAGATTAGGTTCGTATGTTGTTCTACCAGGAGTAGATGCAGCAGCATTAGAATTAGCAAATTCAGGTAAAGCTGGAGGTGGAATTATGGATTTGATAAATATTTTTGCAGGTGGAGCTTTTAATAGAGCATCTATTTTTGCACTTGGTATTATGCCATATATATCTGCCTCTATTGTTATTCAATTATTAGGAATGGCAATCCCTTTCTTTCAACGTTTACAGAAAGAAGGTGAAAGTGGTAGAAGAAAAATTAATCAAATTACTAGAGTATTAACTATCGTAATTACAGGATTTCAAGCTCCAGGATATATTGCTTCGCAAGTAGCAAACAATCCAGGTGTTGTTCCTAATGATGGACCAATGTGGTGGGTTTCTACTGTATTGATCTTGATTACAGGTACTGTATTTGTAATGTGGATTGGAGAAAGAATTACTGAGAAAGGTATTGGTAACGGTATTTCGTTATTAATTATGATTGGTATTATTGCTAATTTACCTTCAGCATTTGTTTTTGAATTAGGAAATAGAATGGGAGCTAGTGGTACTGGTGGAATCATTGTAATTCTTTTAGAAGTTGCTGTTTTGTTATTAGTTATTGTGGTTTCAATACTATTAGTACAAGGAACAAGACGGATACCTGTGCAATATGCTAAGCGTGTTGTTGGAAACAAACAATATGGTGGGGTTAGACAATATATTCCTTTAAAAGTTAACGCTTCTGGAGTAATGCCAATTATTTTTGCTCAAGCAATTATGTTTGTGCCAATGACTGTTGCAAGTTTCGGAGAATCAGGAGCTGCTTCTAATTGGATAATTACTGTTTTTGGTAACCCTAATGGTTTTGGATATAACTTTACTTTCTTTTTAATGATTGTAGCGTTTACATATTTCTATACTGCAGTTACAGTTAATCCTAATCAGATGGCTGACGAGATGAAAAGAAACGGAGGATTTGTTCCAGGAATTAGACCAGGAAAGAAAACGGCAGAGTTTATTGATGATGTAATGTCTAAAATTACTTTACCAGGATCTATGTTTTTAGCTTTAGTTGCTATATTGCCAGCATTTGCTGCATTAGCAGGAGTTAACCAAGCATTCTCATACTTTTATGGAGGAACATCATTATTAATTATGGTGGGAGTTATATTAGATACATTACAACAAATAGAAAGTCACTTATTAATGCGTCATTATGATGGATTAATGAAAACTGGCAAGATCAAAGGAAGATCTGCTGCGGGTGTTGGAATGGCTGGTTAAATTTGTGCTTGAGATGGGAAAGGTCATTTATAAAACGAATGAAGAAATAGAATTAATAAGATTAAGTTCATTACTTGTTGGAAAAACTTTAGCAGAAGTAGCTAAATTAATAAAACCGGGTGTAACTTCGTTGCAATTAGATAAGGTTGCAGAAGAATTTATTAGAGATAATGGTGCTATTCCAGGATTTTTAGGAATGTATGATTTCCCTAATACACTATGTACATCAGTTAATGATGCTGTAGTACACGGAATACCAAATGATAAACCATTGCAAGATGGAGATATTATTTCTGTTGACTGTGGTACTTTGATGAATGGTTTCTATGGTGATGCCGCTTATACTTTTGAAGTAGGAGAAGTAAAGCCAGAGATTACAAAGTTATTGGATGTAACTAAGGAGTGTTTGAGAAGAGCCATTGAACAGGCTGTTGTTGGAAAACGAATTGGTGATATTGGATTTGCTGTTCAAAATTATGCAGAAGAGAATGGATACGGAGTTGTAAGAGAATTAGTTGGTCATGGTTTAGGTCGTGATTTACACGAAGAACCTCAAGTGCCTAATTATGGTAAAAGAGGAACTGGATTACAACTTAAAGAGGGGATGGTTATTGCAATTGAACCTATGATTAACATTGGGAATAGGAATATTAAGCAATTAGATGACGGAACTGTTTTGACAAGTGATGGATTAGTTTCTGCACATTTTGAGCATGATGTTGCAATTGGAAAAGGAAAAGCTGATATTTTGTCAACACATGAATTTGTTGAAGAAGTATTAAGGATTAAAAATTAAAACTAAAGATATACGATGGCAAAACAGGCATCTATAGAACAAGACGGAACTATAATAGAAGCATTATCTAATGCTACATTTAGAGTTGAATTAGAAAATGGGCATATCCTTATTGCTCATATTTCTGGTAAGATGAGAATGCATTATATAAGAATTTTACCTGGAGATAAAGTTAAATTGGAGATGTCTCCATACGACTTAACAAAAGGGAGAATAACATTTAGATATAAATAACTTTTAATCAATTTGATTAAATAAACATTAGAAAGATGAAAGTAAGAGCATCAGTAAAGAAAAGAAGTGCAGACTGCAAAATTGTTAGACGAAAAGGTCGTTTGTACGTAATTAACAAAAAGAACCCTAGGTTTAAACAAAGACAAGGATAATATTATAATAGATTTATTATGGCAAGAATTGCAGGTATAGATTTACCAAAACAAAAAAGAGGAGTTATTGGATTAACTTACATTTTCGGTATCGGAAGATCTTCAGCTAAATTAATTTTAGCAGAAGCTAAGATAGATGAAAGTAAAAAAGTACAAGATTGGGATGATGATGATTTATCAAAAATCAGAACAATTTTGAATGACTCTTTTAAGATTGAAGGTGTGTTAAGATCAGAAGTTCAATTAAACATTAAACGTTTAATGGATATCGGATGTTATAGAGGAATTAGACATAGAGCTGGATTACCGTTAAGGGGTCAGCATACTAAGAATAATTCTAGAACTAGAAAAGGAAGAAGAAAGACTGTTGCGAACAAGAAAGTTGCGACTAAATAATAAATAAAGAAGCATAAGATGGCAAAATCGAGCGCAAAAAAGAAAAAGAATGTAATTGTGGAGGCTTACGGACAAGCTCACATACACGCATCTTTTAATAATATTATTATTAGTTTAACTAATAACTCAGGTCAAGTAATCTCTTGGTCTTCTGCAGGGAAGATGGGGTTTAGAGGTTCTAAAAAGAACACTCCCTATGCTGCGCAAATGGCAGCTGAAGATTGCGCTAGAGAAGCTTATGAAAATGGCTTGAGAAAAGTTAAAGTTTTTGTAAAAGGACCTGGAAATGGAAGAGAATCAGCAATGAGATCTTTGCATAATGCAGGAATTACTGTTACAGAAATAGTTGATGTTACACCATTACCACATAATGGTTGTCGTCCACCGAAAAGAAGAAGAGTATAATTTTATATTAATAATTAGAGCGGAACAAGATTCTCGAAGGATAGTTAGACCTTAATTCATTATCCCGTTCAAAACAATTTACAATGGCAAGATATAGAGGTCCAAAGTCAAGAATTGCACGTAAATTCAGAGAACCAATTTTTGGTCCTGATGCTGCATTAGAGAAAAAGAATTATGGTCCAGGACAACACGGACCTAATAAAAGAAGAGGTAAGCAATCTGAATATTCTATTCAGTTAGCTGAAAAACAAAAAGCAAAGTATACTTATGGTATTTTAGAAAAGCAATTTTCTAACTTATTTAAGTCGGCATCTCGTAAGAGAGGTATTACTGGTGAAATTTTGTTACAAATGTGTGAAGGACGTTTAGATAACGTAGTTTATAGATTAGGTATTTCTCCAACAAGAGATGGCGCTAGACAATTAGTAGGACACAAACACATTACTGTGAATGGTAAATTGGTAAACATACCATCTTATGCTGTTCAAGAAGGTGATGAAATAGGAATTAGAGAGAAGTCACAGTCGTTACAAACTATTTCTTCATCTTTAGCTGCTAGCGCAGCAAATTCAACTAGTTTTGATTGGTTAGAATGGAATGAGTCCCAAATGTCGGGTAGATTTATTGCTACTCCAGAGAGAGAACAAATTCCAGAAAATATCAAGGAACAGTTGATAGTAGAACTTTACTCTAAATAAACCTTTTAAAAAAAGATATATAGCTATGGCAATATTAGATTTCCAAAAACCAGATAAGGTGATAATGATTAATTCTGATGACTATAAAGGTACATTTGAATTTAGACCATTAGAGCCAGGATATGGTATTACAGTTGGTAATGCTTTGAGAAGAGTTTTGTTAAATTCTTTAGAAGGATTTGCTGTAACATCGGTAAAAATAGAAGGAGTAGACCATGAATTTTCTACGATTAAAGGAGTTGTAGAAGATGTAACTCAAATTATTTTAAATCTAAAACAAGTTAGATTTAAACAGCAAATTGAGGGTACAGATAAAGAAACACTAATAGTTAATGTTGGTGGTCAAGATAAATTGACTGCTGGTGATATTGGTAAATTTACATCTGCATTTCAGGTCTTAAATATAGATCACGTAATTTGTAATATGGAATCTTCAGTTAACTTACAATTAGAGTTGACTATCGGAAAAGGTAGAGGTTATGTACCTTCTGAAGATAATAAAGTTGAATCTAATCTTGGTGTTATTTCTATTGATTCAATCCACACTCCAATTAAGAATGTTAAGTATAACATTGAAAATTACAGAGTAGGACAAAAAACAGATTACGAAAAATTAGTATTTGATATTGTTACTGATGGATCTATTCATCCAAAAGAAGCTTTAACTGAAGCAGCTAAGATTTTAATTCACCATTTCATGTTATTTTCTGATGAGAGAATTACATTGGATACTGAAGAGAAATCTGCAGAAGAAGATTTTGATGAAGATTCATTACACATGAGACAATTATTGAAAACGAAATTAATTGATATGGATTTATCAGTTAGAGCGTTAAATTGTTTAAAAGCTGCTGATGTTGATACATTAGGAGAGCTAGTATCATTTAATAAAAATGATTTATTGAAATTCAGAAACTTCGGAAAGAAGTCATTAACTGAATTAGATGAGTTAGTTGAAAATAAAGGCTTAACATTCGGAATGAATGTTGCAGCTTACAAATTAGACAAAGAGTAAAATTAAAAACAACGTTTATCAAAATTGATAAACGTTGTTTTTTAAATTCCCAAAATCCTTGTGAGGGCTATAAAAATTAAGGTAAAGTTTATTAAAAACAACATTTAGGTACTATAGCAGGCCTAATTGAAAAAATCAAAAAATGAGACACGGAAAGAAATTTAATCACTTAGGTAGACAAGCGCCTCACAGAAAGGCCATGTTAGCTAACATGGCTTGTTCTCTTATCGAACACAAAAGAGTTAACACTACTGTTGCTAAAGCAAAAGCTTTAAGAAAGTTTGTTGAACCTTTGATTACTAAATCAAAAACAGATTCTACTCATTCTCGTAGAACAGTTTTCAGATACTTAAGAAGTAAACAACATGTTGCTGAATTATTCAGAGACGTTTCTGTAAAGGTTGCTGATAGACCAGGTGGATATACTAGAATATTGAAAACTGGATTTAGAAAAGGTGATAACGCTGAAATGTGCTTAATCGAATTAGTTGATTACAACGAAAATATGTTGAAAGATGCTAAGAAGAAAACTTCTACAAGAAAGCGTAGAGGTGGAGCAAAAAATGTTGATACTCCAGAAGTAGTTGCAGATGCAGATACGAAAGCAGAGGTTGTTGAAGAACCAGCAGCTGAAGAGCCAAAGAGCGAAGGTGAAAAAGGAGAATAAAATTTTATAACTTTTTTAGAAAAATACAAAAGGATGAAGTAATTTTACTTCATCCTTTTTTTATGACATTTATTACCTTTTTTATATGGTAGAGGTTGTAATTAAGATTATTTTTCTAAAAGATTAAAGAATTGATTATAATGGAGAACTTAGAAAACAAAGCAATTTTATTATTAAAAGACGGGACTGTGTTGCGTGGAAATGCTGCGGGCTTAATTGGTACAACTACAGGTGAAATCTGTTTCAATACTGGGATGACGGGTTATCAGGAGATTTTTACCGACCCTTCATATTTTGGCCAAATTATGACGACTACAACAGCGCATATTGGTAATTATGGAACTGCCAAGAATGAAGTTGAATCTGAAAATGTAAATATTTCTGGGTTAGTTTGTAAAAAGTTTTCTGATGTTTTTTCAAGAGATGCAGCGTGTACATCTCTGCAAGAATATTTTGAAAGTCATAAAATAGTAGCAATTTCTGATGTTGATACTCGAATGTTAGTTCGCCACATTAGAAATAAAGGAGCTATGAATGCAATTATCTCTTCTGAAATTTTTGATGTAGAGATATTAAAAGAAAGACTTTCTAAAGTTCCTTCAATGGACGGATTAGAGCTTTCTTCTAAAGTCTGTACTAATGAGCCTTATTTTGTTGGCGATGAAAAAGCTAAGTATAAAGTTGCTGTTTTAGATTTAGGAGTAAAGAAGAGTATTTTAACTTGTTTAGCAGAAAGAGGATGTTACATCAAAGTATTCCCAATGGAAGCTTCTATTGAAGAAATGATAGCTTGGAGGCCAGATGGATTTATGCTTTCTAACGGACCAGGAGATCCTTCCGTAATGACAGCGCAAATTGAAACTGTTGGAGCTATAGCTAATGCAGGATTACCTGTCTTTGGAATTTGTTTAGGACATCAAATTTTAGCAATTTCACAAGGTTTAAGCACTTTAAAAATGTTTAATGGGCATAGAGGTTGTAATCACCCTGTTATGAATTTAGAAACTGGCAAAGGAGAAATTACTTCTCAAAATCATGGGTTTGTAGTTGATTATAATTCTGCTGAGCAGAACCCTAATGTTGTGATTACTCATAAGCATTTGAATGATGATACCTTAGCTGGATTAAGATTGAAAGATAGAAGTGCATTTTCAGTGCAGTATCATCCAGAAGCTTCCCCAGGCCCACATGACTCACGTTACTTATTTGATAATTTTATTAAAAACATTATTGAACACAAGGCTTTAGTTTCGGCTTAAGTAAAATTCATTACGTACAATTCGGATGGCTTCTAATGGATAAGTCTCTGTATGTTTATGCACGTTACAAGATTCATTTTTGTTACCTTTATATTATGGAAAACCAAGAGATAAAATGCTCTTTTTGTGGAAGAGCAAAGAATGAAGCTGAAGTTATGATTGCTGGGGTTACCGGGCATATTTGTAACCATTGTATTTCTCAAGCTCAAAATATTGTTAAAGAACAGGCCACTGGACAAGTGAGTAAAGATATTACTGATCAAATTGAGCTTTTAAAACCAAAGGAGATTAAATCGCATTTAGATGAATATGTAATTGGACAAGATGATGCTAAAAAAGTGCTTTCTGTTGCTGTTTATAACCATTATAAAAGATTAAAACAGCAAGGTGAGGCTGATGATGAAATTGAGATTGAAAAATCAAACATTTTATTAGTAGGAGAAACGGGAACAGGAAAAACGTTAATGGCAAAAACTATTGCTAAGATTTTAAAAGTTCCATTTTGTATAGCTGATGCTACAATTTTAACAGAAGCAGGTTATGTTGGTGAGGATGTAGAAAGTATTCTTTCTAGGCTGTTGCAAGCTGCAGATTTCGATGTGGAAGCTGCGCAGAGAGGTATCGTTTTTATTGATGAAATAGATAAAATTGCACGTAAATCAGACAATGCCTCAATTACACGAGATGTAAGTGGTGAAGGTGTGCAACAGGCTTTGTTGAAATTATTAGAAGGGTCTGTTGTTAATGTTCCGCCACAAGGAGGGAGAAAGCATCCTGAACAAAAATTAATTTCAGTTGAAACTAAAAACATATTATTTGTTTGTGGTGGTGCTTTTGATGGTATTTCTAGAAAAATTGCTAACCGTTTACAAACACAAGCAATAGGTTTTAAATCAGCTGATACAGAAGAGTATGATGAGGAGAATATGTTGCAGTATATTACACCTCAAGATGTAAAAGCGTTTGGTTTAATCCCTGAGTTAATTGGGAGAATGCCAGTATTGTCTTATTTAAATCCATTAGATAAATCGGCATTGCGAAGAATTTTAACAGAGCCTAAAAATTCTATTATTAAGCAGTATACTAAGTTGTTTGAGATGGATGATATTAAACTTTCATTCGATAAAGGAGTGCTTGATTTTATTGTAGAAAAAGCATTAGAATATAAATTAGGAGCACGTGGATTGCGTTCTATTTGTGAAGCTATAATGTTAGATGCAATGTTTGAATTGCCATCAGACGACACTCAAAAAGAACATAAGGTTACGTTGAGCTATGCTAAAAAGAAATTTAATAACGCTAAAATGAGTAATTTAAAAGTAGCTTAATTAGCTAAAAACATTATTACACACTTTTTAGGTGAAACAAAAAACCACAATGTCTTAAGATATTGTGGTTTTTTTGAATTCAATTTCGGTTTATTTCTTCTTCTTTGCGTAGCCTTCGTTAATACTTCCGATGTAGTTTAAGATATTTTCTTTCCCCGCTTTCCCTGCAGCAGAAGTTGCAAATGAAATTGGCATCTCTTCCCAGTATTTTAGCATTTCCTTTTTGTAAGCTAATAGATGTCTGTTCAGTTTTGAACTAGTTAGTTTGTCTGTTTTAGTAAATACAATAGAAAAAGGAATTCCCTTTTCACCTAACCACTCCATAAAATCTAAATCAATTTGCTGAGCAGGAAGTCGTGAGTCTATTAAAACAAATAGGTTTAATAGGGTTTCTCTTTTTAGGATATAGACAGAGATAAACGCTTCCCATTTTATTCTGTTTTTCTTAGATGTTTTAGCATATCCATATCCTGGCAAATCAACAAAATAAAATTCTTCATTAATCATAAAATGATTAATCAATTGCGTTTTCCCAGGTGTTTGAGATGTTTTGGCTAATTTCTTATGGTCAGTGATGTAGTTAATCAATGAAGATTTCCCCACATTAGATCGTCCTATAAAAGCATATTCTGCTCTGTCTGCTTCAGGACAAAGGGATAGCTTGGTATTACTAATAACAAATTCTGCTGTATTAATTTTCATTTTTCATTTTTTACTCCCCTCCATAGAGGGGTTATGGAGGGTTTTGAAAAGCAAAATTAGTCATTTAAAAAGGGAGTTATTGAAAGGTTGGAGGATAATTCCCCCCACCACTACCCACCCTTTAAATCTATAATGACAGCAACATTATTTGTTCAATCAGCTTCAAAAGTTATCAACAAAGTGGTAGGAAGTGGTAAGTTGTGGTAAAAAATGAATTATATTTACCTCTTAATAAACAAACACTTGATAATTAGCAGATTGTAATGACAAATTTCATTGGAGAATTCGAATGTAAACTAGATGCTAAAGGGAGGCTTATGCTTCCGGCTAGTTTAAGGAAGCAGCTGGATCCAGCTGCGGAAGAGAGTTTTGTTATGAATAGAGGCTTTGAAAAGTGTTTGGTACTTTATCCTAAAAACGATTGGAAATATATTAGCGAAGAAGTAAATAAGCTAAACCAATATGTAAAAAAGAATAGGGAGTTTATTCGCTATTTCTACAGAGGTGCAACCGAATTAGGACTGGACGGAACTGGAAGGTTGTTGTTTCCGAAAAGGTTGATGGATTATGCAGGTGTTAAGAAGGAGGTAGTTCTTTTTGCGCATGGAAATCGTATTGAAATTTGGGATAAGAAAGCTTACGATAATTTATTGATTGATGAACCAGATGAATTTGCAACGTTAGCTGAAGAGGTGATGGGTGGTTCTAAAAATAACGAAGAAGATGGAATATCATAACCCAGTTTTATTAAATGAATCAATTGACGGGATGGATATCTCTGGAAATGAGGTGTGTGTTGATGTGACTTTTGGTGGCGGGGGTCATTCTAAGGAAATCTTAAAAAGATTAGGTGGAGAAGGGAAGTTGTTTGGTTTTGATCAAGACAAAGATGCTGTTGCGAATACTTTGCCAGATGAGCGATTTACATTGGTGAAACAGAATTTTCGTTATTTAAAGAATTTCTTAAAATTTCATCAAGCTGTTCCTGTTGATTGTGTACTGGCTGATTTGGGAGTTTCTTCACATCAGTTTAATAAAGGTGAAAGAGGATTCTCGATTCGTTTTGAAGGGCCTTTGGATATGCGAATGAATCAGAGTGGAGATTTAACGGCAGAGAAAATAATCAACGATTATACAGAGGCCGAATTAATTAGAATATTTAAAGAATACGGAGAAGTTAGGAATGCTCAAAAATTAGCTTTTGAAATTGTGAGTACCAGAGATTCTGGTAGAATTACAAAAACGATAGAGTTGATAGCTATAATTGAAGATTGTGTTCCGGGCAAGTTTAGAAATAAATATTTAGCTCAAGTTTTTCAGGCACTAAGAATAGAGGTAAATGATGAGATGGGGGCTTTAAAGGATATGTTGGAGCAAAGTTACGAGGTGTTAAAGCCTGGAGGTAGATTGTCTGTAATTACTTATCATTCATTAGAAGATAGATTGGTAAAGAACTTTTTCAAAAAAGGAAAGTTTGATGGCGAATTGGAGAAAGATTTTTTCGGAAACCCACAGTTGAAATTCAAATTGATTAATAGAAAACCAATAGTTCCTACAGAAGAAGAAGTTAAAATCAATAACAGAGCAAGGAGTGCTAAGCTTCGTGTTGCTGAAAAATTATAATAACTGTGAATACATTTAAGACAGAGGATGAGCCAAAGAGACAGAAAGAAGCTGGAAAGGTTTCTAGGTCTTTGGCTGGTATTTTTTCTGGGAATTTCTTATCGAAAGAGAATGTTGTTGGGCTTTTGCCTTTTGTTTTTTTCTTAACGTTTTTAGGGATTATGTATATCGCTAATGGTTATTACGCGCAAGGAATTGTTCGTGATCTGCAAAAGACAGGAAATGAAGTGAAAGAATTGAGGTCGGAATATATCACGATAAAATCGGATTTAAACTATAAAAGTAAGCGGTCTCAAGTTGCGAAAGCAACTGAAGGAATTGAGGTGTATGAGTCAACAACTCCTCCAACAAAAATTGTGATTGATAAAGAGAGTTTAGCAAAAATAACAGCAGTTAATTAACGTGAAAGAAAAACAAGTCATATTTTCTAGAGTATACCTGGTGTATGGTATGATTTGCTTGTTTGCGATGATTATTGTTGGACAGGCTGTTAATTTGCAAATTATACAAGGGGATAAGTGGCGTAAAAAAGAAGAGGCATTAACTCGAAATTTCAGAGAGATTGAAGCTGTTAGAGGGAATCTTTATGCTTCTGATGAGAGTTTGTTGGCAACGTCAATCCCTAAGTATGAAGTGAGATTTGATACCTATACAGATGCGTTAACCAATACTTATTTTAATACACATGTTGATTCTTTGGCTTTTGAGTTGTCACGGCTGTTTCCTGAAAAATCAAAATCTGAATACTTAACAAGTTTAAAATCTGCTAGAAAGAAAAAAGCACGGTATCATTTAATAAGGCGTAATGTAAAGTTTACTGATTTAAAGGTGATGAAGAATTTTCCAATTTTTAGAAGAGGGAGATATAAAGGTGGTTTTATTACTGTTCAGCAAAACAAGAGGGTTCGTCCTTTCAAGGTTTTGGCAGCAAGAACGATTGGTTATGATCGTGAAGGAAGTAAGCCTGTCGGATTGGAAGGTGCTTATAGTAAAGAGTTGAGTGGAATTAAGGGTGAGATGTGGATGCAGAAAATTGCTGGTGGGATTTGGATGCCAATTGGTGATGATGGTGGAAGGGAACCGGAAGATGGAAGTGATGTTTACACGACAATAGATGTAAATATTCAAGATGTTGCTCATAGTGCTTTATTGAGTCAGCTGGAAACGCATCAAGCTGACCATGGATGTGTGGCGCTGATGGAGGTTTCAACGGGAGATATTAAAGCAATTGCAAATTTAAAAAGAAATAAAGACGGTTCTTATTCTGAGAGCTATAATTATGTTGTTGGGGAGAGTACTGAGCCTGGATCAACATTTAAGTTGGCTTCTTTAATGGCTGCTTTTGAAGATGGATTTTTGGATTTGGATGATATGATAGATACTGAAAATGGGACGACTAAGTTTTACGATCGAACTATGAAAGATTCTCATACCGGTGGATATGGGAAGATATCTATTAAAGAGTCGTTTGTAAAATCATCCAACGTAGCTATTTCTAAAGAAATAAATAGAGTGTATGCAGCAAACCCTCAAGGTTTTGTTGATCGACTTTATAAGATGGATCTAAATAAAAAATTAGGGATAGAGATTGCTGGAGAAGGCGCTCCATTTATTAAAAGTACGGATGATGATTCGTGGTCAGGAGTGACAATCCCATGGATGTCTATTGGTTATGAAATACAGATGACACCATTACAGATTTTAACTTTTTATAACGCTGTAGCAAATGATGGCAAAATGGTGAAACCAAGATTTGTGACTGAAGTTCGAAAGAGTGGTAAATTGATTAAAGAGTATGGTGTGGAGGTGATTAATAATTCTATCTGCTCTAAGAAAACAATTAAAATGGCAAAAGAAATGTTGGAAGGAGTTGTTGAGGAGGGTACAGGTATGAATTTAAGAAACTCAAGATATAAAATAGCAGGAAAGACAGGGACTGCTCAGATAGCAAATGCAAGTTATGGTTATAGGGGGTATGAGTCGAAGGTGAGTCATCAAGCTTCTTTTGTTGGGTATTTTCCAGCAGATAATCCAAAGTATACTTGTATTGTCGTGGTAAACGCGCCTTCTAAAAATGTGTATTACGGAAACTTAGTTGCTGGGCCAATCTTTAAAGAAGTGGCTGATAAGGTTTATGCCAGTAGTATTCAAATTCATGATGCGCTAATTGTTAAAGAGCACTTGGCGAGTTCTAGGATTCCTTACGCCAAAGATGGTTCGTTTAATGACTTAACAAAAATTTATGCGGAGTTGAATATTAAAACTTCTTCAAAATCAGAAAATCATGTATGGGCAAGAGTATCTACGGGTAAGGAAAGTGTTGCAATTTATAGAAAGAAAATTGCTCCAATTTATGTTGCAGATGTTGTAGGGATGAGTATTAAAGATGCATTGTACATATTAGAGAGTCAGGGAATGAGAGTTAGCTTTTCGGGAAGTGGCGTAGTTAAAAAGCAATCGATTATAGCAGGGCAAAAAATAATTAAAGGAAACGAAATAACACTAGAGCTGGTTTGAAATTATTAAAAGACATCATATATAAAGCCGGAATAGAAGAGGTGATTGGTTCAACTCAGGTTGCAATTGAGAAAGTGTGCTTCGATTCTAGAGAAATTGAAAAATTCAGTTTGTTTATTGCTGTTTCAGGCACTCAAGTTGATGGGCATCAATATATAGTTAAAGGTATTGAAGATGGAGCTGTTGCAATTATCTGTGAGCAATTTCCTAAAGAAATTAAAGAAGAAGTTACTTATATAAGAGTTAAAAGTAGTAGTGCAGCATTAGGTGTTGTGGCGGCAAATTTTTATGATAACCCTGCATCAGAAATAAAACTGATAGGGATTACCGGGACAAATGGTAAGACAACAACCGCAACTTTGTTACATGATTTATATACGGAGTTAGGCTATAAGTGTGGATTACTTTCTACAGTGGTAAATAAGATTGGTGTTAGTGAGATTAAGTCAACACATACCACTCCAGATGCTATTCAGTTGAATGCTTTGTTGCGACATATGATTGCTGAAAAATGTGAGTATTGCTTTATGGAAGTGAGTTCACACGCTATACATCAGAATAGAATTACTGGGTTAGATTTTGCTGGAGGTGTATTTACAAATATTACGCACGATCATTTAGATTATCATAAAACATTTGATGAGTATCTAAAAGCTAAAAAAACATTTTTTGATTGCCTTAATGAGGCTGCATTTGCATTGGTGAATAAGGATGATAGGAATGGAATTGTGATGATGCAAAACACCAAAGCAAAAAGAGTAACGTATGCTTTAAAAAGTATGTCTGACTTTAGTTGTAAAGTGATTGAGAGTGATTTCTCAGGAATGCAATTAAATATTGAAGGAAGCGAAGTCTGGACCAAATTGATTGGGCAGTTTAATGCTTATAATTTATTGGCTATTTATTCAACAGCTATATTGTTGGGTGAAGAAAAGCTAACAGTGCTTACTGCAATTAGCAATTTGGTTTCTGTTGAAGGAAGGTTTCAATATGTGAAATCAACAAATAATATTGCTGGAATTGTAGACTATGCTCATACACCAGATGCCTTGAAAAATGTATTAAAGACAATCAATGATATCCGAGCTGGAAACGAACAGGTAATAACAGTTGTTGGTTGTGGTGGTGATAGAGATAAAGAGAAAAGATCAGTAATGGCAAAGATTGCCTGTGAGTTAAGTGATAAAATCATTTTGACCTCAGACAACCCTAGATCAGAAAATCCAGATGAAATAATTAAGGAAATGCGACAAGGTGTTGATGGGGTTCATTTCAAAAAAGTATTGGCTATCTCAAATAGAGAAGAGGCAATAAGAACTGCTTGTTCTTTGGCTAATGATGGAGATATCATTTTAGTAGCTGGAAAAGGACATGAAAAATATCAAGAAATCAACGGAGAAAAATTACCATTTGATGATATGGAGATTTTAGATTCAACTTTTAAACTTATGAGAAGCTAATGTTATACTATTTATTTACATACTTACAAGAATTGGATGTGCCTGGAGCGGGAGTGTTTCAGTACATTACATTTAGAGCTGCTTTTGCTTTTATTGGATCATTGATTATTTCAATGATAATTGGTAAAAAAATTATTCAACGTTTGCAGTTAATGCAAGTTGGAGAGATTGTTAGAGATTTAGGCTTGCAAGGACAAATTGAAAAGCAAGGGACCCCAACAATGGGAGGCTTAATCATATTGGCTGCCATTTTAATTCCAACATTATTATTCGCTAAGCTTGATAATATCTATATCATCTTAATGATAATTTCTACCATTCTTTTAGGTCTGATAGGATTTATAGATGATTACATCAAGGTGTTTAAAAAGAATAAAGAAGGTTTAGCAGGTAAATTCAAAGTGTTAGGACAGGTTGGTGTTGGAATAATTGTAGGGTCGATTCTGTATTTCAACGAAGGTGTAGTTGTAAAGCAAAAAGTTTTTAATGATGCTGCTCCTTCTCACGTTAGTCGTGAATTAGTGAATGACGAGATTAAAGAATCGACTGAAAATTATACTTGGGAAAAAATTAAGTCTACTGTAACCACCATTCCTTTTGTAAAAAACAATCAATTTAACTATGCTTCTTTAACGAGTTGGGGAGGAAGGTATTCTTATATCTTGGGAGGAATCGTTTTCATCCTTATAGTCATTATCATAATTACAGCGGTTTCTAATGGCGCAAATATGACTGATGGATTGGATGGCTTGGCAACAGGAACTTCAGCTATAATTGGAATTACATTGGCAGTTTTTGCATATGTATCTGGTAATACAGTTTTTGCTGACTATTTAAATATAATGTATATCCCAGAATCGGGAGAGTTGGTTGTCTTTATTTCAGCATTTGTTGGTGCTTGTATAGGTTTCTTATGGTACAATTCTTATCCAGCTCAAGTTTTTATGGGAGATACTGGGAGCTTAGCTCTTGGAGGTATTATCGCTGTTTTTGCATTGGCTGTTAGAAAGGAATTAATGATTCCCTTATTGTGTGGAATCTTCTTAGTGGAGAATCTATCAGTTATGATTCAGGTAGGGTATTTCAAATACACTAAAAAGAGATTTGGTGAAGGTAGAAGAGTGTTTTTGATGGCGCCATTACATCATCATTTTCAGAAAAAAAACATGCATGAGGCTAAGATTGTTGCGCGTTTTTGGATTGTAGGAATAATGCTAGCAATATTAACGTTTGTCACACTAAAACTTAGATAGGATGAGTAAAAGACTTGTCATTTTAGGTGGAGGAGAAAGTGGGGTTGGAGCCGCTATACTTGCCAAAAAAGAAGGGTTTGATGTGTTTGTTTCAGATAGAGGAGAAATAAAGGAGAAGTATAAAAGTGTTCTTGAAAATATTGATGTTGATTGGGAAGAGGGAAAGCATACAGAGGCTAAAATTCTGAATGCGGGAGAGGTGATTAAGAGTCCTGGTATTCCAGACACAGCTCCACTGATAATGAAGCTTGTAGGGAATGGGATTAAAGTGATTTCCGAAATTGAATTTGCAGGAAGATACACCAATGCTAAGATAATTGGAATTACAGGAAGTAATGGTAAGACGACTACAGCAATGTTGACTTATTATATTTTACAAAATGCTGGATTAAATGTTGGCTTAGCAGGAAATATTGGTGACAGTTTAGCGAAACAGGTTGCTGAAGGAGATAAAGAGGTTTATGTGTTGGAGTTGAGCAGTTTTCAATTGGATGGGATGTTTGATTTTAAGGTTGACATCGCAATGATATTGAATATTACGCCAGATCATTTAGCTCGATATAGCAACAAGTTTGAGAATTATGCAGAATCTAAATTTAGGATTCTACAAAATCAAACAAAGGATGATAGAATTATCTATTGCTACGATGATGATGTAGTGAGAAAAGAATTGGAGAACAAAAAGTATAAGGGCGTAAAGCACCCATTTAGTATAAAAACAGTTACCTCAGATGGAGGTTATATAAATAAAGAGAATTTAATAGTAAATACTAATAATAAATTATTCGAAATGAAAATTACAGAACTAGCACTACAGGGTAAGCACAATTTGTACAATTCAATGGCATCAGGAATTGCCGGAAGAGTACTTGACCTAAAAAAGGATGTTATAAGAGAGAGCTTGATAGACTTTAAAAATGTTGAACACAGATTAGAAGAAGTTGGAAAAGTACATGGAATTACTTTTGTGAACGATTCAAAAGCAACAAATGTAAATTCTACTTGGTACGCGCTAGAAAGCTACCGGCAGCCAATAGTTTGGATAGTTGGAGGTGTGGATAAAGGAAATGATTATGAAATGCTAAAAGAACTAGTTACTAATAGAGTAAAAGCAATTGTTTGTTTAGGAAAAGATAATCACAAGATACACGATGCCTTTGGTGATATTATTGAAGACATTATTAGTACTGAGTCTGCTCAAGATGCTGTAAATATGGCATATCAATTAAGTCAAAAAGGTGATACGGTGTTATTGTCTCCTGCTTGTGCAAGTTTTGACTTGTTTGATAATTATGAAGATAGAGGTCATCAATTTAAGAAGGCTGTAAAAGCGCTTTAAGATGAATGGCTTGATTAACATATTTGATTGTCAAATTTATGTTTATACGATTGATCAGACAATTGAGCAATGTTCTCAAAAGGATAGATGTGATTTAGTTGTTGATGAGAATTACATAGATGAGTTTATTGCTCAAAGTAAAAGGATTGTTGTAAAATTATTAAGTGAAGTATCCTAATGTCGTTTGTAAATAAATATATAAAAGGAGATAAAGCAGTATGGTTGGTAGTACTATTACTGGCTATTTTATCAATTTTAACGGTTTACAGTTCTATTGTAACCCTTGCTTATAAGTATAAGGGTGGTGATACGGTTTATTACCTAATGAAGCATTTATTTATTTTAGTGGTTGGTTTTGGGCTCATGCTAGGAGCTCATAATCTAAACTATAAATACTATTCGCGGATTTCTCAGTTGGCCATATTTATTTCGGTCCCACTGTTGGCAATAACCTTAATTTTTGGAGCTAATATAAATGATGCGAGTAGGTGGTTAGTTATTCCTGTTATTAACCAAACCTTTCAGACATCAGATTTAGCGAAGCTAGCATTAATCATGTACTTGGCAAGGTTACTCTATAAAAAACAAGATAATATTCAGGATTTCAAATCGGCTTTTCTGCCCATTATGGTGCCTATTCTGTTGGTGTGTGGATTAATTCTTCCTGCCAATTTCTCTACTGCAGCTATGCTGTTTACCACATGTTTAATTATCATGTTTATAGGTAGAGTTAATATAAAATATATACTATCTTTAATTGGAATAGGAATAACATCTCTAATTCTTTTGTTGGCAATTGCGTCATCAAAACCTGATTTATTACCCAGAATGGGGACTTGGGCAAAGCGTGTAGAGTCCTTTTCTGCAGGAGGATCAAGTGGTAATTATCAAGCTGATCAGGCTAAGATTGCCATTGCAAGCGCATATCCTTTTGGTAAAGGACCAGGAGGAAGTACGCAACGAAATTTTTTACCTCACCCTTATTCAGATTTTATTTATGCTATTGTAATAGAAGAGTATGGATTGGCTGGAGGAGTTGGGGTTATCATATTGTACTTAATTCTCTTTTATCGGGGAATAAAGATTGCCCAGAAAGCAGAAAAGACCTATGGAACCTTCTTGGCTGTAGGACTATCGTTTAGTTTGGTTTTCCAGGCAATGATTAATATGGCTGTTGCCGTAAATCTATTTCCTGTTACCGGTCAACCCTTGCCTCTGGTGAGTATGGGGGGAACATCTATATGGTTTACTTGTTTAGCAATTGGAATAATATTGAGTGTAAGCAGAAATACAGAAAAATCAGAGAAATCAGTAAAACAGGAAAAAGTAAATGTCGCAGTATAGAGTAATCATTAGTGGAGGAGGGACTGGAGGGCATATATTTCCAGCAATTGCAATTGCAAATGCGATCAAAGAAAAACACCCCGATACTAAAATCCTTTTTGTTGGTGCTTTAGGGCGAATGGAAATGGAGAAAGTCCCAGATGCTGGTTACGAAATTTTTGGTTTACCAATAATGGGGTTGCAAAGACGGTTGACTTTACAAAACTTGAAATTTCCTTTTAAGCTGGTGGCAAGTATGCTAAAGGCAAAAAAGATTGTAAAAGAATTTAAACCAGATGTTGTTGTTGGAGTTGGAGGGTATGCAAGTGGGCCACTATTAAAAGCGGCTACAAATCTTGGCGTTCCAGCATTGGTTCAGGAGCAAAATTCATATCCAGGAATAACCAATAAATTATTGGCAAGTAAAGTTCAAAAACTTTGTGTTGCTTATGATGGTATGGAGAGATTCTTTCCGAAAGAAAAAATCATGTTAACAGGAAATCCTGTTCGTCAAGATATTAAAAATTTAGAAGCCAAGAGAATTAGAGGTATTGAACACTTTGGATTAGATCCAAACAAAAAGACAGTGTTAGTTGTTGGGGGAAGTTTAGGGGCTAGAAGTATTAATCACGCAATTAATGCTGGAGTGAGTGAAATTGCCAAGAATGATATTCAGTTAGTTTGGCAAACGGGTAAATTGTATGTTGATGAGGCTGCAAAAACAGTTGCAGAATATGAAGGGAAAGGAATTAAAACAATGCCATTTATTAGTAAAATGGATTATGCTTATGCTGTGGCAGATGTTGTTGTTTCTAGAGCTGGAGCAATGTCAGTTTCGGAATTGAGTATAGCGGCTAAGCCAACTATTTTTATTCCGTTACCAAGTGCAGCAGAAGATCATCAAACAAAAAATGCAATGGCTTTAGTAAATCATAAAGCAGCGTTGTTGGTAAAAGATTCAGATGCAAAAGAAACGTTGATTCCTACACTAATTGAATTGGTTAAGAATGAGGAAGAGCAGAGAAAAATTTCAGCTAATGTTGCAAAAATGGCATTTAACGACTC
>JASJIW010000058.1:0-4124 GCA_037624665.1 Flavobacteriales bacterium
ACGCATATCAGTAATATCTTTTAATACATTACCACCAGTTTCAAAGAAATTCATTTTCATAGTTTTTGGTAACATCCATGTAACTAAAACATAACAAGAAACAGCAACTAAAGCAATTGAAAACCAATTTCCTTTATTTAAAGCTCCCATTACTTCTGTTTCTTTAGCGTCGTTATTTTTAATAGAAACAATCATAGTTCCTAGTAATGAAATTACAATTCCAACGCCAGCAATTGACATTGGTAATAAGATAGGTCCCATAGAACCAAACCCTTCAAATATAGAATTGTCGTTGGATGCAATTATATAATTTCCTAATACCATAGCTGCTAAAATTGTTGCAACATACGATCCGAATAAATCGGCTCCCATTCCTGCTACATCTCCAACATTATCTCCAACATTATCTGCAATAGTAGCAGGGTTTCTTGGGTCATCTTCAGGTATTCCAGCTTCAACCTTTCCAACTAAATCAGCTCCAACGTCAGCAGCCTTTGTATAAATCCCTCCACCAACTCTTGCGAATAAAGCGATAGACTCAGCTCCTAATGAGAACCCAGCTAAAGTTTCTAATACAACAGTCATGTCATCAGTATTTGTCCATTCTCCTCCCATGAAATAATGGTAGAAACAAATAAAGAACAATGTTAATCCTAAAACAGATAAACCAGCAACACCAAGTCCCATAACTGTTCCACCACCAAAAGAAACTTTTAATGCTTGTGGTAAACTTGTTCTAGCAGCTTGTGTTGTTCTTACATTTGTTTTAGTAGCAATTTTCATTCCCATATTCCCTGCTAATGCAGAAAAGAAGGCACCAACTACAAATGCTATAACAATAAGCCAATGTGTAGATGGAACGATTGTTGATACTATAAATAGTAAAATACTAACTCCGATAACAAATATTGTTAATAGTCTGTATTCTGCTTTTAAAAATGCTAAAGCTCCTTCATAAATGTGATCTGAAATTTCTTTCATCTTTCCATCTCCTGCATCCTGTTTCATTACCCAAGATTTTTTGACTGCCATGTATATCAGTCCTAAAATTGCCATTACTATCGGCATGTAAATCATCATTGTTTCCATATTTTTTTTAATTAATTTGTTTTTAAAAATGTTTGCAAAAATAGTATTTTTATTGAGAGTGCGAATATCAATTTGTTTTTATTGCTTTTTATACCTATTAAAACATCATTTTTATTAGATTTGCAATCTAAATTAAATAAAAGTAATAGAGATGAATATATTAGTTTGTATAAGTAGTGTTCCCGATACAACATCTAAAATTAATTTTACAGATAATAATACTAAATTTGATTCAAATGGTATTCAGTTTGTAATTAATCCTTATGATGAGTTTGGGCTTACAAAAGCTATGATGATCAAAGAATCAACAGGAGGAAAGGTGACAATAATAACTGTTGGAAATGATACTGTTGAACCCGTAATGAGAAAAACTTTAGCGATTGGTGCTGATGATGCAGTTAGAGTAAATATGTCTGCAATAGATAGTTTTTCTACTGCAACAGAAATTGCAAATTATATTCAAGAAAATAATTTTGATTTAATAATTGCTGGGAGAGAGTCAAGTGATTATAATGGAGGAGTAGTTCCTGGAATGATTGCGGAAATATTAGGGTTACCATTTGTTAATGCTTGTATAGATATGGAAATTGATGGTGATGATGTGAAATTAATTAGAGAGATTGATGGAGGAAAGGAGATGATTTCTGTTAATTTGCCCATAATTATTGGAAGTCAAAAAGGTTTAGTAGAAGAAAGTGAACTAAGAATACCAAATATGAGAGGTATTATGCAATCTAGATCAAAACCTTTAACTGTTATTGAGCCTAGTTCCACAGTGTTTCATACTAATACAATTAGTTTTGATAAACCTGAAGAGAAAGGAAGTTGTAAGTTAGTGGATGCAGATAATGTATCTCAATTAGTAAATTTGCTTCAAAATGAAGCTAAAGTAATTTAAAAAATAAAAAAATGTCAGTTTTAGTTTATGCAGAGAGTTGGAATGGTCGTTTTAGAAAAAGTACTTTTGAAGCAGTTTCTTACGCTAACAAAACATCTGAAATTTTAGGAACGGATGTGATTGCAGTTTCCTTAGAAGAAGTTTTAGATGAGGAGTTAAATAAATTATCTGCTTATGGAGCTTCTAATATTATTAGTGTTCCTAATGTTAATAAAGGAGATAATCAAGCTGCTTCTAAAGTGATTGCTGAGTTATCTGATTCTGCAAATGTGTTTGTCTTTTCTAATACACTTACTTCTAAAATGATTGCTCCAAGATTATCAATTAAGTTAAATGCCGCTTGTATTACAAATGTTATCTCTTTAACTGAAAGTGATTCTATTTGTGTGAGTAGAAAATCATTTTCTTCAAAAGCGATTGAAGTTACAGAATCAAATACAGAAAAAACGATTATTTGTATTGCTCCAAATTCATTTGGTGTAATAGAACATGCCGTAGATTGTAATATTGAGATTTCCAATTTTTCTGAAAAAGGTTCCCTTTCGTTTAATGGACAAGAAACTGCAAGTGGAAAGATATCTATTTCTGAAGCAGAAATTGTTGTTTCTGCAGGTAGAGGGTTAAAAGGTCCTGAAAATTGGGGTATGATAGAAGAATTAGCAGATTTGTTAGGAGCAGCAACAGCATGTTCTAAACCAGTTTCCGATATTGGTTGGAGGCCTCATTCAGAACACGTTGGTCAAACTGGAAAGGCGGTAGCAGCTGATTTGTATATTGCTATTGGTATTTCAGGAGCAATTCAACACTTGGCGGGGGTTAATTCCTCTAAGGTAATGGTTGCAATTAATACAGATCCGGAAGCTCCTTTCTTTAAAGCTGCAGATTACGGAATAGTTGGAGATGCTTTTGAAGTAATTCCTAAATTGATAGAAGAAATTAAAAAAATTAAAAATTAAGTTTTGAATTTAGTACAATTAGATATTGATAGGTTAGAACCTAGTAGTTCCAATAAAAACTCTTATGTTTTATTACTGAGGGAGATTGCGGGAGACAGGAAATTACCTATTGTTATTGGCCCTTGTAATGCTGGTTCTATTGCTATATATTTAGAAAGTAATAGAAAGCCAGAACGACCATTAACTCATGATATAATAAAATCAATAACTAATAATTTTAATATAACGGTAAGTAGGGTAGTTATTCATACTTTAAAGGAAGGTGTTTTTCACGCTTCCTTTTTCTGTTTTATGGATGGAGATGAGGAGATTGAATTAGATGCTCGTACTTCAGATGCAATTGCAATTGCAATAAGAATGGGTTGTCCTATCTTTACTTATGAAGATATTTTGAAAGAAGCGGGATTTGTACTCACAGACGATTTTGCAGGATATAAAGACGATAATTCTGAAGACTTAGAAGTAACAAAAAATATTTTAGACACTTTATCTTTAGGAGAATTGAATAAGCAAATGAAATCTGCTATTGAGGAGGAAGATTATGAGTTGGCTTCTAAATTGAGAGATGAAATAAATAAAAGAAAATAGATGTTAAATCTAATTCAGACTTCAGGTTTTTCTTTGGAATCCCTTTTTAGAGGATCTTTAGGAATTTTCTCTCTATTAGTAATTGCTTTTTTATTTAGCCGAGACCGAAAAGGAATTGATTGGAAGTTAGTAGTAAAGGGCTTGGGGATTCAGTTACTTTTCGCAATCCTTATTTTAAAAGTGCCTTTTGTTTATTCTATATTTAGTTTTATAGCTAAGGGGTTTACTAAAATCATAGACTTTACAAATAAAGGTTCTGAGTTTTTATTTGGAAATTTAATGGATTACTCTGAATCTTGGGGATATATATTTGCTGTTCAGGTTTTGCCTACGGTAATATTTTTCTCTGCACTTACTTCCTTATTTTATTATTGGCGGATTTTACCAAGAATAGTTTATGGTTTTGCTTGGGTTATGAAAAAGACTTTAAAACTATCGGGTCCAGAAAGTGTTGCTGCTGCAGGAAATATTTTTCTAGGACAAACGGAAGCTCCTTTACTAGTCAAACCTTATCTAGATAAGATGACAAAGTCGGAAATGTTATGCTTAATGAGTGGAGGTATGGCTACAATTGCCGGAGGAGTTTTAGCTGC
>JASJIW010000059.1:0-101843 GCA_037624665.1 Flavobacteriales bacterium
ATTCCCCATTGTGCCATATCCAACACCAACGAACTTAAATCTGCTTGTTCAATCTCTGGTTTACCATGATTATCAAGTCTCGATTGAGTACCAATAGTCCACATCCTATAACAAACACCAGCACTTAACCTTCCTGCTCTACCTGCTCTTTGATCTGCTGAATCTTTAGAAATTTGAACAGTCTCTAATCGAGACAACCCAGTATTGGAATTAAAACGAGAAGTTCTTTCAAAACCAGAATCAACAACAATTTTAACACCTTCAATAGTCAAACTTGTTTCTGCAATGTTAGTTGCCAACACCACTTTACGCTTACCTTCTTTATTAGGCATTATTGCCGCAAACTGTTGTTTTGGTGGTAACTGCCCATACAATGGATGAATCATAACATCACTTAAGGAACGTTTTAAAATCTCCTCACACTTTTTAATTTCTCCTTGGCCAGGAAGGAAAACCAATACATCTCCCTTATGTTTATCCATTGCCATTTTAACAACTCTACTTACCAGTTCTGGTAACAGTTTCATATCACTATCTCCTGCATAATTAACATCAACAGGATGTTGTCTTCCTAAACTTTCAACAATTGGTGCTTTTAACATCTTAGATAATTCTGGCATATCTAAAGTTGCAGACATTACCAAAATTCTTAAATCGGGTCTTAGCACTTCTTGTGATTCTCTACACAATGCCATAGCAACATCTGCATGAATACTTCTTTCATGAAACTCATCAAAAATAACTAACCCTACTCCTTCTAACGCATTATCATCATGAATCATTCGGGTTAAAATCCCCTCAGTTAAAACTTCTATTTTTGTTTGTTTAGAAATTTTACTTTCAAAACGAATACGATAACCAACAGATTCACCAACTTTCTCACCCAACAAATCTGCCATTCGGTTGGCAATGGTTTTGGCAGCTAACCTTCTTGGTTCTAACATTAATATCTTCTTCCCGCTCAACCAAAGCTCTTCCATTAAAGCCAAGGGTACTAATGTACTCTTACCAGCTCCTGGAGGTGCTTTTAAAATTAAAGTTGAGGTATTATTTAGCTCAGTCTTAATTTTTGGGATAACATCCTTAACCGGTAAATCTATTTTACTGTAATTGAAAGTCAATTAGAATTGTTCTTTTAATGAAGTACAAAAGTATCATTAAATGACAATCCAAGCAAAATGAATTGAAGAAGCCATGTTAACAATATCTTATTTTATGCGACCTTCAGTTTTATTAATCATTCATCTATAATAATTGTGTAACTCAAATAAACTATATTTACAAGTAATTAAACAACTGTGTTACACTCTAGTCGTGATTAGTCGGTTGTTGGCAATAATTAAAACAAAAAAATGAATACAATTTTTATCAGAGTATTAAATAAATTTAGAATCCTTAATTTATTTAATATTAATGGAGCGGTTAGTTTAAATAAAAAAACATTTAAAATACCCATCTTACAAAAAATTGGGTTTTCAAATTTATTTATGTCTGAACCATGGATGATTGACATTCTTAAGATAGTCTTGCCAATTGAAAACAAAAAATTTATAGATGTTGGTGTAAACATTGGACAAACATTATTAAAACTGAAAAGTGTCTCATCTGAAATTGATTATATAGGGTTTGAACCTAATCCAATATGTGTAAACTATGCAGCCAAATTGATAAAAGAAAATAATTTTGACAATACTCTAATAATTCCCTCAGGAATTTCAGACAAAAATGAAATGGGGGTATTAAATTTTTTCTCTCAATCAGAGACTGATAGTGCTGCATCTATGATAGAAAATTTTCGCCCCAACCAAAAAACATTTAAGAAAGAATTTATCCCTCTTTTTAACCTAGATAGTTTAAAAAACAAAATAAACCTTGATTCAATTTCAATCTTAAAAATTGATGTCGAAGGAGCAGAGCTAGAAGTATTAAATAGCTTTAAAAAAGAAATAGAAGAGAAGAAGCCTATTATACTTATTGAGATATTACCAGCATATGACGATCAAAATACGACAAGAATAGACAGACAAAATGAAATACAGATTATGCTTAATGACATTGGCTATTCTATTTTTAGAGTTCTGAAAAAAGAGGAAATTCTTCTAGATTTACAAGAAATATCAGAAATAGGAATTCATGGAGATATGAATGACTGTGAATATGTTATGGTGCCAAAAGAGAAGAAGAAAATGTTTATAAAAAATTGCCAACAAAGGCTAAAACGACAATAGTTTCGATTCCTCACCCACTGCGTTTAGCCAAACGTTAGCAAAAATTTAAAACCAATCGATATGAATAAAATAATACTTACTTCAATTAGTATAATTTTTGCTTGTAATTCAATTTTCGGACAAACTAACAAAGAAAAATATGCTAATGACGTAAAATCAATAGACGCTATTATAAAGGCATATTATGAAGTAGCATCAGGCTCAAGTCAGGAACCTTGGGAATTTGAAAGGGATAAATATATTCATTCTGATAATGCTCTTATTATCTTCTTATACGAAAATGGGAAAGCTGAATCACTCACATTGGAAGCACTTCATATTGAATTAGGTTTGTCCGAGAGAAAAGATTCCTATGAGCAAGAACTAAAAAGAAAAGTTAGTCAATTTGGAAATATCGTTCAAGTTTGGAGCGCATATGAAGTAAGAAACGAACCAGAAACTACTACAAATAATAGAGGATTGGTTAGTATTCAGCTTCATTATGAACAAGGCAGATTGTGGATAGATAGTTGGACTAACCAAATGGAATCGGATACGAACTTTTTGGTGTCAGTTTTTTTGAAAGAAAAATAAAAACTTTTGCTAACATTGGCTATAGTTAATACGGGTTTTAGCGCTGAATCCAAAGTTCAGAGCCTTAAACAAAGTCCGCAAAATTGAAAATTTTGCGTGTCTATTGAAATAAAGAAAAAATTAAAAATTTGGCTAATTGCTTAATCGGAAATTCAGTAATTTCAATTCCCACACTAACCATATATCTTAACGTACATTATGACTAACCGCTAACCAATGATAAAACTCTTTAGAGAAACACGACACGACCTTATGGAGAAAAACAAAACAAGAAAGTATTTTAAATATGCAATTGGTGAAGTTATACTTGTAGTTATAGGTATTTTAATTGCACTATGGCTCAATAATCTAAATTCCGAAAAGCAACGAACAATTGAAGAAATCGGCATCCTTAAAGGACTTAAAAAAGATTTTCAAGCAGACATAAGTGATTTTAAACTAAATATTGGTGGTTACAACCATATTAGCAATTCAGTTGATATTATTCTCAAGAGATTGGAAAGTTCAAGTGTTTATAATGACTCATTAGATTCTTATTTTGCCAGTACTATAAAATGGCCTCTTTCAATCATACACAAAAATTCATTCGATGTTTTAAAATCTAAAGGTTTTGATCTTATTTCTAATGATTCACTAAGAAATGAGATTTTAAATTTTCATGGTCAAACTTATATTGCTGTTAAAACATGGGAAGACCAATTTAATAGAGATATATATTTCGATGAAATATTAAAAAGATTTGATAAAGTTGAACCTTGGAGAATCGGTAAGGATCGTAAATTTCATAGAGGCACTATGAAACCAAACAATTATAATGCGCTTAAGACAGACACTTTATATAAGTCCTTGCTTAGAACTATGAAAAGAGACGCAGAATTCCTTAGGCATGGTATATACTTTGACATAATTGAAAATTTAGAAAGCCTAATTATTACTATTGATAAAGAATTGGCAATTTTAGAATAATACACTTAATATTATAATTAAGGAATTACCTTTTATGATGTTAAATTAGAAAACGAAAGCAAAACATCGTGTATAATTAATTGCTAGTGCATGTACATTAGAAAATTCTCTTCGCTAAAAAAAAGCGAATTCAGATTGCGTACCTTTTCAAAGCACATCCTTTTTCGTGAAAACTCAAAAACGTGTTTTTCAAGATTTGATGTAGTCATCAGTTTAATAACCAATAAACACGCTTTTGTTAGTTACGTATTGATCACAAAGTGATGAAAAAAAATTGTTATGAATGACAAAGAAGTTTAACTTTACCCTGTAATGGCAAAACAAGGCAAAAATAAAAACGGAAATAACAAAGCAAAACACAGTAAGTTGTTGGCCCAAAAACTCAATAAAAAGAAAACTGAAAAAGAAGCCAATAAAAAACGCCTGAAAGAGATTATTACCAAGGCTAAAGAACAAGACAAATAGAGGTTCTAATTATCTCTTTTTTTTCAATCGAAATCATTAACTTCGTGCTCAGAAAACATTAAAATTTTTAGAATGAAAGAAGTATATATCGTATCAGCAGTAAGAACACCAATAGGAAGTTTTTTAGGAAGTTTATCTAGTGTACCTGCTACAAAATTAGGAGCTGCAGCAATTAAAGGAGCTATCAGCAAAGCAAACATATCTGTTGATGTTGTTGATGAAGTGTTTATGGGTAATGTATTGCAAGCAAACGTTGGACAAGCACCAGCGAGACAAGCTGCAATCTTTGCTGGATTAAATGCAACCGTACCTTGTACTACAATTAATAAAGTTTGTGCTTCAGGAATGAAATCTATCGCCTTAGGTGCTGCTTCAATTATTGCAGGAGATAACGACTGTGTTGTTGTTGGAGGAATGGAAAACATGAGTCAAGTACCACATTACATGAATGCTAGAGTATCTACTAAGTTAGGAGATGTTAAGATGATTGATGGAATGGTTAAAGATGGTTTAACTGATGTTTACAACAAAGTGCACATGGGTGTTTGTGCTGAAAAATGTGCTACCGAAAATAATATTACTAGAGAAGATCAAGATGCTTTTACCATAGAATCTTATAATAGATCCGCAGCAGCTTGGGATGCTGGAAAATTTAATGATGAGATTGTACCGGTAGAAGTTCCTCAAAGAAGAGGTGATGCAATTATTGTTGATAGAGATGAAGAATATTCAGCTGTAAAAATGGAGAAAATTCCAACTTTACGTCCTGTATTTGATAAGGAAGGAACAATTACTGCAGCAAATGCTTCAACATTAAATGATGGTGCTTCTGCACTTGTTTTAATGAGTAAAGAAAAATTAGATGAATTAGGTCTTACAGCAATTGCAAAAGTTGTGAGTTATGCTGATGCTGCTCAGGAATCAGAATGGTTTACTACTGCTCCTTCAATAGCTGTTCCAAAAGCGTTGAAGAAAGCTAACTTATCAGTTGCTGATATTGATTACTGGGAATTAAATCAAGCTTTTGCTGTTGTTGGTATTGCCAACTCACAAAAATTAGGTTTAAATCCTGCTAAAGTTGATGTAAATGGTGGGGCTGTTTCTTTAGGTCATCCATTAGGAAACTCTGGTTCTAGAATTATTGTAACACTAATTAACGTTTTAAAACAAAACGGGGGTAAACTTGGTGCTGCTGGTATTTGTAACGGAGGTGGTGGTGCTTCGGCAATGGTAATAGAGAATATTTAATATAACTAAATTTATGTTTTGTTATCTTGCATGTTAATGTGAGGTAACAAAACATTTTTTTTACATAAAACTTCAATTAATTTGAAATACGGCATTTGTCACTTAAGCGTTGTACCTTGTAGGTTAGAACCTTCAGATAGCTCTGAAATGGTTACTCAATTGCTGTTTGGTGAAGTCTTAAAAATTTATGAAGAAAAACGAGTTGGCTGGAGAAAAATAAAAACAGCTTTTGATGATTATGATTGTTGGGTTGATGAAAAACAATTTATCGAAATTAACGAAACAGAATTTGAAAGACTCAACACCTCTCCTATTAACATTTGCTCAGAAATGGCAAATATTATTGAAGATAAAGAGAATGACTCTTTAATTCCAATTCTTTTAGGAAGTTCTTTACCTAGCTTTAAAGAAGGCTTAATCCGATTCAACAAATTCACATTTCATTTTGATGGACAAACAACAGATACCTCACAAGAGATAAGCAAGCGTAATCTTGCTGAAAATTCTATGATGTATTTAAATGCTCCTTATTTATGGGGGGGACGTTCTCCTTTCGGTATAGACTGCTCAGGCTTTACTCAAATTGTTTACAAGTTAAATGGTGTTAAATTACCAAGAGATGCTTCACAACAAGCAGAAATTGGTGAAACGCTTAGTTTTATTGAAGAATCGGAAAGTGGTGATTTGGCTTTTTTCGATAATGAAGAAGGGAAAATTATCCATGTTGGAATAATGTTAGAGAATAACAACATCATCCATGCATCAGGTAAAATAAGAATCGATAAAATTGATCATCAAGGAATCTTTAATACGGATACAAACACTTACTCACACCGTTTAAGATTGATTAAGAAAATACTATAATGCTTAAAATATTAAGCATAAAATTTTTATGCAACAGTTCTTCTACTATCTAACTTTCTTACTATGGTTCCAATACAATTGAACCTGTTACAATTTTAGATTTAAAGACACCCTCAATAAATCTATATTTTGTGTAGTTACCTATTTATCAATGTACTATCTTTCCATTTAAAATAACGGTTTCAATGTTATTGCTGCCAAATGAATACGGAATAAATGCAATGGAAGAGATTTCTTTGGTAATAAATAAATTTGCCTTTTTCCCTATTGCAATACTTCCATGCGTTTTATTTAAACCCATAGCATAAGCACCATTAATGGTCGTTGCATTAATCGCTTCTTCTGGTGTCATTTTATAATTTATACACGCTAACGAAAGTACAAAAGGCATATTCCCGGATGGTGTAGATCCTGGATTAAAATCTGTAGCCAAACAAACTGGTAAACCACTATCAATTAATCTTCTTGCTGGAGCATAAGGTATACTTAAAAAAAATGAACATGAAGGCAATAAAGTTGGCATCACATCCGATTGTATTAAATCTTGAATATCTTGTTCTTCCATCACTTCTAAATGATCTACCGAAAGTGCGTTGTTCTTAATCCCTGTTTGTATTCCTCCAATAGAAGTAAACTGATTAACATGAATTTTAGGTATTAACCCAATAGCAATTCCAGCTTGTAAAACACGGTCTGTTTCTTCTGGAGTATAATAATTTGTCTCACAAAAAACATCAATATAATCTGCCAAACCTTCAGCCTCAATAACAGGTATCATTTCATTGATAATCAAATCAATATATTCACTTCTTTTTTCTTTGTATTCTGTTGGAATAGCATGAGCACCTAAGAAATTTGCCTTAATTGTTAAGTCACTTTCTGCCTTTAGTCTTTTAATTACTCTAAGCATTTTCAATTCTCCTTCTACACTTAATCCATACCCACTTTTTATCTCTACTGCACCAGTTCCTGTTTTCTTAATTTCCTCTAATCGCTGCCAAGCATCTTTAAATATATCTTCCTCAGAAGTCTGTTTTAATTTCTTTGCAGAATTTAATATTCCTCCACCTTTTTTTGCAATTTCTTGATAGGACAAACCGTTTATTCTATCAACAAATTCTTCTTCCCTACTTGCTGCATAAACCAAATGAGTATGAGAATCACAAAATGATGGGAATACCATTTTACCATCAGCATCTAATATCTCTAAACCAACCCAATCCGTTATTTCAAGATCAATCATCTCTCCAAAACCGATAATCACATCATCTTCAATTGCCAACCAAGCATCTTTAATAGATGGTAGTTTCGCCATTTCAGTACCTGCAACAGTTGTTTTAAGCTCAGTTTCAACTTGAACTAACTCTTTGACATTCTTAATTAAAATTTTGCTCATTATTTCCGTAATTATCGTCCGAAATTAGTCAAAATTAATAGTATTTTAGCCTACACAATTAACAAGAATGGTTATGGCTGGTAATTCTTTTGGTAACATCTTTAAACTCACAACTTTTGGTGAATCTCACGGAGAGGCCATTGGAGGTGTGATTGATGGTTGCCCTGCTGGATTAAAATTAGACTTAGAATTTATTCAAAATGAGTTATCTAAACGTAAGCCAGGGCAATCTAAAATTGTTACCCAGCGCAAAGAGGATGATAAAGTTGAAATTTTATCTGGTGTTTTTGAAGGCGTAACTACTGGAACTTCAATTGGTTTTTTAATTCGAAATACCAATCAAAAACCTCAAGACTATTCACATATAAAAGATAAGTTTAGACCATCTCACGCTGATTATACTTACGAAAAAAAATATGGCGTAAGAGATTATAGAGGTGGAGGAAGAAGTTCAGCACGTGAAACAGCTTGTAGGGTTTTTGGTGGAGCAATTGCCAATCAAATTCTTAAACATTACAGTATTAGCGTAAATGCATACGTATCTCAAGTTGGAGATTTAAAAGTAATTAAGCATTATTCTGAATTGGATTTAAATACGACTTACAATAATGCCGTTCGTTGTCCGGATGAGCATTTAGTAGATATGATGAATAATTACATTGATAAAGTTAGAAAAGAAGGCGATACTATTGGCGGTATTGTGAGCTGTGTAATTTCTGGAACACCAGTTGGTTTAGGCGAACCTGTTTTTGATCGCTTAGAAGCTGACCTTGCAAAAGCAATGCTAAGTATAAATGCTACTAAAGGTTTTGAGATTGGCTCTGGATTTGATGGAATTACTCAAAAAGGTTCAGAACATAATGATGAATTTTACATTGACTCTTCGGCTCCGATCAGAGACCAAACGCTAGGTTCTGATGCTGACTCTTCTGAGCTTTTGTCATCGCAAAGCTTGCTCAAAGAACAAATCAGAACAAAAATAAATAATTCTGGAGGTGTACAAGGCGGAATAAGTAATGGAGAAGATATATTCTTTAATGTTGCATTTAAGCCTGTGGCAACCATTATGCAAAAACAAAACACCGTAAACAAGGCTGGTGAAGAAGTAGAAATTACAGGAAAAGGAAGGCACGATCCTTGCGTTTTACCAAGAGCTACAGTTATTGTAGAAAGTATGGCAGCAATGGTTATTGTAGATCATATTTTAAGAAACAGAACAACTCAATTGTAAATAGATTCTCAGTCAAGTGAGGATAACAAAAAATAAGAAGATGAAAAAACTAGCATTACACTGGAAAATATTAATGGGAATGTTACTTGGAGTATTATTTGCTCTATTATTAATTCAATTTTCTTGGGGGTCTGAATTTATTAAAGATTGGATAAAGCCCTTTGGTAAGATGTTTATCAATGCCTTAAAAATGATAGCCGTTCCTTTAATTTTAGCTTCACTTATTAAAGGTGTTTCTGATTTAAAAGATATCTCTAAACTCTCAAAAATGGGAGGAAGAACTATTCTTACCTACGTTCTCACAACTTTACTTGCAGTTTCTATCGGACTAGTTGTTGTAAATGTGATACAACCAGGTAAAAGCATTTCGATAGAAACAAGAACTCAGTTGTTAGATGATTATAAAGAAGACGCTTCTAAAAGACAAGTTGCTGCCGCTGCTCAAAAAGAAACAGGACCACTAAAAGCTTTACAGGATTTAGTACCAAGTAATATTGTTTCCGCGGCAGCTAATAATGGTAACATGTTACAGGTTATTGTATTTGCTATTTTCTTTGGTATGGGACTCATACTAATTCCCGCAGATAAAGCAAAGCCGGTAAAAGGCTTCTTTGATGGTTTTAACGAGGTTATTCTAAAGCTGATTGATATGATAATGTTAGCTGCACCTTTCGGTGTATTTGCATTATTAGCAGCTTTAGTTGCCGAATCACCCTCCTTAGATTTATTTCAAGCATTACTCTGGTACGCTTTTACTGTTGTTTTAGGCTTATCTATAATGATTGGACTCTATGCACTTGTTGTAAAAGTTTTTGCTAAAAAATCACCAAGTTTCTTTTTTAAAGGAATAGCCCCTGCTCAACTCTTAGCATTCTCTACTAGTTCAAGTGCAGCAACTTTACCTGTTACAATGGAACGTGTTGAAGAGCATTTAGGTGTTGATGAAGAAGTTGCCAGTTTTGTTTTACCAATTGGTGCAACGATTAATATGGATGGAACAAGCTTGTATCAAGCTGTAGCTGCCGTATTTATTGCACAAGCTTTTGGCATGGATTTAAGTATTGGTGCTCAATTAGGAATAATTGTAACGGCTACTTTAGCTTCTATTGGTTCTGCTGCTGTTCCTGGTGCAGGAATGGTAATGTTGGTTATTGTTTTAGGTCAAGCAGGTATTCCTGAAGCTGGTTTAGCTTTAATATTTGCTATTGATAGGCCTTTAGATATGTGCAGAACAACAGTAAATGTTACTGGAGATGCTGCTGTTTCAATGTTAATTGCCAAATCTGTTGGCAAATTAAAAGAACCAAAAGTTAAAAATTGGGACGATAATTATCCTAAGGATTAATCTTTCTAAACACGTTAATAAAACAGTTAAACTTTTGGTATTTTTAGTTTTTGAAAAATCAAAGCTAATCAGACGTTAATACACCATATATTATGCTTAAAAAAATTCTTAAATACTTCGGGTTTACCCTATTGTCCCTAATTGCATTACTTATTCTTTTACCTATTATTTTTAAAGGTGAAATTGAAGATATGGTTAAGGAAGAAGCTAATAAAAGCTTGAATGCAAAGGTAGATTTTGGCGATTTTGATTTAGGTTTAATTAGCACTTTTCCAAACTTTAATTTTGAGATTAATGATGTGAAAGTTGATGGAATTGATCAATTTGAAGGAACTCAATTAGCAAGCATTGGAAACCTTACGCTTAAGGTAGATTTAATGAGTGTAATTAGCGGTGATGAAATAAATGTAAAAACAATAAGCCTTTCAGACCTTAATATTAATGGAATATTTTTGGCTGATTCTTCAGCAAACTGGGACATTGTTAAAGTAACTGATGAGGTTGAAGTTATTGAAAATGAAACAGAAGAAGCTTCAGCTTTCAAATTAGGATTAAAAGATTTATCGATAACAAACGCTAACATTACTTATGTAGATGAAACAATGGATTTATCTACCGCAATTAAAAATTTCAATTTCCACTTATCAGGAGATATGACTGCTGATGTTACTAATTTAGTAACAAAAACAACCATTGAAGCAATGGATGTTGAAATGGAAAACATTAAATATTTTAAGAAAACAAAGTTTGAAGCGGATGCTACAATTAAAGCAGATTTAGCAAATAGCAAGTATACTTTTACTGAAAACGAGTTTAGAATTAATGAGTTGACACTTGGTTTAGATGGGTGGTTAGCTCTATTTGAAGATAAAGATGACATTGATATAGATTTAAAATTTAGCGCTAAAAAGACTGAATTTAAAAACATACTATCTCTTGTTCCTGCAGTTTATATGACAGATTTTGCTACTGTTAAAACAGCTGGTAAATTAGCGTTGAGCGGTTATGCAAAAGGAATTTATACTGCAACTGCGCTTCCCGCATTTGGTTTAGATTTATTAGTTGCAGATGCTATGTTTAAATACCCTGATTTACCTAAAGAAGTCAACAACATTAATATTGATTTGCATGTTGACAATCCTGGAGGAAGTGAAGACAACACTTTTGTAAACCTTAAAAAATTCCACATGGAATTAGCAGGCAATCCTATTGATATGAACATGCAAATTAGAACACCTATTTCGGATGCAAGCATTGATGGTGGAATTAAAGCACAATTTAGTTTAGCCTCCCTTAAAGATATTGTTCCGATGGAAACAGGTAATGAAATGAATGGAGACATTAATGCTGATGTTCGTTTAAAAGGAAAGGTTTCTGCACTAGAAGAAGAACGTTACGAAGAGTTTTTAGCTGAGGGTCAATTAGCAATTACAAATATGAATTACAAAAGTGATTCATTACCATACGATGTAATATTGAAAAAAGTGGTGCTAAATTTCTCTCCTCAATTTGTTGAGTTAGCAGTTTTTGAATCTCAAATAGGAAAATCTGATATTAGTGCAAATGGTAAAATTGAAAACTTTATTGCGTATGCTTTTGCAGATGATACAGTATTAACAGGAAGGTTTAATATGAACGCTAACCTAATGAACTTAAATGAATTTATGGAAGAAGAGGTTGAAGTTGCAGAAGTTAGTGAAGCAGTTGAAGAGGAAGCTTTAAGTATAATTGAGGTTCCAAAAAACATAGACTTTATATTGAATACAACAATGAAAAAAGTTGTTTATGACAATATAGCCATTGATAACATTAAAGGTGAATTAATTGTTAGAGATCAAAAAGTAAACATGAATAATTTGTTTATGAATTTACTAGGTGGTAGTGTGATAATGAACGGTCATTATGAAACTACTAATCCTAAAAAACCTGGTTTTAGTTATGATATGGCAATTAAGGATTTTGATATTGAAGTAGTGGTAAACACTTTTAATACAGTTAATGAAATGGCTCCTTATGCAAAAAACATGAAAGGTAGATTCAACACTTCTTTAAATATTTATGGAGTTTTAGATCACGAAATGATGCCAGATTTAAACACATTAACTGGTGATGGTGTAATGCAAACTAAAAGCATTAAAGTAGAAGGGGTTAAGGCTTTAGACAAGTTAAGTAAATTAATGAAGAATGATAAATTCAGCAAACTAGAAATCAACGATGCTACAATAAAATATAGCTTTAAAGATGGAAGAGTTTACACTATACCATTTGATATTAAAATGGGACCAGTTACTGGAACAATGTCAGGATCTAATGGTTTTGATCAAACAATGGATAACAAAATGACATTAAAAGTACCGAGTAAAGAATTAGGTGCTGGTGATGCTATGAATCAATTAAACGGACAAGCAGGAAAATTAGGCATGAATTTAAAAACTGCTGAATTTGTTAATGTTGATGTAACAATAAAAGGAACTCTAGATGAACCTAAAGTTGGAGTTAGCTTAAAAGATGCAATTGGTAGCATTGTTGATAATGTGAAGGAACAAGTAATAGAACAAATTAAAGAAAAGGTTGAAGAGGTTAAAGAAGACTTAAAAGGTAAAGCAAAAGAACAAGCTGACAAACTAATGATTGAAGCTAAAAAACAAGCTGATAAAATTAGAGCTGAAGGAAAAACAGCTGCCAATAAAGTAAGAACTGAAGGAAAAAAACAAGCTGATGCTTTAAAAAATAAAGGTAGTAACTTTTTAGAAAAGCAAGGAAATAAAATTTTAGCGAAAGAAGCTATTAAGCAAGCGGAAAAACAAGCGCTTAAAGTTGAGGCTGAGGCAAACAAACAAGCTAATAATGTTACAGTTAAAGCACAAAAAGAAGCAGATAAGTTAATGGCTGAAGTAGAAAGTAAATAGTTCTATTTTATTCATTACAAGAAACAAAGTAATAATGATTAAGAAAAAAGTAAATTGAAGAAATACAGCACACTCATATTAGCACTCTTAGTTTCCATTGGGATTTATGCCCAAGAAGAAAACTGTCCAGAGCCATCAAAAAAAGCCGTTAAACTATTTAATAAAGCTCAAGTTGGTTCTGTTAGCGAAAAAAAGGCACTACTCTACCAAGCCACTAAAATTGATCCTAATTATTTAGAAGCGATAGACGAGTTAGCGAACCTATCAGAACAAAAAGAAAAAAATACTACTCAGCCATTAGAACTTGTAAAAGCTATTAATAGTAAACTAAAATATTGGCAAAGGATTATTGAGATTTGCCCGGAGTACCGTAACTTTTTTCACACCTTACAATTGGGTGATTATTATTTTGGTAAAAGGGAATTTGAAAATTCAAAACCCTATTTTGAAAAGGTAATGGCCGCACCCAGTGCATTTAAAAAAGATGTACGTTGGGCAAATGATCGTTTAAAAGACATTGAAACCTATATTACTCTGGTTACCGATAGCGTTCCTTTTATACCAATAAAATTAGAAGGACCTTCTACTGGTTATGATGAATACCTCCCGATGTTATCTCCTGATAACCGTTACTTGTATTTTACTAGAAAAATGCCAGACGAATATAAAGGAGCAGCTGATAAAGGCTTTAGCGAGCAATTTGTTATGAGTAGAAAAATGGGGCGGAAATACTCTGGCGGAATACCTATGCCCTCTCCTTTTAACTTAGGACAATACCAAGGAGGCATTTCTATCTCTGTAAACAACAAATTACTTTTTATTACAATTGTAGACGTTATACCTTACAGAGGAAAAGACAGAGCTGGGTTTGGACGAATGTTTGACAATGCTGATATTTTTTATTCGGAAAAAAAAGATGGTAAATGGACGAAGCTACAATCCATTGGAAGCAACATTAACACTCCTACCACATGGGAAGCTCAACCTTCTATTTCTGCAGATAATAAAACACTTTATTTTACAAGAGTTGTTCATCCTTTTGGAGGAGATATGGATATTTACAAATGTGAAAGACAACCTAACGGAAGTTGGGGAGACCCTATCAATTTAGGCGCTCCAATTAATACACCTGGTGATGAGAAATCTCCTTTTATGCACTCGGATAGTTACACGCTTTACTTTTCCTCGAACTACCATATTGGTATGGGTGGTTATGATATTTTTTATGCACAGATGAATGCGAAAAATCAAAAATTTAAAGCTCCGACAAACATAGGAAACCCAATTAATACAGCTAAAGATGAACACGGTTTTATTGTAAGTAAAGATGGTGAAAAAGCTTATTATGGTTCAGATGAAGGTGGTAAAGATTTAAACATTTATCATTTTGATTTATATGAGGAAGCCAGACCCAAAGCTATCGTTTTTGTTAATGGCGAAATGAAAAATAGCTTAGGAGAAGTTCCTGAGGGAGCTCAAATAACATTAAAAAATACAACAACCAACCAAGAGATTGATGCTGTAATTGATAAAGAAACTGGAGATTACGTTGCTGTAATAGCTATTGAAAAAGACCAAGATGTAATGCTAACAGCTAAGAAAAAAGGGTATACTTTTAGCTCTCAATTAATATCTTCGGATGAAATTGTAATTGGAAGGCCTCTTAAAACAGAAAAAGTAGAAATTAAACCCATTGAAATTGGTGAAGCCTATCAAATTAATGACATTAATTTTGCTACCAACTCTTTTGAAATTACACCACGAATTACTACGGTGCTAAATGAGTTTATAGATTTCTTAAAATTAAACGACAACCTAAATATTGCTATTAATGGTTACACCGATAATGTAGGTGACCCTAAAAAAAATATAACCCTCTCGCAGAGAAGAGCACAAGCTGTTTATCATTATTTATTGATAGAAGATATTGCTTCTACCCGATTAACATTTAAAGGGTACGGTGAAGCAAACTCTATTACTTCTAATAAAACCGCTGAAGGCAGAAGAAAGAACAGACGTACTGAATTTGTTATCGTTAGTAAATAATATATAACGTGAATAAAGTGTACTACTTACCTTATTCGCTTATTACAATACAATAAAAAACCAATAATGGAAGACATTTCGAATAGAGCTTTAATTAGCCGATTATATAGTTCAGCAAATCAACACTTGGAAGATGCTAACTTTGATATTGAAAGTTGGTCGAAATGGTATAAAACTGTTCAGGGATTAACTGATCCAGAAAAGATGGTTTATGTGATAGTAAAACTAAATCAAACTGTTACAAATGGTGGTTTTGTAGAATTTTACGAAACTTCATTCGGAATATTTACTCCCGAAATTATTCATGTGCTTAACGAAATTAAGGCAGTATTAACTGCTGAAATTCTTTCTAGTTCTTTGGCCATTGTTAATCCAACAGGACTTTTAGATGATGCTTTCAAAGAGCTTGTTTTCAATATTGAGTTATCAGAAGAACAAAATACGCAACTTTATACGCAAGATATGGGTTACGATCAACTTCACGATCATGAAAATTTAGAGGATTTACTAGGTGGGTATTTACAAGAGCTAATCAAATAACATTATACAACCACTAGGTTCTATCCTATTATCATTCCTGCAATAGTTGCAGATAACAATGAAGCTATAGAACCACCAACAAGTGCTCTTATTCCAAATGTCGATAATGTTTTACGCTGCCCAGGAGCTAAAGACCCTATACCTCCTATTTGTATTCCTATAGAAGCAAAATTAGCAAAACCACACAGCATATAAGTAGCCATTATTACAGACTTATTATAAGTGAAATGAGTTACATTGGTTATATCTTTTAGCTCTGCCAACTGTATGTAACCTACAAACTCACTAGCGGCCAACTTAATCCCTAAGAGTTGTCCCATTAGCATAACATCTTCAGTAGGCACACCTATTAGCCACATCAGTGGTGCGAAAATTGTTCCCAAGATTACTTCTAACGAAAACTGTTGATAAGGCGTATTTTCAGCCATCCAAGCATTGAAGCTTGTAATCTCTCCAAACCAACCTAATACTCCATTAAGCATTGCTATAATGGCAACAAACACTAATAACATTGCGGCAACATTTGCTGCTAGTTTTAATCCTTCAGTCGTTCCATTAGCAATAGCATCTAAAATGTTAGAGCCTATTTTATCTTGAGAAACTTCCACATTTGTATTCACTTCTTCTGTTTGAGGATACAACATTTTAGAAACCACAATAGCTCCCGGTGCAGCCATTACAGAAGCCGCTAGTAAATGTTTCGCATAATACAATCTCAAAACAGGATCATCTCCACCCAAAAAGCCAATATAAGCGGCTAAAACACCTCCTGCAACAGTAGCCATTCCTCCTACCATTACCAATAGGATTTCTGAACGATTCATTCGTTCTAAATAAGCTTTAATCATTAAGGGTGCTTCTGTCTGCCCTAAAAATATATTACCTGCTACAGATAAACTTTCTGCTCCAGAAATCCTTAAAACTTTTGTTAAAAACATAGCCATTCCTTTTACTACTACTTGAATTACTCCTAAGTAAAACAGTAATGAAGTTAATGCCGAAAAGAAAATGATAGTGGGTAATACCTGAAAAACAAATATAAAACCGAAAGATTCAATATTCATTAAATCTCCAAATAAAAATTGACTTCCTTGAGCCGTAAAATCAAGTATACTGGTAAATAAACCTCCAACAAACTCAAAGATTCTTTGTACAAAAGGCACTTTAATTACCCCAAAAGCAATCACCAATTGAACTCCTATTCCTATCCCTACAGTTTTCCAATTAATTGCTTTGCGGTTATTACTATAAAGAAAAGCGATTAAGAGTAAAGAAACCATACCTAATATTCCTCTCCATAATGAAGTAATAGAGAAGCCTTGATTATCAATAATTGTTTGTTGAACAACATCCTGTGCGTTAACAGAGATAACACTTAATATTAATAAAGTGAATAGGATAAGTTTTCTTGACATAACTAATAAAAAATAGAATTGTTTTACAAGATATTAATTTTCTTAGGAAAAGGATAATTGAAATCCAAATTAATCATTAAATAAAATTGGTTTTCCTTTATCTTAAAGAAAATGTGTGGTTTACAACTCGTAATCGATCTTATTAATTGGCATTTCGTCTATCTAGTTCTTCTTTTATTTTTGATGCTTCTTCGTAATTTTCTTTTTCAATAGCATCTTGAAGTCTTTTGTTTAATTCATCAAGAGTCAAATCATCATAACTCAACGTTTTAGGAATTTCAGTAACCTTCAAGTCATGTTCTATCGTATCTAACTCTTTTAAAATTGAGTTTTCATCCTCTTCTGTTTCATCTAATATAATTCCAGCAGTTTCTAAAATAAATTGATACGTATAAATTGGGCATTTAAAACGAACAGCTAATGCAATAGCGTCAGAGGTTCTCGTATCAATTTCAATTTCTTCACCATCTTTTTCAGAGACTAACTTTGCATAAAATATACCCTCAATTAAATTGTAAATGATAATTTCTTTTACACCAATTTCATAGGCATCAGCAAAGCTTTTAAACAAGTCATGTGTTAATGGTCTGCTAGGTTTCATTGATTCTAACTCAATAGCAATTGCCTGTGCTTCAAAACCACCAATAATAATAGGTAACCTTCTTTTTTCTCCCACCTTTTCACCCAACACCAAAGCATAAGCCCCAGTCTGTGTTTGACTGTAAGAAAGTCCTATTATTTCTAACTCAATCTTATCCATATTAAAAACAAAAAGAGCGTATTGCTACACTCTTATTTTTATGCCTATAAATTTTTAATTGCTTCAATCATTTTTGGTAAAACTTCAAATGCATTTCCAACTATTCCATAATCGGCTGCTTTAAAGAATGGTGCTTCCGAATCAGTATTGATAACTACAATAACTTTACTTCCGTTAACTCCAGCCAAATGTTGTATTGCTCCAGAAATTCCTGCTGCAATATATAAATTTGGTCTAATTGCTAAACCAGTTTGCCCAACATGCTCATGGTGAGGTCTCCATCCGATATCAGCTACAGGACGAGAACATGCTGTTGCAGCTCCTAATACCTTTGCTAATTCTTCAACCATACCCCAGTTTTCTGGTCCTTTTAAACCTCTACCAGCAGAAACAACTATATCTGCTTCTGTTAATGATAATTCTGTTGATTCTTTTTTAATCTCCTTCACAGTTATTCCTGAACTCGGCAATTCTACAGAAAAAGCTTCTACTGTAGCACTTTCTCCTGTTTCTAACTTATCTAAAGAATTTGGTAAAACTGAAATTATTTTTGTTGCAGTTGTTATTTCTACTTCAGCGAAAGCTTTACCAGAAAAAACTGCTTTTTTAACAACGTTTCCGTTTGGTAATGCAATAGCTCCTGAAACTAAACCAGCATCTAACTTAGCTGATAAACGTGGTGCTACTGATTTTCCCGAATAATCGTGCGAAAAGACAATAGTATCTGCACCTGTAGTTGAAGCTGCTTCAGCCATAACGTGTGCTATTTTTTGAGGATCAAAATTATCTAAAGCTGCATCTGCAACATGTAATACTTTTGAAACTCCGTACTTTCCTAATTCTTCTAATCCAGAAGCGCTTCCAGTAACAATTGCAATTGCATCTGTTCCTGCAGCTTGTGCCAATTGGCCACCATAATTTGCTGCTTCAAAAGCATTTTTAGTTAATGCTCCGTTATTTGAATCTGTGTATATTAAAACTGACATTCTTTATAATTCTTTAATTCATTAATGTAATAATGTAACAAATCAATTATTTCTATTCTATAGATAAATTGTTACATCAATTAATTGTCTAATCGGTAATTTAAATAGCTTTTGCCTCGTTACGTAATAACTCAACCAACTCTTCAGCTGTATCTACATATTTACAACCCGTTTTTTCTGGAGGTAATGAAAATCCTTTTATTGTAGTAGAAGTAGTTGCTTCAGAAGCTGGAACAACTGTTAAAGGCTTACTTCTTGCTGCCATAATCCCTCTCATGTTTGGAATACGCGCTTCAGCCATTCCTTTAGCTGCACTTAGTACAAATGGAGTATTTACTTCAATAACTTCAACACCACCTTCTACTTCTCTTTCTATTGTAGCTGTATTTCCATCCATCTCTAATTTTGATGCTAAAGATACATATGGGGCATCCATTAACTCGGCAACCATACCACCTATTTGAGAACCATTATAATCAATTGTTTCTTTACCAGAAAGAACCATATCAAAACCTTGTTCTTTTACATAATTAGCAATTTGTTTCGCTACATATAATGCATCCGTTGTTTCTGCATCTATTCTTACAGCGGTATCAGCACCAATTGCTAACGCTTTTCTAATTACTGGATCGCTATCCGCTCCACCAACATTTAAAACAGTAACTGTTCCTCCGTTTGCTTCCTTCAACTCTAAACCTCTTACTAGAGCATACCACTCATCATAAGGATTTACAATAAACTGAACTCCAACCTCATCAAACTTTGTATTACCATCCGTAAAAGCAATCTTAGCCGTAGTATCAGGTGCTTTACTTATACATACTAATATCTTCATTATCTATATTTTTAATTCTGGAATTAATACTCTCTTTCGAGAACGAAATTAGCAATAATCCGTTGAATATAAAACATGATTCTACTCAATAAAAAAGAGTTTTAAACAAGTTATATTTCTGATTGCTTTACAAAAGTAACAATACCAATGACTTTATTTAATTTAATGCAGGAGTTGATAGATAAAGATATATAGCATAAAGAATGCTTCTTTAGGTAATGGTCGCTCCGTTTTTTTTATTTGAAACAATAAATCAGTAAATTTCATCTTCTTTTTTTTAAGAAAAAGTATGAGTTTACTCAGGTCACTGTCTACAACTATTCGTTGATTGACTTTAAAATAAGTACTTTTATTTTTTTACATTTTCATGCAGCAACAACCGATCATTTGCCCTTATTGTCAAAACGAACTTTTAGCGACAAGCAACAAAAATTATGCTTGCGAGCTTAACCATAGCTTCGATGTTTCTAAAGAGGGTTACATCAACTTATTACCGGTAAATCAAAAAAAATCAAAATCTCCTGGAGATAATGAAATGATGATATCGGCAAGAAGGAACTTTTTAGAATTGGGCTTTTATGATCCACTAATTGAACATATAATAAAAATTATTAAAGAAGATTTTACGTTTAATAACAACCATTTTATTGCCTTAGATGCAGGTTGTGGAGAGGGTTATTATTCAGAGAAAGTAATGAACAACATACCTGGAATGACTAGCCAAATTGTTGGGACAGATATTTCTAAATATGCGGTAAAAAATGCAGCTAAAAAATATAAAGACAACTTTTACTTTGTTAGCTCTGTCTTTAATTTACCAGTTGCCACAGAAGGCATAGATCTTATTCTTTCCATCTTCTCTCCTTTACAGCCAGAAGAGTTTAAAAGAATATTAACAAAGGATGGTTACGTTATAGTAGTTAGCCCTGGCGAAAATCATTTAAAAGAATTGGCCGAATTAATTTACGACAATTTTAGAGAACATGAAAATAATGTAATTGAAAAAATGACGCCTTCTTTGGAGTATCAAACTACAAAAAAAGCCACGTTCAACATTCATATTACCGATGTAGAATCTTTACTTATTTTATTGAAAATGACTCCCTATTACTGGAGTACGAGTAAAGAAAATTTGACTAAAATAGAAAGCTGTAATGACATTAACATTACCTGCGATTTTAACATCTCTATTTTTAAGCGTTAGTCTTTAAAATAGATTTTACTTCAAAAAAACTAACAATCACAAACCTTCTCTTTCTCCGAAAGGTTAACAATGCTTCGCAAAGTTGCATAAGGTTTATCTGCACAATCCATACACACCTCACAGTTTTCGATGTAAACCTCTAATTTCTGTCCTTCTTTAGTAGTAGAAACAATACAATGCTCAGGACAAGGCTTCCTGCCTTTTACACTTTTATAAAAATCCACTATTGCGTTGGCCCAAAATGTACTATCTAAAAATGTTTCAGGGATATTTTTACAAGCTAATTCGCATTTTAACTCATCGCTAATTTGCACTTCAGTATCTGCTAAAAATTCTAACACTCTACCTTCTGGCATCCATGATGCTCTATCGCTATCTCTATAAAAAATTGCCCAAACCAGTACACAACCCATTCCGAAACCAATCATGTAAATAAACAAACGTCTTCCAAATCCTTTCATACAATCACTCTTATTACATTGCCATTAATAGCAGGTTAATATCTTTATAAGGTAAGCCAAATGTTTCGGCTAAATATTTATTGGTTAACACACCCTTATATATGTAAACTCCATTCTGTATTCCTTGGTAAGATTTTATCATTGTTTCTAATCCACCATATTCACCAGTATCTAAAATTGTTGGCGTAATAACGTTACTCAAAGCATAAGATGCTGTTCTGGCAACTCTTGATGCAATGTTAGGCACACAATAATGAATAACACCATATTTAGAAAAAATTGGTGCATCATGACTAGTTACTTCCGAGGTTTCTATACATCCACCTTTATCAATACTGACATCAACAATTACAGAAAAATCTTTCATCTTGCTCACCATATCTTCGGTAACAACTATTGGTGCTCTACCAACAGAACTACTTATTGCTCCAACAACAACATCTGCAGTTTTCAATGCTTTTTCTAACACTTTTGGCTGTATAATAGATGTTGCAACTCTCTGTCCGAGTAAGGCCTGTAAACGCCTTAATTTATTCGTATTATTATCAAATACTTTAACAGCAGCTCCTAATCCTAATGCTGAACGTGCAGCAAATTCACCGACTGTTCCTGCTCCTAAAATAACTACTTCTGTAGGCGATACTCCAGAAATCCCTCCAAACAACTGTCCTTGTCCTTTCCGAACATTGCTTAAATATTCAGCGGCAATTAAAATGGCTGCATTCCCCGCAATTTCGCTCATTGCGCTTACAATTGGCAATAATCCTTCAGTATCTTTAATATAATCGAAAGCAATGGCTGTAATTTTTTTCGCCATTAACTTTTTAATAAAATTCTTTGGTTGAATCGGTAATTGAAGCGCAGAAATTAACAACTGCCCATACTGCATCATATCTATTTCTTGTAAAGTTGGTGGTTCAACTTTTAAAATCATATTTGCTTTATACACGTCTTCAGTACTAAAAACAACTGTTGCTCCAGCTTCAGAATAATCTTTATCACTAAAACTCGCACCATCTCCCACTCCTGTTTCAACAATAACTTCGTGCCCATTGTTTACCAATACCGAGACAGCATCTGGCACCACTGGCACTCGTTTTTCTTGGATAGAATTTTCTTTAGGTATTCCTATTTGAAGATTGCTTTTTTTACGTGCAACCTCAAGCATTTCCTCTTGCGGCATAAAGCCTTGAGCCAAAGATTTTAGTAAATCATCTGATGTATTCATCATAACAGAAATTGATTAGTTCCTACAAAGTTAAAAATTACTATTTAGTGTGCAACAGAAATAATTCTATTGTTCTCATCATCTAACATTATCTTAACTTTTACGGCATCAGGTGGTAATAAGTTGGGTATCTTTTCTGGCCATTCAATAAAACAATAACTATTATCATAAAAATAATCTTCATACCCCATATCAAACACTTCTTCTTCTTTCTCAATTCTGTAAAAATCGAAATGATAAATGGTTTTATTTTGATTGGATAAATATTCATTAACAATAGAAAAAGTAGGACTATTTGTTGGCTCCTCTACTCCTAATTGTTGACATAACACTTTAATAAGTGTTGTTTTTCCGACACCCATCTCACCATAAAAAAGAATTACTCTTTTATCTGAAAAATCTGAAATCAACTTTTTAGCGACCTCCTTTAAATCATCTACTGAATTAGATTTATATTCCGTTTTAATCATCCTATAATTTTCACATTAATCATTTCTACATTATACGCTATCTCGCACTCATCTTAATAACAGGTATTAACATTTCTTCCATCGAAATTCCACCATGCTGAAAGGTGTCTTTGTAATACTTTACATAATGATTGTAATTATTTGGATAGGCAAAAAACTTATCTTCCTTAGCAAAAACAAACGATTGACTCACATTTACTTTTGGTAAATGAGCATCTGCTGGGTTTTTTATTGTTAACACATCTTTAGCATTATAATTCAAACTCTTTCCTTGTTTGTATCTGAGGTTAGAATTCACATCCTTATCTCCTACAATTTTTGATGGTTCTTTTACTCTTATAGAACCATGATCTGTTGCAATAACAACCTTCCCTCCTCTAGCTGAAATTTCTTTAAAAACATCTAACAATGTAGAATGCTCAAACCAAGATTTAACTACAGATCGATAAGCTGCTTCATCCTTTGCAAGTTCCTTAACAATTTCAGTATCAGTTCTTGCATGCGAAAGCATATCAACAAAATTATACACAATTACGTTTAAAGGATTATTAAACATATCAGGCACTTCTCTCAACACTTTATTTCCATAACTAACATTTAATACTTTGTTATATGAAAATTTAATATCTAACCCATTTCGTTTTAGCTGCTCTGAAATATAAAATTTCTCACTTAAATTTCTTCCTCCGTCATCTTCATCATTTACCCATTTATCAGGATATTTTCTTGCAATTTCTGAAGGCATCATCCCAGCAAAAATTGCATTTCTTGAGTACTGTGTTGTCGTTGGTAAAATACTATAAAATGCATCTTCTTTATCAATCCAAAAATCCTGAACCAACACACCTCTAATTGCCTTCCATTGATCGTAACGTAAATTATCAATTAACATAAAAAATACTGGAGTATCGTCATTTTTTATTTCAGGAATTACATGGTTCTTAAATAAATTATGAGACATTGTAGGAGCATATTCAGGTTCATTTAACCAACTTACATAATTACGTTCTACAAATTTTCCGAACTGTGCATTTGCTTCCGTTTTTTGCATTTGGAAAACCTCATCCATCCCACTTTCATTAGACTTGTCTAATTCTATTTCCCAATGAACCAATTTCTTATACAGCTCTATCCATTCACCATTATCTAAATTATCGTTCAACATCATACCTATCTCCCTAAACTCTCTCTGATAATTAGAGGTAGATTTCTCACTCACCAAACGAGTAGTATCTAAGTTCTTTTTTATGGAGAGTAAAATTTGTTTTGGATTGACTGGCTTAATTAAATAATCGGAAATTTTAGCTCCGATTGCTTCTTCCATAATATATTCCTCCTCACTCTTCGTAATCATAATTACAGGTAAGCTTGGGTATTTTTCTTTCAATTTTTCTAAGGTTTCTAGACCTGATAAACCAGGCATATTTTCATCTAAAAAAACAATATCTACCCGTTCTTCATCTAAAATATCTAACGCCCCATCTCCACTCTGTGTAGATAAAACGTTATACCCTTTTTCTTCTAAAAATAAAATGTGTGGCTTTAACAAATCAATTTCATCATCTGCCCAAAGTATTTTAATTGCCTCCATATAACTGTTTCTATTTTTTAGAATTAAATATTGCTTCTTCTGTTAAGTCAAAAATAATGTTTTACCCACTATACAGACTTATATTTATTGTCCTTTTTATTTTTATTGACTTTTTCTTCGATAAACACATAATGACAGTCAAGATTTAATACTTTTGATATCAAGAAATTATCCTTTTCAATGTCAAAGATCAATAAGAAGAAAATATTTAACGACCCAGTCTATGGTTTTATTACAATAAACCATACTATTATTTTTGATTTAATAGAACACCCTTATTTTCAACGTTTAAGAAGAATTAAACAATTGGGGATGACTCACCTTGTTTATCCTGGAGCTTTACACACAAGATTCCACCACTGTATTGGAGCAATGCACATTATGCAAAAAGCCATAGAGGTTTTACGTTCTAAACGACATGCAATTACAGATGAAGAAGCAGAAGGTGTTTCTATTGCTATTTTATTGCACGATATTGGTCATGGCCCATTTTCACATGCGCTAGAACATAGTATTGTTGATGGAATTTCTCATGAAGAGATTTCAACACTTTTTATGGATGAGTTAAATCAAAAATTTAAAGGAAAATTAGATTTAGCATTAACGATATTTAGAAACCAATACAAAAAGAAGTTCTTATACCAACTCGTTTCTAGTCAACTAGACATGGATAGAATTGACTATTTAAAAAGAGATAGTTTTTATTCTGGTGTTTCTGAAGGTGCCGTAAATTCTGACAGAATTATTACAATGCTTACCGTTAAAAATGATGAATTAGCCATAGAAGAAAAAGGAATCTATTCTATTGAAAATTTTATTATTGCCAGAAGATTAATGTACTGGCAAGTATACCTTCACAAAACAGTTCTTGCTGGAGAAAGTTTATTGGTGAACATTTTAAAACGAGCTAAAGAAATTGCTATGAATGGAGAAGATCTCTTCTGTACTCCCCCATTAAGAGAATTTTTATACAATCAATACAACTTACAGTCATTTAAAGAGGATCCTAAAATTTTAAAAACATTTGCACTGCTTGATGACATAGATATTATGGCATCTGTTAAAGTATGGACCAACCATTCTGACAAAACACTTTCTACCCTTTGTAAAATGATTACAAATAGAGATTTGTATAAAATCAAATTACAAAAGAAAAAGTTTGATAAAAGTGAAATAAATGATATTGCAGACAAGGTTAAAATAAAACTGAAATTAACTGAGCATGAAATCTCCTATTTTGTTTTTCAGAATAGCATCGCTAATAACGCTTACAATCCTAAAATGGATAACATTAATATTTTGTTAAAAAACGGCAAAGTGCTTGATATTAAGGAAGCTGCAGACACTTTTAACATCAGTGCATTATCTACCCCAGTAACGAAATGGTTCATGTGTTTTCCTCAACATTAGTCGGTTAAGAACTATCAAAAAATAAATTAGTAAAATCCTTTCCAAACTGTTATTTTTGAATTAATGGAATTTACAGCAGAACAAATTGCAGGCTTACTAAACGGTGACGTAGAAGGTAATCCTGAAGCGATGGTTAATACTCTATCTAAAATTGAAGAAGGAGCACTAAACTCTTTGTCATTTTTAGCTAACTTAGCCTATGAAGATCATTTATATACTACTGATGCAACAGTCGTTATCGTTAATAAAGATTTATATTTAAAGAAAGCTCTTAAGCCTAGTTGTACTTTGGTTAGAGTTGAAAATGCTTATCAATCTTTCACAAAACTTTTAGAGGTTTACAACCAATTTAGAAATAATAAAACTGGGATAGAAAAGCAATCTTTTATTTCTGAAAGCGCTACTATTGGTGATGAAATTTACCTTGGAGCCTTTGCTTATATTAGCGAAAATGCAGTAATTGGTGATCATGTAAAAATATATCCTCAAACTTTTATTGGCGAAAATGTAAAAATTGGAGACAATACAATCATTTATGCTGGTGTTAAAATTTACCACGATTGTGTTATTGGTGATAACTGTATTTTACATGCTGGAGCTGTTATCGGTTCTGATGGATTTGGTTTTGCACCCAGCAAAGAAGGTGGTTTTGATAAAATCCCTCAAATAGGGAATGTTATTATAGAGGAGGATGTTGAAATAGGCCCGAACAATTGTATCGATAGAGCTACAATGGGATCTACAATCATTAAAAAAGGAGTTAAAACAGACAACTTAGTACACATTGCACATAACGTAGTTGTTGGAGAAAATACTGTCTTAGCAGGTCAAACTGGTATTTCAGGATCTTCAAAAATTGGAAAAAACTGTATGACTGGTGGTCAGGTTGGAATAAGCGGACACATAACAATTGGAGATAATGTAAAAATTGCAGGACAATCTGGTGTTTCCAAAAATATTAAAGACAACCAAGTAATACAAGGGTCACCGGCATTTTCATATAAAGAATATATGCGTTCTTACGCTGTATTTAAGAATCTTCCGAACACATTAAATAGAATAAAAGAATTAGAAAATAAATAAACATTATGTCTAAACAAAAGACCTTAAAAGCCCCTTTTTCAGTAATTGGAATTGGTTTACATACAGGAGAAAAAGCTACATTAACAGTTCATCCTGCCGCTGATAATCACGGTTTTAAATTTCAACGAGTTGATGTTGAAGGTGAACCAATAATTAATGCAGATGCAGACTTAGTAGTAGATACTTCTAGAAGTACAACTATTGAAAAAAATGGTGTAAGAATTAATACAACAGAACATATTTTGGCTGCATTGTCGGGTATGGAAATTGATAATGCGCTAATTCAATTAGATGGTCCTGAAGTTCCAATAATGGATGGAAGTGCTTTTGCATTTGTAGAAGCAATTAACCAAGTTGGAATAGTTGAACAAGAAACTGAAAAAGATTACTTTGTTGTTACAGAGAATATTTCTTACGAAGATCTTGAAAGAAAAACAGAAATGTTATTGGTTCCTCAAGATGAATTTCGTTTAACTGTAATGGTTGATTACAATTCACCTACTTTAGGTACTCAGCATTCACAAATGTATCACATTGGAGATTTTGAAAAAGAAATTTCAAAATGTAGAACTTTTGTTTTCTTAAAAGAATTAGAAATTTTAGCAAAAAATGGACTAATTAAAGGTGGAGATTTAGACAATGCAATTGTTTTAGTTGACAAACCATTACCACAAGAAAAATTAGATGAAATTGCTGATTTATTAGGCAAGCCACATATTAAAGTTGAAGAGACTGGTGTTCTTAATAACTTAACACTACACTTCCAAAACGAACCTGCAAGACATAAGTTATTAGATATTATTGGAGATTTAGCATTAGTTGGAAAACCAATTAAAGGACATGTTTTAGCTGCAAGACCAGGACATAAAGGAAATGTTGATGTTGCTAAGATGATTAAGCAATTAATTAAAAAGCAAAAGAAAGCAACTCCTAAATTTGATCTAACTAAAGATCCTATTTACGATATAAATGATATTGAAAAATTACTTCCACACAGATACCCTTTCTTATTAGTTGATAAGATTATTGAGATGGATGAAACAAGTATTGTTGGAGTTAAAAACGTAACATTAAACGAACCACAATTTACAGGACACTTTCCTAGTAACCCGGTTATGCCAGGTGTTTTAATGGTTGAATCTATGGCTCAATGTGGTGGAATATTAGCACTTAGCTCTGTTCCAGATCCTGAGAATTATAGTACTTACTTTATGAAAATTGATAAAGTAAAGTTTAAACGTAAAGTGATACCTGGAGATACAATCATCTTTAAATTGGAGCTCTTGATTCCGATCAGAAGAGGTATCGTTTCAATGGGCGGAAAAGGTTATGTTAACGGGCAACTCGCTATTGAAGCTGAACTAATGGCTCAAATAGTTAAAGAAGAAAAAAACACCTAAAGTTGCAGAATAAGGACATTAAAATTATCTTGCGAAAAATCAATTTATAAGAATGGAAAATTATCCAAATACAAATATACATCCTGAAGCTAAAATTGGTAAAGATGTTATTATTGAACCTTTTACAACTATTTATAAAGATGTTGTAATTGGAGATGGCACTTGGATTGGACCAAATGTTACCATATTTAATGGCGCAAGAATTGGGAAAAATTGCAAAATTTTTCCTGGGGCTGTTATTTCTGCTATTCCTCAAGATTTAAAATTTGATGATGAAGTAACAACCACTGAAATTGGTGACAACTGTATTATTAGAGAATGTGTTACTATTAATAGAGGTACTACCGACAGAATGAGAACTGTTGTAGGCGATAATTGTTTATTAATGGCTTATGTGCATGTTGCTCACGATTGTATTGTTGGTAACAACTGTGTTTTAGCCAATTGTGTAAACTTAGCAGGACATGTTACCTTAGGTGATTTTGTAATTGTAGAAGGAGTTGTTGGAGTTCAACAATTTGTAGAAATAGGAGAACATTCTTTTATTGCTGCAGGATCTAATGTTAGAAAAAATGTTCCTCCTTATATTAAAGCTGCTAGAGCACCCTTAACTTTTGCAGGAGTAAATTCTGTTGGTTTAAGAAGACGAGGTTTTAGCACTGAAGCTGTCATCCAAATTGAAGATATTTTCAGAACTATTTATACAAGAGGTTTAAATGTCACGAATGCTGTTAAGGTGATAGAACAAGAAGCGCCTAAATCAAAAGAAAAAGAAATTATATTAAAATTTATTAAGGATTCTACTAAAGGTATTATTAGAGGTCCACTTAATTAAACGAAACAAATGGTAGGTACATCAGAAATAAAAAAAGGATTATGCATAAGATATAATCACGGTATATATACAATTATCGATTTTCAACACGTAAAACCTGGAAAAGGACCAGCATTTATTAGAACTACACTAAGAAATGTAGAGACTGGGAAAGTAATTGATAATACTTTTACCTCTGGTCATAAGTTAGATGACGTTAGAGTGGAAAGAAGAACATATCAATTTCTTTATAAAGAAGATACTACGTATCACTTTATGAATAATGATAATTACGAGCAAACATTTGTTGATGAAAAAATAATAAATGCTCCTAAATTTTTAAAAGAAGGAAATACTGCCGAAATTGTTTTTGATGCGGATAATGAATCAGCTTTAATTTGTGAATTACCTGCTTCAATCGTTTTAGAAATTACTTACACTGAAAAAGGAGAGAAAGGAAATACAGCAACAAATGCATTTAAACCAGCAACAGTTGAAACTGGTGCAGAAGTAAGAGTACCTCTTTTTATTAACGAAGGAGATCTTATTAAAATAAGCACTGTTTCAGGTGATTATTCTGAGAGAGTTAAAAAATAATTGTTTTAATTATTTTTTTATATATTAGTCCCATATAATTACTAACTAAAATATAAACAGATGAAAAAAATTATTAAAATTATTGGAGTGGCATTATTAATGACTGCTTTTACACAAAACTCTACAGCACAATTTAAATTTAACGCAGGACTAGAAGTAGGACTTGCCTTAGAAGATAGCTACGGAATGATGTACGGTGCTAGTATAGGTGGTGAATATGGAATTGGCGATGACAACATGGGAATTACAGCACAAGTCGGATACATTTTAGCTCCTGTAGATCTTCCTAGCGATTACATTAACGTATCGTCTTCTTTTCTACCAATACAATTAGGTTATAAATATTATTTCGACACTAATGAAGGAGGAGCTTATCTTCATGGTCAATTAGGTGTTCACATGTTTATGACTTCATATGATTTCGAATATGAAACTTTTGACCGTTTTGACCCTGTAACATTTGAAATTATTTACAAAACAGAGAAAGAATCTTATAGCGATAGTTCAACAAATTTAAGTTATGCTCTTGGTGGAGGGTATTTAATAAATGAAAATATTGATTTAGGTTTAAGATATAATATTGTTACAGGAACAGGTGGTAACTTTAGCTATTTAGGAGTAAGAGCAGCTTATAATTTTTAAATACTGATTTAAACAAAAAAAAGCCATCTTAAACTTAAGATGGCTTTTTTTTATGTCCAAATTTTTCATTCTAAAAAGCTAACTTTACAACATGGCATTTAATCTTGTATCTAACTTTAAACCTACTGGCGACCAACCTGAAGCTATTAAACAATTAGTTGAAGGATTAAATGCTGGAATTAAAGCTCAAACCCTATTAGGAGTTACAGGTTCTGGTAAAACATTTACTATTGCCAATTTAATTGAAAAGGTACAACGCCCTACCCTAATCCTAAGTCATAACAAAACATTAGCAGCCCAGTTATATGGAGAATTCAAACAATTTTTCCCTAATAATGCTGTAGAATATTTTGTTTCTTATTACGATTATTATCAACCAGAAGCCTACTTACCAGTTACCGATACTTTTATTGAGAAAGATATGGCGATTAATGACGAAATTGAAAAATTACGTCTAAGTACCACGACTTCTCTCCTGTCTGGCAGACAAGATGTTATTGTAATTGCATCGGTTTCGTGCATTTACGGCATTGGTAATCCCGAAGATTTTCAGGACAATATTGTAAAGATTAAAACAGGCGATGTTATTAGTAGAAATAAATTTTTACTGCTATTGGTTCAGGCCCTATACTCTAGAACTGAAAGCGATTTTGATCGTGGAAACTTTAGAGTAAAAGGAGATACTGTAGACATCTATCCTGGCTATGCAGAAATTGCCTACCGTATTTACTTTTTTGGAGATGAAATAGAAGAAATAGAATCTTTCGATCCTTTTAGTGGAAATACTTTAGAGGAGTTTGATTACCTCAACATTTATCCTGCAAGTATATTCAATACAACTAAAGACAGATTGCAAGGCGCTATTCATGAGATACAAGATGACATGGTAAAGCAGGTTGAATATTATAAAGAAATCGGCAAACACTTAGAGGCAAAAAGAATAGAAGATAGAGTTACGTATGATTTAGAAATGATGCGTGAATTGGGATATTGTTCAGGAATAGAAAATTATTCTCGTTATTTTGATAGAAGGGCTGAAGGATCTCGTCCTTTCTGCTTATTAGATTATTTTCCGAAAGATTTTTTAACCGTTATTGATGAAAGCCATGTTACTGTTTCTCAAGTTGGAGCAATGTATGGAGGCGATAGATCTCGTAAACAAAACTTAGTTGAATATGGGTTTCGTTTACCTTCAGCTATGGACAATAGGCCTTTACAATTTGATGAGTTTGCTTTTATTATTGGTCAGGTTGTTTATGTAAGTGCAACTCCTGCCAATTATGAGTTAGAACAATCTGAAGGTGTAATTGTTGAACAAGTTATTCGTCCTACAGGTTTATTAGAACCAAAAATGGAAATCCGTCCAAGCCTAAATCAGATTGATGATTTGATGGAGGAAATTGTTAAGCGAGCTGAGATAAATGAACGTGTTTTGGTAACAACTTTAACCAAACGAATGGCTGAAGAGCTCGATAAGTATTTCGATAATGCTGGAATACGCTGTCGTTATATCCACTCTGAAGTTGATACCTTAGATAGGGTAGAAATATTAAGAGAACTACGTTTAGGAGTGTTTGATGTATTAATTGGAGTTAACCTTTTAAGAGAAGGACTAGATTTACCTGAGGTTTCTTTAGTTGCTATTTTAGATGCTGATAAAGAAGGTTTTTTACGTTCTGAACGTTCATTAACTCAAACAGCTGGTAGAGCTGCTCGTAATGTAAATGGATTGGTAATTATGTATGCTGATAGGATTACAAAATCGATGCAAAAAACTATTGATGAAACAGATAGAAAAAGAATAAAACAGGTTGAATACAATACGAAGCACGGTATTATCCCACAAAGTTTAAATAAATCTAAGGTTCAAATTTTAGGACAAACAAAAGTTATTGAGGATGCTTACGATATTGAAGCTATTGCTGACAGACCAAGTATTGCTGCAGATCCAGTGGTTCAATACATGAAAAAAGAAGAGATAGCAAAACTCTTAAAAGAAACAGAACGTAAAATGAAAAAAGCTGCTAAAGCTGAAGATTTTATTGAAGCCGCTCGCTTACGAGATGAGATGATGGACTTGAAGAAGATGATTTAATGATGTTTAGTGTTTAGTGTAAAATAAGTAAATCCAAAAACCATACACCAACAACTAAACACTATTTCTTACTCGCATCAAATAAAATAGCTTTCTCATCTGCTGATAAACTATCATAACCAGATTTAGATATCTTATCTAAAACAACGTCTATCCTTTTTTGATTGTTCACTTTTTGATTGTTATACGCTTGATTGGTTTTTGTTTTCCCTTGTTTTTTGTAAACCACTTTCATGTTTTTACGTGGTTTAAAAAACGCTTTTAAGTAATCTAAAAACTGTGAAAATCCTCCCGTAAAATCTCTTCCTTTTTTAAGCTGTTGGATGTACATAAATCCAAAAAGAGCTCCTCCTAAATGAGCAATATGTCCACCAGAATTACTTCCTTGAATACTTACTATATCCAATACCAAATAACCCATGGCAATGTATTTTAGTTTTACTTCTCCAATAAACATTAACCGCACTACAAAATTAGGCACATAAGTAGCAGCTGCAACTAAAATAGCCATTACTGATGCAGACGCTCCTAAAGCAATTGAAGATGGCATTACCTCACTAAAAACAGGGAATAAATTAAACGATAATACATATAATAAACCACCAGCTAAACCACCTAAAATATAAACGAGTACTAGTTTTTTTTGATTTAAAAATTGGCCAAAAATCTGACTCCCAAAATAGAGCACTAACATATTCATAGACATATGCCATAGCCCTTTATGTAAAAACATATACGTTACAAGGCTCCAAGGTTGACCTATAATTTCTGAAAAACTTGCTGGTAAAGAAAGGGCATTAAACAACACATCACTCGAACCTATGTTTAATAAGTATAGCACATTACCAATAATGTATACCGCCAAAAACACGCCTATGTTAACAAAGATCAACTTAATTAAAGCTGATCCATTTTTGTATTGTTTCTTTATGTCTTCTATAAATGGATTCATAATTAATAAAAAGTTCCTCTATCTTTTTGCCACATTTTAATAAGGATAAAACCAAAAAGCATCCCCCCTAAATGAGCAAAGTGGGCAACATTATCATTTGGGTTATTTGCAAATCCTGAATACAACTCTATGGCACCATACCCTAAAACAAACCATTTTGCTTTAATTGGTATTGGTGGAAACAGCAACATTAACTCTGTATTTGGAAACAACATACCAAATGCTAATAGTATTCCGAATACAGCACCAGAAGCGCCAACGGTAACACTATTAATTAAAGCATTTGTTTGAGCTAAAAGTGGATCCATAAAGTTCTTTCCTTCTAGTAATGCCCCATAACCTTCAGTCATTACTAAATCAATACCTTCTTGAGGAATTTCTGCCATTAAAGGCATCAACCTTATATAAGCAACTAACATCTGAATTAATCCTGCGCCAATCCCAGTAGCCATATAGTAAATTAAAAAACGTTTAGACCCCCAAACACCTTCCAGCGTTCGTCCGAACATGTAAACAGCAAACATATTAAACAACACGTGCGTAAAGTCTCTTGAGCTGTGCATAAAAATATAGGTGATCAACTGATGCGGCATAAAACCTTCACTTTGCCAGTAATGTAAGCCCAGATAATCAGATAAATCTATTCCCTGATTCTTCAATAAAATAGTCGCTAAAAAGAATAACCCATTAACAATTAATAGATTTTTAACAACTGGTGGTATGTTTTTAAAGTCTAACATTAATAATCAAATTGTTGGTTTAAATCATCTAAATTTAATGTGATAATTGTTGGTTTTCCGTTCGGTAAAGTATAAGGCATTTCACATGCAAAAAGCTGATCAACTAGGGCTTTCATTTCCTCGTAGCTTAATTTTTTACCAGATCTAATGCTTGCACTTCTTGCCATTGAAATGGCTAAATTTTCGTGCTTTTTCAATTTCAGTTCTCTCTCGTTTAGCTTAAACTGCTCCAACAATCCTTCAATGGTTTTTTTAATATCTTGTTCTTTCAATTCAGTTGGCACTCCACTTACTACGAAGCTACTTTTTCCCATTTTATCAAAATCAAAACCTAATGTTTTAATTTCTAGTTGTAATTCATTTAACAATTCAGCATCCGCTGTGGTAAAATCAAGCGTTTCAGGAAACAATAATTGTTGTGTCGCTCCTTTTCCTAAAGCAAAATTCTTGATGTACTGCTCAAACAATATTCTTGTATGTGCTCTTTCTTGATCAATAATTAAACTCCCAGATTTTAACTGTCCTAATATAAATTTATTATGTAATTGAATCAATGTCTGTTGCTCTTCATAGTCTTCATTTTCCCAAGAACTTGAAATGACTTGTTGCTGTTCTAATGGAGCAGCCTCAAGTAATCCTTCATCAGTATTTGGAATTAAAGGCTCTGTTTCTTGCTCAAATGAACTATAAAGTGATTCCCAATTTTTAGTAGATTTAGGTTTTAGTCTTGGTGGTGATAAGCTCTTTGGTGCAAAAGGATTATATGCTGTATTTACTTTAATAGTTGGCGCTTTAATAGGCTCTGAGCTTCGCATTAAAGGCACATTAAAACTCGATTCTTGTTCGAAATCTAATGTTGGTGTAATGTTATTCTTTCCTAAGCCTTGCTTAACCGCAGTTCTAATTATAGCATAAATTGCGCGTTCATCTTCAAACTTAATCTCCGTTTTTGTTGGATGAATGTTAATATCAATTTTTGATGGGTCAATCGTTAATTTTAAGAAGTACGAAGGATGTTGATCTTTACTTAATAATTGATCGAAAGCATTGTTAACCGCATGATTCAAATATGAGTTTTTAATAAATCGATCATTAACAAAAAAGTATTGTTCTCCTCTTGTTTTTTTAGCAAACTCAGGCTTACTAACAAACCCTTTTACACTTACAATGTCAGTATTTTCTTCTACTGGCACTAATTTCTGATTGTATTTTTCTCCAAAAACGCCAACAATACGTTGTCTGAAACTTCCTTTCTTTAAATTAAATACTTCGTTACCATTATTATACATGCTAAAAGCAATATCGGCATGCACCATTGCTACACGCTGAAATTCTTCAATAATGTGTTTAATCTCAACTGGATTAGATTTTAAGAAGTTTCGTCTTGCAGGAACATTGTAAAACAAATTCTTAATAGAAAATGAAGTTCCTTTGGAACAATTACATCCTTCTTGCTCTTTTACTTCACTCCCTTCAATAAGAATTTCAGTTCCTAAATCATTCCCTTCAACTTTTGTTTTTAAAACCACTTGAGCAATTGCCGCAATTGAAGCTAAAGCTTCACCTCTAAATCCTTTCGTACTTAGGTTAAATAAGTCATCAGCACTTTTTATTTTAGAAGTCGCATGTCGTTCAAAACTCAAACGAGCATCCGTTTCTGACATTCCAAAGCCATTATCTATTACTTGAATTAATGCTTTACCGGCATCTTTTATTACCAAAGAAATATTATCCGCACCTGCATCTATTGCATTTTCGAGCAATTCCTTAACCGCACTTGCTGGTCTTTGAATAACTTCTCCTGCTGCAATTTGATTGGCTACAGCATCAGGTAATAATTTGATGATATCCGACATTAATTGATTCTAAATTTTGATTGTCAAATTTACTAAGAAGATTAGGGGAAATTGAATATAACGCTATTAATTTATTTGAGTTTTTTGAATTATTAACAGCTCAATGAAATTGACTACTTTTGCAAAATAATTATCTGATACAATGGCTAAAAAAATTAATCCAAAAAGAAACCTCAAAAAAAGTAGAACAAGTACTTTCCCTGTTACTGAAGCAACCGAATTATTTAAATTTTTACAAGTTATTATTAACGATAAGAGTAGAAACAAATTAAAATCCATGCTTTCAAACAAACGTTTTAAGGTTGGGAAGGAAATCATTACACAGCATAATCACGAATTAAACATTGGTGACGAAGTAACAGTTAACTGGGATGGCGCTTTTATAAAAGAAAAATATGAAGGGGTAAAAGTTATTTTTGAAGATGATGACATTATTGTAATCGATAAGAAAAGTGGTTTATTATCAATCGGTTCTGCCAAAGAGAAAAGACAAACAGCTTACCGTATTGTTACCAATCACATTCAACAATTAAACCCTGTTGCGCGCCTTTTTGTTGTACACAGGTTGGATAGAGAAGCTTCTGGTTTAATGGTTTTCGCAAAAAACAAACAAGCTCAAGTAGATTTAAAAGATAGCTGGGAAAGCACATTTCAAAAAAACCTTTACTTAGCCGTTACTCAAGGTACAATTGAAGAAGATGTATTAACCATTTCTTCTTACTTAAATGAAAGTAAAGCGTTAATCGTATATTCAGGTAAGAATCCTAAAGTTGGTAAAAAAGCAATTACCAGCTATAGCGTTATTAAGAAAAATGAATTCTTCACCTTATTAGAAGCTACGCAAGAAACTGAACGTAAAAATCAATTAAGAGTACATTTACAGAGTATCGGACATCCAATACTTGGTGATAAAAAGTATGAATCAACTCAAAATCCAATTAATAGAACAGCTGTTCATTTAAGAAAAATTCATTTTATTCATCCTGCTACGAATGAAAAAATGGATTTCCAAACAAAGGTTCCAGAAGATTTCTTAAGAATTTTTAGACATAATTTTTATCGTTAATATTCTTTTCTAATTCATCCGTTATACGTCATCCCCCGTAAAACTCATGGAACACTCTAAAAATACTGAGTTTACTGCACAAAAAAAGAGTAACCATTTCTGATTACTCTTTAGTAGCGGGGACCAGACTCGAACTGATGACCTCCGGGTTATGAGCCCGATGAGCTACCAACTGCTCTACCCCGCGATATATGTTTAAAAAATTTCTTTTTTTCTTCTTAATCGGCTGCAAATATACCACATTTTCACTACCAACACGCATTCCCTCAATTTATTTTTAATAATAACCACTTATTCCCTCCCAAACTTTTGAAAATCAGACATTCAGCACAATAAAAAAATCGACTACAATAAGCTAATAATACTACGTGTTCAAACAATATTCTGTTTCTTTGCACTTTAAAAAATATAAAATACATGCATAAAGCAGGATTCGTAAATATTATAGGAGCTCCCAATGTAGGGAAATCAACACTTATGAACGTTTTAGTTGGTGAACGCTTATCAATTATTACTTCAAAAGCTCAAACAACTCGTCATCGTATATTAGGTATAGTAAATGATGACGATTATCAAATTATCTTTTCTGATACCCCAGGAATTATTGATCCAGCATACAAAATGCACGAAGGAATGATGGGCTTTGTTAATTCTGCTATTTCTGATGCTGATGTTATATTAGCAATGGTTGAAGTGCATGAAAAATATTTTAAGGATGAGAACATTCTTGAAAGACTTCAAAAAACCGATACTCCAGTTGTTTTATTGATTAATAAAATTGATGAAATTGAACAAGATCTTTTAGAGGAAAAAGTAAATTATTGGGCTGCACAAGTTCCTAATGCTAAAGTATTTCCAATTTCTGCATTACATAATTTTAATGTAGATCAGGTTATTATGGAAATTAAAGCTGCCTTGCCAGAATCGCCACCTTTTTATGATAAAGACACCTTAACAGATAAACCTGAAAAGTTCTTTGTTTCTGAAATCATTAGAGAAAAAATTCTACTGAATTACAAAAAAGAAATTCCTTACTCATGCGAGGTTGAAATTGAAGAATTTAAAGAGGAGGAAAACATCATTCGCATACGTGCAGTTATTATGGTGATTAGAGATTCTCAAAAAGGAATTATTATTGGACACCAAGGTAAACCATTGAAAAAAGTTGGGACTCAAGCCCGCTTAGACATGGAGAAATTCTTCGATAAGAAAGTTTTTCTAGAACTTTATGTTAAAGTAAATAAAGACTGGAGAAATAATGAAATACAATTAAAACGTTTTGGATACCTAAACAAATAAGAATTAGGTAATTTAGCCGGCTGATATGGGAAATATAGTAGCAATAGTAGGAAGACCAAATGTAGGGAAATCGACACTTTTTAATCGATTAACCGAATCACGTAGCGCCATAGTTGATGAAGCTAGTGGAGTTACACGTGATAGACATTATGGAAAAGTAGATTGGAACGGAAAAGAGTTTACGCTAATTGATACCGGAGGATATGTAAAAGGATCTGACGATATATTTGAAGATGAGATTAGAAAACAAGTTATTATTTCTATTGAAGAGTGTGATTTAATCATTTTTGTTGTTGATGTAACTTCAGGAATTACTGATTTAGATCAAACAGTAGCCAATCTTTTAAGAAAATCAAATAAAAAAATCCTTTTAGTTTCTAACAAAGTAGATAATCACGAACGAATTATTGATTCGAGTGTTTTTTACGGAATGGGAATTACGGATGAAATTCATAATGTATCTTCTGTTAACGGAAGTGGTACAGGTGATTTATTAGATGAAGTAGTAAACTGTTTGGAAGATAATCCAATTGAAGACGATGATGATGGAATACCTAGACTAGCAATAGTTGGAAGACCTAACGTTGGAAAATCATCTCTATTAAATGCTTTAATTGGACAAGAAAGAAATATTGTTACAAGTATTGCTGGAACTACAAGAGATTCTATTACAACACACTACAATGCTTTTGGTTTTGACTTAAAGTTAATTGATACTGCAGGACTAAGAAAAAAAGGTAAAGTAAACGAAGATATTGAGTTTTACTCTGTAATGCGTTCGGTTAGAGCGATAGAGAATGCTGATGTATGCTTATTACTTATTGAAGCTTTAGATGGAATGATGGCGCAAGACATGAATATCTTTAACCTTGCTATTAAAAATAAAAAAGGTGTTGTTATCTTAGTAAACAAATGGGATTTGGTTAATAAGGAGACCAATACTGCTAAAGAATTTGAAGCAAGTATTAGACAGAAAATAGCTCCTTTTACTGATGTGCCTATTATTTTCACTTCTGTTGAAAATAAACAACGTATACATAAAGCATTAGAAGAGGTTGTTAAGGTTTATGAAAACCGTGTAAGAAAGATACCTACTTCAAAATTAAATGAGATAATGTTAGGTATCATTAATCAAAATCCACCACCTTCAAGTAAAGGGAAATGGATCAAGATTAAATTTGTCACCCAACTACCTACACATGCACCTGCGTTTGCATTCTTCTGTAATTTACCACAGTACATTAAAGAACCTTATAAACGATTTTTAGAGAACAAACTAAGAGAGAATTTTGAGTTCACTGGTGTTCCGATACAAATCTTTATGCGAAAAAAATAACCGTCTATCACGGGAATAATTACTGATGAGTTTAACTCATATTTTATTTCAATAAAACAACAATGAAAAAAACAATTTATTTTGCTTTTCTGCTATCGGTTTCAATGAATCTTTTCGCTCAAAACAATACAAACCAACCTGAACTAAATTCGGGTACTATTGAGTCTCAATTTGATTACATCATTGAGAAATCAACAAAGTTTAGAGATTTTCAACTCATTAGAGAAGCTTCTCTTCTTAAAATTAAAGCACACACGCTTGATTCAATTAATACGATACATAAAGGTTTACTAACGGCTAATAAATCTATAGCACAGAATAATGCAACTATTAATGAATTAGAAAAAGAGGTTGAAGGACTAAAGAGTGAAGTAACGTCAATTTCTAAAGATGTTGACAGTATTGCTTTCATGGGAAGAAACCTTAGTAAGGTAAATTATAACATGCTTACATGGTCTCTAATCCTAATTTTACTGTTTGGACTTATCGTTTTTATCTCAATGTTTAAGAAAAGTGCTAATGATACAAAAACAGCTCAAACAAAATTAAATAAGTTAGAAAATGATTTTGAGGCTTTTAGAAAAAAAGCAATGTTAAAAGAACAAGAAGTGATGCGAAAGCTCCAAGATGAACTTAACAAAAGTTCTCATTAATTTTTGAACTCTATTGAACTATTAATTTTTGAACTTTAACGTTGTTATCAGCATTAAACGTTATAAAGTAGATACCTGGCGCTAACTTTCTTTCCTCATCTATCTTTAAGGTATATTTTCCTGTACTAAATGCTTGTTCGTTAATTACATTCGTTACTTCTTGTCCTACTGAATTTCTTACTTTAATACTCAATAACTTTACATCTTTAACTAAATTAAATGATATCTGAGCACTTGAATTTGTTGGATTAGGATAGATACTAAAGCTAGCGATATTACTAAAATCATCAACACCTACTGCTCCTCCAATATTGATATCATCAATGTAAATATTATTTCCTCCACCCGATGCAAACTCAAACTTAAAACGCACATTTGTTTCACTAGAAATAGTATTTAAGTTAACCGTTCTAGTTACCCAATCACTTGCTACAGGAACAAAGTTAGCAGATTGTGTAGAATTTACAGAAGGTAAATTAGCAGATGTAATTAATAAACCAAACATCCAAGTCTCCCCACAATCAATAGAGGTATAAACATAAAGTCTGTCACCATCTGATGAATTTTTTTTGGCATACGCCTGCTTAAAAGTCATTATTTTTGTGGAAACTGAAGATATATCATATGAAGGACTAATTAACACGTCTAATTCACCATCATTCCCAGTAAAATAATTACGAATCCTTATAGAGCTTGACCCAGTAGTAGAAGCAACTGAAGTTTTTTCCCAACCAAAGCCTTCATCATTTTCAATTATCCAATCCGCATTAATTTGTGATGAACTTTCAAAACTTTCAATTATTTCTCCTGAATAATCTGCGACTAAAGAACTTACTGTAATAATATTTGTTTTTGTAAGTGGATTTGCTGCCCCCCCTAAAGATGAAGGCTGATGAATGACACTGTAAATTCCAGTTGTATTATATACAATTGTTGGATTTGATGTTATATCTACATTTGGAGTTCCTCCCGTAAATGTCCAATTCCAAGCTGTTGGAACTGCATTGTATGAATCATCAGTAAATGTTACTGAAGCTCCTTCACAAATATATTCTTTATTGTAACTGAAACCCGCTATCGGAGCACAAACTGCTGCAACATAAGGATCTGCCACTCCAGTTGCTAATAGATTAGCCGGAGTCCAAAGAGTATTTCTCGAACCCGAACTAGAATTTAATGCAGCGTGCATCCTACTTTTTTGACCGTCTGTAAACATTCTTGAACAACCTGAGTACTCCATATAATTCTGCACATTATCTAATGTACCACAACTAACAAGTCCCGTATTACATGCTTGAGCTCCCATACATATAGGTGTATCGGCCACTCCATCATCTAGACCACAATTAGAAGTAAGACCAGGAGTATTTGAACTTCCCCAAAGGTGTGGTAAATTTAAATAATGACCTACCTCATGCGTTATAGTATTCCCTAATTGTGCTGAACGGACAACAATTCCATGCCTACTCTGGGGTATTCCACTAGCAGGGTAATAAGACCATCCTCCTGAACCGCTTGCCATAGTTTGCCCAACCCAAATATTTAAATACTTAGTTGTATTCCAGTTCACTAAAGTTTTAACATTTTCTGTCATCGCATAAGTTTCTGTAGAAACTGTTCTCGTTATTCCTTCAGTACAATTCCCATTAGGATCTTTATGAGCTAATCTAAATTGAACTTCAACATCTGCAGTAATTCCAGCAAATGCAGGTATAACTTGAGATAAATCAGCATTTAGCTTTTGAAAATCTTCATTTAAGTTCACCATAGAAGCTTCTATTACAGCGTTTGAAATATTTTCAGCTCCATTATTATGTATAACATGAAATACTACTGGGATCGTATAACTAATTACCCCCATTTTATTCGACACATGATTTTTTGCATATTCTTTTGCAAATTTATTTTGCTCATCCATTATTAATTGAATAGAAGGGTCTTCCAACAATCTTTTATTATGTAAAATTGCTGTTCCACAATTAATTCTATCTGGCTCACTAAAATCATACGACTGTGAGCTTCCGTTAAACGGGAATACTGCGGCAATTATTAAGGCTAATAATATCTTCTTCATTTTTATTTTTTTATTGAACTATTAATTTTTGAACTTTAATGTTATCATCTGCATTAAACTCAATAAAGTAAATACCTGATGCTAATTTTCGTTCTCTATCTATCTTAAGTGTATACTCTCCTGCACTAAACGATTGTTTGTTAATTACACTTGTAACTTCTTGCCCTACTGAGTTTCTTACTTTAATACTCAAAGATTTTACAGCATCAGCTAAGCTGAATAATATTTGAGCACTTGATTTTGTTGGGTTTGGATACACCGTAAAACTGCCAATATTACTATGATCTTCTATGGATACACTTCCATTACCCATATTAATATCATCAATATATAAATCATTACCTCCTCCAGATTCAAATTCAAATTTAAAACGGACATTAGATGCATTCGAAACAGTGCTCAAATTAACTGTTCTTGTTACCCAATCTCCTGCACTAGGAATAAATGGAGTTGATTGTAACGTACTAGAAGAAGGTAAGTTTGCAGAAGTAAGTAATAGTCCAAAACTCCAACTTGCACCACAATCAGTTGAATAATAGACAAATAATCTATCACTATTAGATGAGATTTTTTTTACATATGCCTGCTTAAATGTCATTGTTTTTGTAGATAAAGATGACACATTAAAAGAAGGACTGATTAATACATCGATCTCTCCATCAATGTTAGTATTGGAATTACGAATTCGAACTGAATTAGATCCAGAGACAAATGCTGTTGAATTCCTTTCCCACCCGATTCCTGCAGGATTAGTTACAATCCAATCATTATTATAATTAGTTCCATTTTCAAAATCATACACTACCGCACCATTGTAATTAGCAGTTAATGAGCTTACGGTAATAATATTAGTTTTAGTTGCCATTCCTGAACCACCACTAGTTGATGGCGCATGTATTACACTATACACACCTGCTGTATTATATATTATTGTTGGGTTTGAGACTGAAGATGTATTTGGAGTTCCTCCGGTAAATGTCCAATTCCAAGCTGTTGGAACAGCATTGTATGAATCATCAGTAAATGTTACTGCCCCTCCTTCACATATATATTCTTTATTATAAGTGAAATCAGCTATTGGAGCACAAATAGCTGGTAAATATGGATCAGCAACGCCTGTATTATTATGATTTGTAGTTGTGTTTAACTGATTTAAACCTGTAGAAGTACTATTCGAATTTAAAACACCTTCCATCACATTTTTTTGTCCTAACGTAAACATATTCTGACAAGCATCATAACTCATATAATTTTCAATCTGATCTACTACATTTGAGCCATAAACACTTGGTCCAGTAGCATCATTTGAACACGTATTTTGTGAAGTAGCACATCCAAAAGTACTATTAGAAGAAGGTGGAGTATCACAAACTCGATCTCCAGTAGTTGAACAACTCCATCCACATCCACTCTGAAAAGTATGAAGCAAACCGAAACAATGGCCAAGCTCATGCGTTAATGTTCTATCATAAGCATTAACAAAATCATTACCAATAACAACTCCGTAGGTATTATTTATACCTCCACCCCATCCGTTTGGAAATTGAGCATATCCTAATACAATTCCTCCAGATCCACCTGCATCAATGGAGTTAACAACCCATATATTAAAGTATTTTTTACTATCCCAATAACTTACTGCCTTAACAGCATCAGTAGCATCAGTACTTAAAGGAGAGTCAGTTCGAACAATACCCTCTGTACAATTTCCATTAGGGTCTTTATGTGCTAATCTAAATTCTATATTCATACTCATAGTATAAGGCTTAAAAATTGCTCGAGTACTACCTGTATCAGAATTTATGCGCTGAAAATCTTGATTAAGTCTATTGATTTGGGCCTCAATACTTGCCTTAGAGCAATAGCCTGCTCCATTATCTGTAATACAATGAAATACTACAGGAATAATATAAGGACTTGATTTATCTCCTCCAGCTTTTTCACCTTTAGGTGCATTCGCAATATATTCCCCAATATAATCCCCCATACTTTTTGCATTAGGGTCCATTCCTCCTTTATCTTTTATCCTTTCTTTGGTTGCATGTTCTGTTCCACACCAATCACCAGCTCTAACCGATTGGGCATTAACATTTCCTAAAATTAGAAATGCCACTAGTATTGATAAAATCAGTTTCACCTTCTTCATTCTTTTAAAATTTAAATATGTTTTACGTTTTAAGTAACGTAAGCAATATCAAATATAATTAAACCATTCCTTTTTTTTAGACACTATTCGACTATCGGCAAGTATTATCTAATTAAGGACAATATACAATCGTTTTACAAATCTCTTACTGAACAAATTACATTTTTTTGAAATATATTTTCTGTTATAAATCGTAAAACTTTTTGTGCCGTAATTGATGGACTGGTCAATTTACCATCTTGCTTATAGTTGATAAATGTTTCCACGTTTGAAAACCCAGATGGACTCGCTTTCCTTATTTCAATTTGCATATCGGTATCTATAATTCCTGGAGCTAAACTCAGCACCTTAATACTTGATTTATCAATATATGATTCCACCTTTAATACTTGACTAAACATATCTATACCTGCCTTTGTTGAACAATAAACATTCCACCCATCAATTGGGCTTCTTCCAGCACCAGAACTAATATTTAACACCATTTTTTCACAGCTTAAACCAGTGTATTTTGCTATAAAATTATTTGTTAAAATAACAGGCGTAATTAAATTCAAATTATAGCAATCTATTATTTTTTGATTATCAAGATTTCCTATATGTTTAACATCTCCAACCATTCCTGCATTATTGATTAACACAATACTTTTAGGGTTTTTAAGTGTTGGGAAAGAAATGTTTTGGACTTCAAACAAATCACTCAAATCTACATTAGTATGTTGATACCGCTCATGCTTTAAAGAGCAAGTTCTGGCAAATCCATAAACAAAGTTACTTTTGTCTTTTAACAATAAATCCAGTAAAGATTTTCCTAAACCTTTACTGGACCCTGTAATAAAGTAACAATTCATATCTATTTTTTAGTTCAATGCTTTTTCTAAATTACTCTAAACCTGCATGTATAGCTTTATTCCCAAATTTCAAATATTTTTCGTTTTGCAAAATATATCTTCTTTTAAGCCCAGTAAAGTTAGTGATTATCATTCTAACTTTTTATAAATACCCTTAGGAATCCAATAGTATTTAATTTTATCATTAGAGACATGCAACCAACTCTGCATAAATTCGTTTCTCCATTCTATAAGAATCTATAACTATGAAAAAACTGATTATTTTATTAGCAGTACTTGCCTTTTCAACTGCTAATGCTCAACAAAAACATGTGCTATTTTTAGGTAATAGTTATACTGGAGTAAACAACCTTCCACTACTCATTAAATCAGTTGCAATCAGTTTTGGAGACACGTTAGTTACTGAAGCAAATACCCCTGGAGGATATCAATTAGTCCAACATACAACAAACGCCACAACTTTAACCAAGATTAATTCTCGCAATTGGGACTTTGTTATATTACAAGAGCAAAGTCAGAAACCTTCATTTTCTCCAGCCCAGGTTGCAACGGATGTATACCCATATGCTTACCAACTAAACAATACCATTAAAGCAAATCATTCCTGTACAGAAACTGTATTCTATATGACTTGGGGAAGAAAAAATGGTGACGCGAGCAACTGCGCATCATACCCACCAATATGTACTTACCAAGGAATGCAACAACGCTTAAGAGAAAGTTATATGCACATGGCTGACAGTAATAACGCAACAGTTTCTCCAGTTGGAGTAGCATGGGAAACCGTTAGAGACAGCTTCCCTTTAATAGAATTATATAGCCCTGACGAAAGCCACCCAAGTATAAGAGGTAGCTATTTAGCAGCTTGTGTATTTTATGCTACACTTTATCAAAAATCACCAATAGGATCTACTTACTTACCAGTCGGGGTTACAAACAGTGAAGCTCTCTACTTACAAACAATTGCCTCCAACACAGTACTAGACAGTCTGTCGCTGTGGGGCATAAACACCAACAATCCAATTGCTGACTTTAATTATTCTGGCGATACAACGATTAATTTTACAAACACATCTACCAATGGAACAAGTTATTTCTGGAATTTTGGTGATGGCAATACAAGTACACTTCAAAATCCAAACCACACTTATACTACTGGAGGGAATTACACCGTTCAGTTAACCACATTCTCTAATGACAGTTGCCACTCTAGTGTTTCTATTCAAAACATTATAATTACAACTACTCAAATTGAAGAAACGAAGAATAGTAAGAATTTAATCATATTTCCAAACCCAGCTAATAATTTTATTGAAATTAAGACTGATTTAGATTACAGCTCTGTCTCTATTATGGATGTTACTGGAAAAACCATTAAACATGTAATTTCTCAAAATAGAATTGACATTAGCGATTTGACAAATGGAATTTATTTCATTAAAATCACAGGAAAAGAGAATACTGTAATTAGGAAATTTGTGAAGGAATAAACTTATACACTTATTTATAATACCAAAAAAAGTCCCGAAATATTTCGGGACTTTTTTTATATTAATATTCTCAGTCAAACTGAGAATGATATAGAATCAACTATCAATCTTAGCATACTTAGCGTTAGCTTCAATAAACTCTCTACGAGGCGGAACTTCATCTCCCATTAGCATAGAGAAAGTATGATCTGCAGATGCAGCACTTTCAATTGTAATCTGTCTTAATGTTCTAAATTCAGGATTCATTGTAGTATCCCACAATTGATTTGCATTCATCTCACCAAGCCCCTTATAACGTTGAACGTGAACGCTTGATTCTTTTCCAGCACCTTGCATACCTTTAATAGCCAATAGGCGCTCTTCTTCATTCCAACAATACTTTTGTTCTTTTCCTTTTTTTACTAAATAAAGTGGCGGAGTAGCAATATAAATATGCCCTCTTTCTACCAACTCATACATATGACGGAAAAAGAACGTTAAAATCAAAGTCTCAATATGTGAACCATCAACATCGGCATCACACATAATAATTACTTTATGGTATCTCAGTTTTTCAGTATTTAATGCTCTTGCATCTTCTTCTGTTCCAACTCTTACACCTAAAGCAGTGTAAATATTCTTGATTTCTTCGTTTTCAAAAATCTTATGATGCATTGCTTTCTCAACATTCAAGATTTTACCCCTTAACGGCATAATTGCTTGAAAGTGCCTATCTCTACCCTGCTTTGCTGTTCCACCTGCAGAATCTCCCTCTACTAAGTATACTTCGCATTCTGCTGGATCTTTAGAAGCACAATCAGAAAGTTTTCCTGGTAAACCAGAACCTGTCAATACATTTTTACGCTGCACCATTTCTCGTGCTTTACGTGCTGCATGACGAGCTGTTGCTGCTAAAATTACTTTTTGAACAATTTGCTTCGCGTCGTTTGGATTTTCTTCCAAATAGTTCTCTAACATTTCACTTACTGCCTGACTTACTGGAGCAGTAACTTCTCTGTTTCCTAATTTTGTCTTCGTCTGACCCTCAAACTGAGGTTCTTGAACTTTAACAGAAACAATTGCTGTTAATCCTTCTCTAAAATCATCTCCAGAGATCTCAAACTTCAATTTAGACAGCATACCAGAAGCATCTGCATATTTCTTTAAGGTATTTGTTAATCCTCTTCTAAAACCTGAAAGGTGTGTACCACCTTCATGTGTATTAATATTATTTACATAAGCATGAATATTTTCAGCATAAGAAGTGTTATAAATCATAGCAACCTCAACAGGTATACCATTCTTTTCACCTTCCATGCTAATCACATCAGAAATTAAAGATTCTCTAGTTTCATCAATGTATCTAACGAATTCTGCTAAACCAATATCAGAATGAAACAACTCAGTTTTATACTCACCAGTTTCAAGATCTTTATTACGTTTATCAGTCATGGTAATCTTAATCCCTTTATTAAGGTAAGATAACTCACGCATTCTGTTTGCTAATGTTTCATAACTATATTCTCTTAAATCAAATATTTGAGCATCTGGCTTAAAAGTAACTTGTGTACCTCTTTCTTCTGTTACACCAATTTCTGCAACTGGGTCAAGAGCTTTACCTCTAGAATATTCTTGCTTATAAACTTTTCCGTCTCTATAAACAATTGCTTCTAAATGTTCAGATAATGCATTCACACAAGAAACACCAACACCGTGTAAACCACCAGAAACCTTATAAGAATCTTTATCAAATTTACCCCCAGCACCAATTTTAGTCATGACTACCTCTAGGGCAGAAACTCCTTCTTTTTTGTGCATATCTACTGGTATACCCCTGCCGTTATCTTTTACTCCAACTGAATTATCTTTGTTTATCCAAACAGAAATTGTATCACAATGTCCAGCTAATGCTTCATCAATCGAGTTATCAATTACTTCATAAACTAAATGGTGTAAACCTCTTAATCCAACATCTCCAATATACATCGAAGGACGCATTCTAACATGTTCCATCCCCTCTAGGGCCTGAATACTGTCTGCTGAATAAGCTTTCTTTTCTTCTTCGCTCATAATTAATATAATTTTTTGCTCTTTTTTGAAGCAATAACAAATATACTAAATTGAGCTTATTTTAAATTAGTTCTATGACTGTAAAAAGTGGGTACTTATTAACAATTGTATTAACAAAACTAACGCACTAGCACCACTTATTTTAAGACCTTCACAATAGGACTTCCAGTACATGCACTTGGCATTTGAATCTGTAATAAAGCAGCAATTGTAGCCGCAATATCTGGGATTACAACGAAGTCATCTGACTCCCCTTGCTTTACACCAGTACCATACCATAATAATGGCACATGCGTATCATAACTATATGGCGAACCGTGAGTTGTACCCGTACTATATCCTGCAGGAATCCAACCAGATTCTAGAACATACAGCACATCACCAGAACGTGAATGATTAAACCCTCTTTGAGCATTTGCTAAAATCCTATCACTAAATTCTGTCGACTTTAAACTAGTTGCCGTAATAGCTTTAGAAATTCCTTTTTGTTTCAATAAAAATTGAGAAACCTCCCTTTCGACAACCTCTAGCCCCAATTTATTCTGAGCAATATAATCGTGATGTAAAAACACTTGATAATTAGAGACACTAGCGACTAATGTATCTGTATTAAATGACTTTTTTAAATGACTTTTTAAATCAGCAGTCATCTTAGCTTGATCAAAATAACCAGCAGGCAAGTTGTTATCTATTAAATATTGAGGAACATTAACCGCTCCATGGTCTGCTGTTAAGAAAATTAAAACTTCATCATTCCCAAATTTATTTTCCAAATACGTTAAAATCTCAGCCAAATCTTTATCCAATCTTAAATAAGTATCTTCAATTTCTATTGACATTGGACCATATTTATGACCAATATAATCTGGAGAAGAAAAACTTACGGCCAAAAAATCTGTAAACTCATCATCCCCTAAATTTTCACCTTCAATAGCTGCCAATGCCAATTCCTTTAAAATGGTATTTCCAAATGGTGTAGCTTTTATTAAACTGTAATTGTGATTACTATCGCGTAAAGCTTTTAAATCATGTGGAAAAACAGGAGCTTCCTCTTCGTTAAAAGTTCCTTCATAAGGATTGTTATCCGCTATGCTTTCTACATAAGATTTAATAGGCAACATAGTTTCCCACGTTTCATTTAAGTATTTATTAGAGTTGTGAGTCTCATTTACTTTTTGAACCCATTTGGGAAGTTCTTCCATATAAAAAGTACTACTAATCCACTTCCCTTCATTTCCACCATCATACCAATAAGCAGCATCTGCTCTATGTCCCGCAGGTAAAATTGCACCCCTATCTTTTATTGATATTCCTATAACTTTCCCTCTATTATTTGTTGCCAACTTCAACTCATCTGTTATAGTTGTACTCACTAAATTTCTTGGCGACATTTTACCAGCGACAGTTTCTGTTCCAACTGTATTTTCTGCTGCATCTTCTGTGCAATACATCGAGTTATTCGTGAATTTATTATACCAATTATTAGAGATTATCCCATGGTTTTCTGGCGTTGTTCCTGTATAAATTGAAGCATGTCCCGGACCTGTATAAGTTGGCATATAATTGTAGTTTGCATTTTTACAATTAAACCCTTTGTTTACTAATTTTTTAAATCCATCATCACCGTATTTATCCCAAAAACGTGTTAAATAATCATACCGCATTTGATCGACAACAATACCGACAACCAATTTTGGTCGTTTCTTTTGTCCTTGACTTAAAAATGGCAGTATTATTAAACTTAAAAGAATAAATTTTCTCATTGTACTTGATTTTTTAAAATGAAAAATATTAACGAAACACCTACTAAAACACTAATTACAATGTTTAATGCTGCAACTAAATAATTTCCTTGTTTTAATAATTCAAAGGTTTCTAAACTAAACGTAGAAAACGTACTAAATCCGCCACAAAAACCTGTAATAACAAACAGTTTTAACGCCATGCTTCCTGACATTTTTCCACTAAAGTAAATTACAGCTACTGCCAGTAAAATACAACTCAATGTATTTGTTAGGAATGTTCCCAAAGGAAAATTTGTTGTCACCATTTTTAATGAAAGCTTAGATATTCCATACCGACACAGACTACCCAATCCTCCTCCAATAAATATTGCTAATAGATTAATCATAAACTATCTAATTTTAAATTGAATTTTTGATTGGAAAATTTAAACAGTCGATACACTAAACTGGCTATTATTGCACCTAGAATTCCTCCACAAATAATATCTAAAGGAAAATGTACCCCCACATAAATCCTACTATATGAGACCAATGATGCCCAAAACAACATAACAGGAAGTACAAATTTAAATTTCTTCTTAAATAATAATCCTGCAAAAACTGCCAATGCAAAACTGTTGGACGCATGAGAAGAAACAAACCCGAACTTACCTCCACAATGCCCATTAACTGTATGAACCAAATCAGTAATTCTAGGATTATGACAAGGTCTTAAACGCTCAAATACTTCTTTAAATAATTTAACGGAAATTTGATCTGCTAAAGCCATCGCTAAAACCAAAAACAATAAAACATACACTACTCTCCATCCAACTCGTAAATAAGCTAAGAAAAGTAAGCCTAAAACAAATGGAATCCAGAAGTCCCTACCTGTTACCACATAAAAAAAGCGATCGCCAAAGGAATTGTTAATTCCATTAAAAAAAAGAAATAAGTTAATGTCAATATCTATTATGAAATCTAAGATAGGTCTAAATTTAGTGTAAACAAAAGTAACAAATAAAAATAGTAAAGCTTTTCTAAAGCATTACATTTGCAGATAAATTTGGAACCAAACAATAAATATTCGAAAAGCGAAAAGCTGAAAAACAAAAAAGCTATTGAAAATCTTTTTAGCAAAGGAAAGACTATTAATGCCTTTCCTCTTCGGGCAATCTATACTAAAAAACCTATTCCCGAAAACGTTTCTATAAATGCCGGAATGGTAGTTTCTAAGAAAAACATTAAGCTTGCAGCTAATCGAAATTTAATAAAAAGACGAATGAGAGAAGCCTACCGTTTAAATAATCATGCGCTAAAAACGTATCTTAACGGTAAGGATACCGAGCTTGACATTATGTTTATTTACTCTTCTAAAGAAATACTTCCTTTTGCAGCAATAGAAGGCAAAATGAAAGCACTTCTAACACGCTTATCTGAATTAAATTGAAGTGGTTATTCAGTAAAATATTTGTAATTCTTATTCGATTCTACCAACTAAGCATTTCCCCTATTTTTGGTCAGAATTGCAGATACACCCCTACATGTTCTCAATACAGTATTGACGCTATTAAAAAATACGGTCCGTTTTATGGCGGATGGATTGGTCTCAAGAGAATATTTTCATGTCATCCTTGGGGCGGACATGGAAGTGATCCTGTTCCATAAGATGTAATAACCAAGAACTCATAATATTTCATAATTTCTTAGCAATCTAAACTTTGTTACCGTATTTTGCATAGAGATTTGTCGCAATTGCGGTTAACAAATAAATTGACACACATGAAAAAACATATTAGCAAAATAGTATTAATTATAGCCATTGCAACAACATCAATATTTACAGTTGGATTTACAGAAAGTAGTTACTTTGAAGTATCTAAAAACCTTGATATTTTCGCTACTTTATTTAGAGAACTAAACATTTATTATGTTGATGATGCCAACCCCGGTGAGTTAATGAAAACTGGTATTGATGCTATGTTAGAGTCTTTAGATCCTTATACCAATTTTATTCCAGAATCTAAAATGGAAGATTACAAAATAATGACTACAGGTCAGTATGGAGGAATTGGCGCATTAATTCAAACTCAAAAAGATAAAGTTGTAATTTCTGAACCTTACAAAGGGTTTGGCGCTGACAATGCTGGGCTTAGAGCCGGAGATAAAATTATTAAAATTAATGGAAATAATGCTGTTGGAAAAAACTCTAGTGAGATTCGTGAGTTTCTACTAGGACAACCAGGTACTACTCTTGAAATGGTTATAGAAAGACCAGGAACTACCGAATTAATCAAGAAAACAGTAACTCGTAGTGAAGTAAAAATAAAAGATGTTCCTTATGCTGGAATTGTAGGTGATGACATTGGATACCTTAGATTAACAGGATTTACATCCTCTGCAAGCGCTGAAGTTAAAGTTGCAATAAATCAACTAAAAGAGAAAGGAGCTAAATCACTCATCTTAGATTTAAGAGGAAATGGTGGTGGACTTTTAAGAGAATCGGTTAATATCGTTAACTTTTTTGTTGAACAAGGTACACCAGTTGTAAGTACAAAAGGTAAAATTAAAGATTGGGACAAAGAGTACAAGGCGCTTTCTACTCCTCTTGACACAGAAATTCCTTTAGCTATTTTAATAAATGGAGGTTCTGCTTCTGCTTCAGAAATTGTATCTGGATCTTTACAAGATAATGATAGAGCTGTAATTTTAGGTTCGCTTTCTTTTGGGAAAGGATTAGTACAAAACGTTAGACCATTAAGCTACAACTCAAAATTAAAAGTTACAGTTGCTAAATATTACACCCCGAGCGGAAGATGTATTCAGAAATTGGATTACTCTCACAAAAATAAGAATGGAAAAGCCAATAAAGTTCCAGACTCATTAATTACAGAATTTAAAACAGCAAACTCTAACCGTAGTGTATTTGATGGCCAAGGGATTGCTCCTGATATTGAGGTGAAACGAAACTTATTAAGTAACATTTCAACAAGCTTATTATTAAAGAGTTTATTCTTTGGATATGCAACAGAATTTAGATTAAAATACGATACAATTTCAAGCGCTAAAGATTTTTCTCTTTCGGATGATCAATATGAAAACTTTGTAAATTATCTTGCTGACAAGGATTATGAATACACAACAGAAAGCGAAGATTTGTTAGTTGCTTTAGAAAAAGCAGCTAAAGATGATAAGTACTTTGATGACGTAAAAACAGAGTATGAAGCGTTAAAAAACAAACTGAATCATAACAAAAAAGGAGACTTATATAAATTTAAGGATGAAATAAAGTTTATTCTTGAAAATGACATAGTAACAAGATATCATTATCAATTAGGTCAAATTGAAGCTTCCCTCCAACATGACCCTGTATTGGATGAAGCAATTAAAACATTAAAAGATACAGTGCTTTACAATTCAATTTTAGCAGGAACTAATAAGTAGAAATAATTACCCAATCAATGCCTTATCATTAAAATGGTAAGGCATTTTTTATTTCCCAAACCCAGTAATCAATTGCTTAAAAAAGGTTTTAGGGTAGCTTTCTATTTTATCAAACCCCAAACGAATATCTCTACCTGAAGAAGGTACATAGTTGGTTCTGAAAATGTAATCCCAAATACTTAAGGAAATTCCAAAATTAGCACCGTAAGAATGGCTTTTAGGTAATGTATAAGCGTGATGCCAAATGTGCATTTTAGGGTTGTTTAAAAGGTATTTTAAAGGGCCATAATCTATTCCAATATTAGCATGATTGATATGCCCAATAGCAATTGAGATGTAATAAACAATAAATGCTTGATCAGGAGTAAAACCTCCCAGCAACATTAATACAATATATTTCATTGGAGTATAGAATACATTTTCCATCCAATGGTAACGTAAATGAGCTGCAAACCCCATTTCGACTACTGAATGATGCACTTTATGAAATTGCCACAAGAAAGTAAACCGATGCAACAACACATGTGTAAACCACTGTATAAAATCCATTGCCACAAAAAACACTAACAACTGTAACCAGCTAGGTAATTTATTTAGAGATACCATTGAAATTTCAGACAAATCAATTCCTACAACATCTTCCATAAACAAAGTGGTAAGGTTTGAAAAAGCAATAAATATGATTAGATTAAACAGGAAGAAATTAAAGAACATATAAAATATATCTATCCAAAAATCCTTCCTAACAGAAGGTTGATTCTTCCTCCAAGGAAATGTAATCTCCAACAACCAAACTACAACTGATAAGATAATTAAAAGCCAAAAGTAATTTACATACCAAGGGCTAGTTTGAAACGTGATTTCAGACCAAAGGTAATTTGCGTAACTTGAATATGAGTCCTTTAAAAATTCTAATAAATTCATTCAATCAGGATTAAGTCTATACAAAAATAACAATGTTCAATTAAAAAAAATGTTATTTAGTAGATACCTAAGTATCTTATATTTTTATGTAAGCTTCTAAAAACTAAATACTCTCGAAATATTAAATCCAAGTTTATACTCTCCTTGCCCCCAATCGCTAGTTGTGGCAGGTATAATATCGTTTTCTATTAACCCTGCCGAATTAGTTACGTTAATATGAAACACATGTCCTCCAGTCTCTATTTCAATACCTACACCAATTGCATTATAAAATCCATTATCTGCAGTTCTAAACTCAGAAAATGTGTGGAAATAGTCAATTACAAAAGCCATCCGTTTTGTAAATTTAAATCTACCTGCAAATCCAACTGCAAACAAATCATTTTCATCAAAAGAACCATTTGTTGGATGCAACACTGTTTTATCTACATAGTTTCTATGAACATAGGTTGGTAATATTTCTAAAGATATTCCTCTTGTTATTTTACTGGCAATAATTAACTGATGAACAAAAGACATTCTGTTCTCAAACTTATTTTGAGGGATATTTGCTACTGGAGATAATGCTGCATTAGCATAATAAGCTGCAGAAATTGGCATTCCTTGTTCTTTTTGTTCCAAAAAACGAAATTTAACATGTGCTTCAATATGCTCATTCATTTTACTTCTACTCCATCCCAGAGTTAATTTATCGGTTACTCCATAATCAAAAGAAAAACGAATATTAGAAGCGTTCTCCAATCCGTACAACGTATGTTTTCCTACTCCAATACCAGATTTATCATATATATCCATATTCCCAAATCGGTGAGAAATATTAAATTCTAATGTGCTCTTTTTAACTGTTTGAATTGTTTGAGCATTAATTACTCTCGTCCCTTTAAAAGTTGCCATAACTTTCCCAGATGTTTTATCTGCCGCATCTTCTTCTAACATCCTCATTAAATCGTCCTGTGCATTTAACACCAAAGCAAAGCACAAAGAGATTAGTAGCAATAAAAACTTATTCATTACCCTATTATTTTTTAAGTTCGAAATTCAAGTCAACAGTTACTTTTACAGATTCAGCAATCTTCTTTATCACTAATCTTGGAACCTTAATTTTATGCTCTTCTACTTTTACAAGAAAGTTAGATTTTACATTAATTTTTCCATCCTTAATGGTAATTACGCCCGAAATTTTTCTTTCATGTTCAACACCATGCAGATTTAAAAACCCTGCTACTGTTACTTTATGACTTCCATTAACAGAATAATCAATTTTCTCAACAATTTTACCTTTAAACGATGACACCTTATACTTGTCACTCTCCATATAATTTTCATTGAAATGCTCTTCCATCAAAGGTTTTTTAAAATGAAACCCAACGTTAGTCCCAATAAAAGCAACCTTTCCAGTTTTTATATTTATCAATGCTTTTACGTCCTTATTTACCGCATCAATGTTTTCCATTGGTGTTTCAGAAAAAAAAGAAATCTCTCCATCAACAGCTTTATATAAGTTTTGTGAATACCCAACAGTTAATACTGCAATACATATAATTAGTACTATGATTTTTTTCATGCTTATTTTTTTAAATCATTATTGAGGTGCACCTTGATCCAACCACATTTGTAAAGTATCTAAATTAGTTTGAGACATCAGTCCAGACTGAGGCATAGGCCCACCTGAACCATTAATGGCTCTAGCAAGAATTCTACCTGCATCAGCTTTCGCTTTAACTTGCACATAAGTTTGAAGAGTGACACCTCCTGATGTTCCATGGCAAACCACACAATTATTATCTACCATAGATTTTATATGGCTTGTATAAGTTATAGTAACTGAAGTAGGTGGCGTAACAGCAACTGTTAAAGGTTCAAGTTCTACCATTGGCTCTGGCAATTCTTCCTTATTATAAGAACACGAAACAGCTAAACAGCTAACAATAATAAAAGTTAAGGCTAAATTTTTCATATCAATTTATAACCGAAAATTTATTCTTTAATTATCTTTTTTGTCATCACGTTCCCTTCAGATTCAATTTGCACAAAATAGATACCAGAAGCTAAAGATCTTACATCAAATTTATTTAAAGTTTGATTTACATTACTCATTTTCTTCCCCGCTAAGTTATACACCACAACATTATCAATAACTTCAGTTGTTGAAATTTGAAATGCTGTTTTTACAGGGTTTGGAAAAATAGTTGCTATTTCCTTTACAGATTCTTCAACTAAAGCAGTTGACAAATCTTCTGTAACTGAGAATGATTTAGAATAAATGTTATCTCCAACTGTAGTTCCGTTATTATTAGTAGCATTAAATGCTGCATAAAAAGTTACATCCCCAGTTCCAACAGTGGGAGCAGTCCAGTCCATAGACCAAGTTGCAACCCCAGTAACCAATGGTGTTGTCCCTACTGCAGTATGACTTACGGCATTACTAGAATTAACAAATTTTGTATTTACTGCATCTGTCAAAATAAAAGTCCCTACTTTGCTATTATCAGCATCCTTTTCAGCTGTTAACTCAAAACCAAACTCAGTAATACCTGCCTCAGAGATACTCCCTGTAATCGTGTAAGTTTGACCTGGCACATAGCCAGAAGTTAACAAGCCTGCAGCAACAATCCCTGATACAGCAGACCCCGAATTAATAGTGCCTGAATGACATTGCGTACAATTACTAACATCTCCAGGAGAGCTAGTTTTTCCGCCTGGAGATCCTCCAGAGTTTGCATAAACAGAAGTAGTTCCCGAATCAGAAACCACGTTTAAAGAAACGATTGCAACAGCAAAAAAAGCTGTTAATCCTATTGAAGTAAGTATGTTTTTTTTCATAATTTATTTTATTAATTATTTTATCAAATATAAACAATATTAACTGCTTAAAATAGAACAAATTGTATTAATACTATTACGACTATTTATCCAGTATTTTATTTAATCATTACTAAATTAATTACCTCTTTGATTTCATCGGTTAATTATTAAGAATTTAACGAATAATATTTACTTTTACATCTTAATATTTTAAATAGTAAAAATGGCTGACGATAGATTTGAAGCACCTGATTATTATCAATTAGATGAGCTTTTAACAGACGAACATAAATTAATACGTGATACGGTTAGAGCTTGGGTAAAAGCTGAAGTTTCTCCTATTATTGAAGAATATGCTCAAAAAGCAGAGTTTCCTGCTCAGATTATTCCTGGATTAGGAGAAGTTGGTGGTTTTGGACCATACATTCCTTCAGAATATGGTGGTGCTGGTTTAGACCAAATTTCTTATGGTTTAATTATGCAAGAACTAGAAAGATGTGATTCTGGATTAAGATCAACATCTTCCGTACAAAGTTCTTTAGTTATGTATCCTATTTGGAAATACGGAAACGAAGAGCAACGTAGTAAATGGTTGCCTAAATTAGCTACTGGTGAGTTTATGGGATGTTTCGGTTTAACTGAACCAGATCATGGATCTAATCCAAGTGGAATGATTACTAACTTTAAGCAAGATCCCGATTCTGAAGATCATTACATATTGAATGGTGCAAAAATGTGGATTACAAATGCTCCTATTGCAGATGTTGCAGTTGTTTGGGCAAAAAATGAAGAAGGAAGAATTCACGGATTATTAGTTGAAAGAGGAATGGAAGGGTTTACTACTCCAGAGACTCACGACAAATGGTCTTTAAGAGCAAGTATTACAGGAGAGTTAGTTTTTGATAACGTAAAAGTTCCTAAAGCAAACTTATTACCTAACAAATCAGGATTAGGAGCACCGCTTGAATGCTTAGATTCTGCACGTTTTGGTATTGCCTGGGGGGCAATTGGGGCTGCAATGGATTGTTATGATTCTGCTTTGAGATATACAAAAGAGAGAATTCAATTTGGAGTTCCTGTTGCTTCATTCCAGCTAACTCAAAAGAAGTTAGCAGAAATGATTACAGAAATTACTAAAGCACAATTATTAACTTGGCGTTTAGGTGTTTTACGTGAGGAAGGAAGAGCAACTTCTGCTCAAATTTCTATGGCAAAACGTAACAATGTTGACATGGCATTAAAAATTGCTCGTGAAGCAAGACAAATGCATGGGGGAATGGGAATTACTGGAGAATATCCAATAATGAGACATATGGCAAATTTAGAGTCTGTTATTACATATGAAGGTACACACGATATCCACTTACTAATTACTGGTATGGATGTAACAGGAATTCCGGCATTTACAAATGATGGAAGTCAATTGAAGAATTTGTAAAATAGATTACTAATCAGTTGAGAATGAATATAATATAGAAATAGCCTCACAATGTGAGGCTCTTTCTTTTGTCTCTTGTCCCAGATAGAGATTACGTGCAATAAAAAATAATCATGAAAAATATTGCGCTTCTTTTCTTAATATTTACAATACTCATTTACAAGATGTGAGTGACCACATTAGCCTAGTAAATTGTTGAAAACGGAAAAAAATAGTAATTGATTTATCGAAACTGAGCTCTTTAATTTACTATGTTAAAATAAAAAATAACGGAAATAAGATCTATAAGCATTTACACTCTGGGAGAGTGAAACAAATCGCACAAACAGTTAAAACATCATATAATCCTCAGGATTAATAGGAATACCATTGTACCATAATTCAAAATGTAAATGTGGTCCTGTTGAAAGCTCTCCAGAATTTCCTAAAATAGCAATTACCTCTCCTGCTTTTACATAATCTCCCACTTCTTTATGTAATATAGAGTTATGTTTGTAGATAGAAACAATATTATCAGCATGTTGTAACTGAATAACATAACCGGTTTCTACAGTCCATTCAGCAAAAATAACTGTGCCATCTAAAGTTGCTTTAATAGCCTCATTTTTAGGAGCGACAACATCAATTCCAAAATGCTTTTCTTTTATATTAAAACGATTGGTAACTGTTCCTCTTAAAGGTTGTAAAAAAATAAAACCACTAATATTACCAGGCGTACTCCCTGCGCTATTAAACAAATTATACTTTTCTTCGGTTTCTATCATATTCCTTAAAACGGAATCTCCCTCTATAGGTTCATTTACAATCCCTTCATAATTTAGGCCAGGATCTACTAAAGTTTTAGTCTCTAGCGAAACACCTTTCCCTTCAATAATATGTTTAATATTTTCTAAATAAAGGTTGTTTTGAGCCAAAGCGATAGAAATAGAATCACTTTTTAAGAAATTCTCAACACCTTGTTTTCTAATATTAACGTTTGCGTAACCTGGTATAAATTCTTTAAGTGGAGTAAATGCAATTAATAAAATCACCATTAGAACTAACACTAAAGAACTAACTCCCACAACAACAAAAACATTTAATTGAGATAATCTTAAAGACATCTTCTCTTCAAAAGTGTCTTCATTTAAAATTACTAAACGATACTTATGTTTTAAACGTTGTAATTTCTTCGGTTTATTTTTAAAATCTGTCATAATTTACTGTTGCAAATATACCCATTCATAAACTATAGAGTACACAAAAGTAATCCTTCTAATTTTTTGCGCTATTTTCTAAGGTTTAAGTATTTTAGCAAAAATTATAATAAAGTAATTGTTTTACAGTTTACTTAGCATTTATAGAGCTTGAAAAATAACATTAATACCATCCTATTCACACTAATAGTTATCGCTATTGGTTTTTCTGGTTGTTCTAGAAAAAAGCCAGGATTTACACACCGAGCATACCAACATATGGTGTCTCGCTACAATGGTTATTTTAATGCTAAAGAAATATTCAAAACCAATAAGAGACAAATTGAAGAAGACCACAAAGATGACTTTTCTGAAATAATACCTCTTTTTATTTATCCTAATGAGGAGCAAGCTAAAGCCATGTATCCAGCGATGGATAAGATTATTGAAAAAACTTCTACCGTTATTGATCGTCATTCGATATTTGTCAAAAAGAGAGAACACAACAAGTGGGTAGATGACAGCTACATGTTAATGGGTAAAGCGCGTTTTTACAAACAAGAGTATTTTGTTGGTGAGGAAGTATTTGAATATATAGCAAAATCCTTTAAAAAACAAGATGCAAGAACAGACGCTTTAATTTGGTTAGCACGAACTCATATTGAACTAGAAAATCTTAATAAAGCAGAATCTTACCTTACGCTTATTGATGAACAAGGGTTTCCTGAAATATATAACAGTGATTTTAATGCGTTATATGCTGATTATTTCATCAAAAAAAAGAATAATGATGAGGCCATTAAGAGATTAATTAAAGCATTAGAAACTACCAAAAATAAAAAATCGAAACAACGCTATAATTACGTTCTTGCACAACTATGGCTCAAGAAAAAAGAATACAACACGGCTACAGATATTTTCTCTAAGGTAATAAAGTTAAAACCATCATACGATATGATGTTTAACGCAAAAATTAGTAGAGCACTTTCTTTTAACCCCGAAGCTGGAGATCAAAAAGGAATTAAAAAAATGCTTTCAAAAATGGTGAAAGATGGTAAAAACAAAGAATATTTAGATCAAATACATTATGCCTTAGCAGATATAGCTTTTAAAGAAAAAAATGAGCCTTTAGGAATTCATCACCTACAACAATCTGCAGCTTTAAGCGTATCTAACAATAAACAAAAAGCTCTTTCATATTTAAGGCTTGGAGAATTATTCTACGTCAAGCCACTCTATGTAGAATCAAAATCATACTATGACAGCTGTTTAACGGTTCTTCCGGAAAACTATGAGAGGTTTGAAAGTATTTACGATAGAAGTCAAGCCTTAACAAGATTGGTGGACAACATCTACATCGTAAAAAAAGAAGATAGTTTACAACGTGTTGCGAATGACGAAGTTTACCGAAACAAACTTATTAATGATCTTGTTGATGCAGCTATCAAAGAAGATGAACGTAAAAATGAAGAATTAGCAAACAATCAATTTAATACTTTTAACAACGAATCTTCCAGTAACACTAGCCAATCTGACCCTGGCGGATGGTACTTTTACAACAACACTACATTAGGTTTTGGATTTACCGATTTCAACAAAAATTGGGGAGACAGAAAATTAGAAGATAATTGGAGAAGAAGTAATCGAGAAACAATTGCTTCTTTTGATGAAGATCTTGAAAACGAACTTGACTCTAACAGTAATGATAGTGTGAAAATAAATAAAAAAACTACCCCTGAGTACTATCTTCAATTCTTTCCATTAACTAAAGAAAAAATGGATAAATCTCACAACAACATTATTGAAGCTCTTTATGCTTTAGGTAATATTTATAGAGAAGATTTTCAAGATTATAAAAACTCTATCGTTTCTTTTGAAGATTTAATTACAAAATATGACACTTGCAGATACAAGCTACCATCGTGGTATAACCTGTATAGAATTAGCCTGCTAATTGATGATGATGTTATGAAGCGTAAATACGAAACTCTTATCCTTAATAATTACCCCGAAAGTGAGTATGCTCGAATTATTCAAGACCCTTCTTACAACAAAGTAACTAGAGAAAATAGAAAACGTGTTGACAACTACTACCGTATAGTTTATAGTATGTTTACAGATAAGAAATACAAAAAAGTACTAATGCGATGCAGTAAAGCTAAATCCATTTTTGCTGACAATCACCTACAAGATCATTTCGATATGTTAGCTGCATTATCTACAGGACATACAAGTCCAATTGACACATTTATTGTCGCCTTAAAAAATGTTATTACCAAGCACCCCAACTCCGAAGTAGCTCCCGAAGCACAAAGAATTTTAGACCTTATAAAAAGAGGTGTTAAAGATACACCAGACCCTATAATTAGCGAAATAGATTACACGCATGTTTTTGCTTCTGAATTTATTTTTATTGCCTTAATTCCAAGTGATGATAAAAAAACAAATAAGTATAAACTTGATGTTGCAAATTTTAACGGCTTAAATTTTAGCGAAAATCCATTAAAGGTTAGCACCATTTTTCTAGGATCAGCCAACCAACTCATTATTGTGAAATCTATGAAAGGTTATGCCGCAGCAATAGACTACTACAAAGCTTTTAAGCTAAATAAAAACAATTTAGCCCTACTTAACTCAAAAGAGTATCAATACCTCCTAATATCACCAGATAATTTTATTCTGTTCTACAAAAATAGAGACCTTAACGGGTATCAGAAATTTTTTGAGAAGAATTTTGAAATTGAGCTTTAACACAATTATTACTACCTTTATCCTAAACATTTAAGAAAAAAATCAAAATAAGATGGCAAGAAATAATGAAGTTGAAAATCCAGCTATTAATATTATAAGAAAAGGAACCGAAATAAAAGGTGATGTAACTTGTGTTGGAGACATTAGAATTGATGGCATTTTAAATGGAACATTAACATCTGAAGGGAAAGTTGTTGTTGGGCAAAGTGGAACAATTGAAGGAGAAGTGATGTGTAAAAATGCTGACATTTCTGGAAACATTAAAGCGAATATTATTGTAAAAGAATTGCTACAACTAAAAGCTTCAGCTAACATTGCAGGAAACATTAACACCAACAAACTATCCATTGAACCGGGTGCAAACTTTACAGGAACCTGCAACATGGGATCTGTAGTTAAAGAAATTAACAAAGATGGAGGAAAAGAAACACCCCAACAAAACATCGAACAACAAGCTTAAGAGCGTTGCTATTTTTACAGGTATTGCTGCTCAAATGGGTATCACTATATATTTAGGTGCTTATTTTGGCAAATGGTTGGATATAAAATATCCAGCCGATAAAAAATGGTTCACAATAGGCTTTACACTATTATGTGTAGCTATTGCATTATTCAATGTACTTCGACAGGTAAATAAAATAAATGAAAAATAAGATTCTTTAACCACATGACTCAATTAATATCTCGCTTTACATTTCTGATCACCTTGCTATTAAGTATTTTATTTGGCATACATTTATTTGCTTTAGACAGCCACGATTTACCTCTTTTTGAGAATAAAATAATAACCTCTTACATTATTAACTACACACTTACAATACTTATTTTTACTAGTCTAGTTTTACTTAAAAAAAAATATTCTGAGAGCTTAGGTTATATATTTTTTATAGGTAGTTTTATTAAATTCATTGTATTCTTTATTCTAATTAACCCTTCTTTTAAAGAAGATGGAGATGTTTCTAAAATAGAATTTGCCTCCTTTTTTATTCCATACGCTATTGCTTTAGTTTTTGAAGTCATTTTCTTAATAAAAGTACTTCGTATAGAAGACCAACAACAACCTATTTAAAGGCTGAAAAAATAGTGGAAATAAAACTCTCAAATTGCTTCTCTAATTTGATTTTAATACTTACGTTTGCACCGATTTTAAAACACCTATTATTGATAGCTTAATATGCAAGTAAAAAAATTAGCAAGAACACTGTTATTATTGCTTTTGGTTAGTCCAACCGCAATCTTTTCTCAACACGAAAATGAAGATCATTCTTCAGATAATCATGAAATGAAAACTGAAGAGTTATCAGAATCGGCTATTAAATCTTCAGAAAGAAAAGCATACATCAAACATCACCTGCAAGATTCTTACGACTTTACTATTTGGCATGAAATGGGTTGGGAATTTCCTTTGCCAATTGTTTTATGGGATGAAGGATTACATATCTTTTCATCTTCAAAATTTCACCACGGAGAATCTGTAGCAGAATCTTCAGGAAATTTCTACAAAATATTTCACGGTAAAATTTACAAAACTGATAGTGAAGGATCCATCACTATAGATGCCCATCAACATCCAGTAAATGGTAAACCCTTAGATTTTTCTATTACTAAGAATGTCTTTGTAATTATGTTAATGGTTCTTTTAATTCTTATTGTTTTTATGCGATATGCTAAATCTTACAAGAATAATTTAATCCCTGCTAAAGGTGGTAAATTTTTAGAGCCTTTAGTACTTTTTATTAGAGATGAAATTGCTATTCCTAATATTGGTAAAAAACACCACAAAAAATACATGAGTTACTTGTTAACCGTATTTTTCTTTATATGGTTTTTAAACCTAGCAGGAATGACTCCATTAGGAATTACAGTAACTAATAATATTGCTATTACTTTTGGTCTTGCAATAATTACATTTTTAATGACATTATTTACTTCTAAAAAAAATTACTGGATGCATATATTTTGGATGCCAGGAGTTCCTGTTCCAATGAAGTTTCTTTTAGCTCCAATTGAATTATTAGGTGTATTTATTAAGCCTTTTGCTTTAATGATTCGTTTATATGCGAACATGACTGCTGGCCATATTGTTATAATGAGTTTAATCGCTTTATTATATGCTTTCGACAACTGGTTAGCAAAGGGTGCATTTTTAGGATTAACATTATTTTTATCAGTAATTGAACTGCTTGTAGCATTTTTACAAGCCTATATCTTCACAATGCTAACAGCGCTATATTTTGGAGCAGCATCAGATGAAGGTCATCATTAATTAAACATGTATATTAACTATTAAATTTTATAAATTATGGAAATTCCAAACATCGTAGGAGCCGGATTAATTGTAATCGGAGCTGGAATTGGTATTGGTAGAATTGGTGGATCAGCAATGGATGCTATTGCTCGTCAACCAGAAGCTACTAACAAAATTCAAACAGCAATGCTAATTGCAGCAGCGCTTATTGAAGGAATTGGATTTGCTGCATTATTTGCAAGCTAAGTCAAATTTAAAAAGAAGCTGTAACGGTTGGTTACAGCTTCTTTTAACATTATAAAAATTTAAAACAAATAAAATATTATGGAAAAGTTATTAAATGATTTTTCAGTAGGGTTATTTTTCTGGCAAACATTACTATTTTTAGTGTTAATGTTTGTATTAAGAAAATACGCTTGGAAGCCTATTTTAAATGCCGTTAACGAAAGAGAAGACTCTATACAAGAAGCATTAGATTCTGCAAAAGAAGCTAAATTAGAAATGGCTAAGCTTAAATCTGATAATGAAGATTTATTAAACGAAGCTCGTGCTGAAAGAGATGCAATGTTAAAAGAAGCAAGAGAAATTAAAGATGGAATTGTTACAGATGCTAAAGGTATTGCAAACAAAGAATCTGAAAAAATTATTGCTGCAGCAAGAGAAAGTATTCAGCATGAAAAAATGGCTGCAATTACTGAATTAAAAAATCAAGTAGCTACTTTATCAATTGAAATTGCTGAGAAAATTTTAAAAGATGAGTTATCATCTGCTGATAAGCAAAAAGCAATTATTGACAGTGTTGTTAAAGACATTAATCTAAACTAATTTTTAGATGAGAGATATTAAAGTTGCATCACGTTACGCTAAATCATTGCTAAAAATAGCGATTGAGGATAACGCTTTAGAAGCGCTTCACAATGATATGGTTTTGGTAAACGATGTTTGCACAAACAACCCAGATTTAGGCCTTTTATTAAAAAGCCCTATTGTAAAAAGTGGTAAGAAAAAAATTGTGATGGATGCTATTTTTGGAGCACATTTGTCTGAAATTTCTAGCACATTTATCTCACTAATTATCACAAAAAAGAGAGAAAATATTTTAAGTGATATTGCGAGTTCTTTTATTGATATCTATAAGATTCATAAAAACATTAAATCTGCAACAGTAACTTCTGCAGTACCTTTAACTAAAGATCAAAAAGATGGTGTTACAGCTATTTTAAACGCAACAAAGGACACTGAAAGTGTTGATCTAACAGAAGTTGTTGATCCAGCCTTAATCGGAGGAATGATTTTAAGAGTTGGAGATAAGCAAATTGACGAGAGTATAAAAAGAAAATTAACAAACCTTGAAAATGAGTTTGAAAAGAACTTATACGTTAAGGAATATTAAGTTTAATAAAGAATAAAATTTATAAAAATGGCCGAAGTAAAACCCGCAGAAGTATCAGCTATACTAAGACAACAGTTAGCTGGTTTTAAAACCGAAGCACAATTAGAAGAAGTAGGAACAGTTCTTCAAGTTGGTGATGGTATTGTTCGTATTTACGGACTATCAGAAGTTGAAGCTGGAGAATTAATTGAATTTGAAAACGGATTAACAGCAATTGTACTTAACCTTGAAGAGGATAATGTTGGTGCTGTTTTATTAGGTTCTTCAAAAGGAATTAAAGAAGGTGATACTGCAAAACGAACTAATAAAATTGCTTCACTAAAAGTTGGTGAAGGAATGTTAGGTAGAGTTGTAGATACTTTAGGAAATCCAATTGATGGTAAAGGACCAATCGAAGGAGATTTATATGAAATGCCTTTAGAGCGTAAAGCTCCTGGTGTTTTATTTAGAGAACCAGTTACTGAGCCTTTACAAACTGGTATTAAAGCTATTGATTCCATGATCCCTGTAGGAAGAGGTCAAAGAGAGTTAATTATTGGAGATAGACAAACTGGTAAAACAGTTGTTGCTATTGATACGATTATCAATCAAAAAGAATTTTACGATGCAGGTGAACCTGTATTTTGTATATATGTTGCAACAGGTCAAAAAGGATCTACAGTAGCAGGTATTGTCCAAACATTAGAAAATGCAGGAGCAATGGCTTACACAGTTGTTGTTGCAGCAAACGCTTCTGATCCTGCACCAATGCAATTTTACTCTCCATTTGCTGGAGCTGCAATAGGTGAGTTTTTTAGAGATACTGGAAGACCAGCATTAATTGTTTATGATGATTTATCTAAACAAGCTGTTGCTTACCGTGAAGTTTCTTTACTATTGAGAAGACCACCGGGACGTGAGGCATATCCTGGAGATGTATTTTTCTTACACTCAAGATTATTAGAAAGAGCTGCAAAAATCATTAACGTTGACAGTATTGCTGAAACAATGAATGATTTACCAGCTTCAATGAAAGGAATGGTAAAAGGTGGTGGTTCTTTAACTGCTTTACCAATTATCGAAACTCAAGCAGGTGATGTTTCTGCATATATTCCAACAAACGTAATTTCGATTACTGATGGTCAAATTTTCTTAGATGGAGATTTGTTTAACCAAGGAGTTAGACCAGCGATTAACGTAGGTATTTCTGTATCTCGTGTTGGCGGTAATGCACAAATTAAATCAATGAAAAAAGTAGCTGGTACTTTAAAGTTAGATCAAGCACAATACAGAGAGCTTGAAGCTTTTGCTAAGTTTGGTTCTGATTTAGATGCTGCTACAATGGCTGTTATTGAAAAAGGTAAGCGTAATGTTGAAATCCTTAAACAAGGACAAAACGCTCCTCAATCAGTAGAAAAGCAAGTTGCTATTATTTATTTAGGTACTAAAGGTTTAATGAATTCTGTTCCTGTAAAAAAGATTAAAGAATTTGAAACTGAGTACTTAGCTTATATGACGGCTAAACACCAGGATACTTTAGATGCTTTAAGAACAGGGAAATTAACTGATGCAATTACTTCTGTATTAGAAGCTGTAGCATCAGAATTAACTGCTAAATATAAAGTTTAATGTAATAATTGACTAATGTAACAATGCTTTAATTGGTACATTAGTTAATTGTTTAATTGATTAATTAAACAATGGCTAATTTAAAAGAAATACGTAACAGAATAACCTCTATTTCATCAACGATGCAAATTACATCGGCAATGAAAATGGTTTCTGCTGCAAAGCTTCGTAGAGCTCAAAATGCGGTAACTCAAATGCGTCCTTACGCAAATAAGTTACAAGAAATATTGTCTAATGTAAGTTCTACGTTAGATAGTAGTGAAGGTGTATATTCTGAGCAAAGAGAAGTAGAAAATGTTTTATTTGTAAGTATTACTTCTAACAGAGGATTATGTGGTGGTTTTAATAACAATGTTATTAAAGCAATTAAGAAATTGGCTGCAACAGACTATAAAGACTGTAACGTATCTGTTCTTTCTATCGGAAAGAAGAGTAGCGATGCTTTTGCTAGTACTGGATTAAGTGTTAGTGAATCTTTTTTACCTAGTAATGCTTCAAGTATCTGGGATGATTTAACTTTTGCAAATTCAATTGAAATTTCAGAAAAATTAATGTCAGAGTTTACAGAACGTAAACAAGACAAAATTGTAATTGTATACAATCAATTTAAAAATGCAGCGATACAAATTGTTCAAGAAGAACAATTTTTACCAATACTTCCTCCAATTGTTAAAGATGGTGAGAAAGCAACTACTGCAGATTACATTTACGAGCCAACTAAAGAATCAATAGTTGAAGAGTTAATTCCGAAATCATTAAAAACACAATTGTTTAAAGGGTTGTTAGATTCTATGGCATCAGAACATGGCGCTAGAATGACAGCAATGCACAAAGCAACTGATAATGCTAGGGAATTACAAGATGATCTTAAATTGGTTTACAATAAAGCAAGACAAGCAAACATTACTAATGAAATATTAGAGATTGTTGCTGGAGCTGAAGCTTTAAGTTAACGGAAAAGAAAAAGAATTTAAAGCGCTAACATTTACTTGTTAGCGCTTTTTTTATGCAAATAAGTATTATTTCGTAAATTCACAAACTAACGATGAAACGAAAATTACAACATCCATATCTGCATTTAGTAATAGGAATAGCTTCGTTTTTCCTACTCTATTTTAGCACTGTTTTCTTTTCAGAAAGCACTCCAGATTATCAACAGTTTGCTAAGTCATTAAATAGTAAAGAAATTTTAGCTGAACAAAAATTATTAGAGCTGACACAAAGCCCATCTACCGATTTTTATTTTTCTGAAAACGATACACAACTCAATACAACAAAAGGACTTTCGTTTTACATTATTGAGAACAACAGTTTAAAATATTGGACGAACAGAAGCATCCAATTCTCAGCTAATTTAAATGAGTTTAAAGGAAAAAATGGCCTAATTAAATTACAAAATGGTTGGTATCAATACCTTCTAAAAAAAGAAAATCAAAAAAAATATTTGGCATTAATCTTAATCAAACACGATTACACGATTAAAAATAAATATCTCAAAAACACTTTTCATCACAGCTTCAACCTTAACAATGAACTAGAAATAGTTACTCAACAAAGACCTGAAATAACAACAATACAAGATAAGAATGGAGATTTCCTATTCGGTATTAAACAAGTTAAGGAAAGTGATTCTCAGAGTAACGATAACAATTGGTTACTTTTCTTGCTGTTTTTTAGTGGCTACTTATTTCTTATTTCATTTATTAGTAAACAGTCGCGGAAAACAACTTCGTTAAGAAAATCTTCTCCTGTAATCGTTATTTTGTTTATTGGACTAAGCAGATTCCTCCTACTCTATTTCCATCCTTTTGAAGCCTTATTTCAACAAGAATTATTTAGTCCAACAGTATTTGCACAATCACTTTTTCTCCCATCGTTAGGAGATCTAATAATCAATACGGTTCTCTTTGCAATTATTATCTATTATTTATCTCGAGCAATCCAAAATATAAATACTCATAACAAAGTAGTCGTATTTTTAATAGCCATAACAACTGCTGTTTCACCTTTAATACTTGCCAATTTATTAGATGGATTAATTACCAATTCAAAAATTAATTTTGACATTAATTACCTCCTCGACTTAAACGCATACAGCTTTATTGGTATAGGTGCAATTACAACGTTGTTTATATCGATCATCTTATTAATAAATATTTCGTTCACCCATTTTTCTGAAAAAGCATTCAGAAAAAACCAACTCATTAGTATCTTTTGGACACTAAGTTTAGTGAGCGTTATTATAGGCCATTTCTATTTAGAGTTGAGTGCTATTTTAACTTTTTGGGTGCTCTTGGTGATTCTTGTGTTTTCTCTTAACACCAATTCTAAAACAAGCTTTTACAGAAGTGTGTTATTGGTCTTAATTATTTCAGTTACAACTTCGTATGGTTTTATTCATTTAGGAAAACTAAAAGCAGAGGTCAATAAAGAATTTGTCGCCAAAAAATTAGCCCGAGAACGTGATCCGGTTACAGAGTATCTATTTGAGGATATTGTAAAAAAAATTGAGAAAGATACCTTAATTCAAAATACTGCAAATACCAACTTACAGACTAACGATAAACTTAACAAGCATATATTAGATCGCTATTTTGGTGGACATTATGGTAAGTATGATATTACTATAATTGGAATTTTTAATGCTATCGATTCAATTTACGTTGAAGGAAATAACGTTGTAAACGCTGCTGCATTTTTTAAAGATAAAATTGAACAAGAAACGGATGATCCTTTTAGAGTTAATAAGACACTGAATTTTCTATATTCTAATGAAGGTGTTAGTAGTTATTTTGCTACAGTAAAACTTAATTCAACCAAAGAGAAAAGTATCTTATACATAGAATTACTTCCTAAAGATTTTTCTAAAACAGAAGGTTACCCTGAATTGTTATTGAATGAAAAAGATGTAGCCTCACCATTAAATACCAACACCTACTCTTTTGCAAAATACAAAAAAGGGAAACTGATCAACAACTCAGGGAAATTTAACTACAGCATTGAGTTAAACAATCAGTATCAGTTTAATGATGATGGATTTTTCAAGACCACCTTTGATAATGCTTATCATGTCATCTATCAAAACGACAAGAACACTTCTATAATACTGAGTTCACCACAAAAATCGATTTTCAACTATATTACTACGTTCTCCTACTTCTTTATTATTACGAGTATCCTAGTTTTATTAATTGGACTAATCTTTAAAATTTCTCCTTTTAATTGGAAAATTGCGCTAACTGATTTTAGTACAAAAATTCAATTATTTATTATCGCTTCAATATTCTTATCGTTTATCTTATTTAGCGGGGGAACATCCTATTACATTAAAAAACAATATTTAGAAAAAAATAAAACACAACTATCAGAAAAAGTGCAATCCGTATTAATTGAATTGGAACACAAGCTTAGTGAAAAAGAAAAACTAAGTGAAGATATGCATGCTGAAATGGCGTACTACTTGGTCAAATTTTCAAATGTATTTTATACAGACATTAACCTTTATGATAAAACAGGAAAGCTCTTAGCAACATCTCGTCCAGAAGTATTTGAACAAGGCTTAATTGGCAAACAAATGTCGCCCGAAGCCTATAATCAAATCCACATTCATAAAAAATCCAACTTCACTCACAGCGAAAATATTGGAAGGTTAAACTACATTTCTACCTATGTTTCGTTCAGAAATGAAAAGCATGAGATATTAGCATATATGAATCTCCCTTATTTTGCCAAACAAAATGAATTAGAGAATGAACTCTCATCCTTCTATACTGCCTTAATTAATATTTACGGGTTGTTATTTTTAATTTCTACTATAATTGCAGTGTTCTTTGCTAATTACATTTCTGAGCCTGTTAGAATGATTAAGAATAAGATTAGCGCTTTACAATTAGGTCAGTCGTATGATTTGTTAGAATGGGAATCTAATGATGAAATTGGAGCATTAGTTTATGAGTACAATAAAAAGGTAGTTGAACTTGAAGAGAATGCTGTAAAATTGGTTAAATCTGAACGAGAAAGTGCTTGGAGAGAAATGGCAAAACAGGTTGCTCATGAGATTAAAAATCCTTTAACTCCTATGAAGTTGAGTATACAACAATTGGAGCGTGTTGCAAAAGATAACCCAGCAGATTTAAATGAGCGGATTGAAAGAACTGCTAAAACATTAGTAGAGCAAATTGACACATTAACCAAAATTGCAGATGAGTTTTCGAATTTTGCAAAAATGCCTAAAGCTCAGGATTCAGAAATTAACCTCATTCCCATTATTGAAACTACCATAGATCTATATAAAGAAGAGAATGTTTTCATTACTACTTATAATACCTGTAATAACCAAGCTACAATTCTTGCAGACAAGGATCAACTCTCTCGTGTTTTTAATAACTTAATAAAAAATGCTATTCAAGCTATCCCATCAACTATTGAAGGGAAAATTAGTGTTGATATTTCTCAAGAAGAAAGTAGTTACTTGATTGAAATTAAAGACAATGGATCAGGTATTTCTGAGGATAAGAAAGATAAAATATTTGTTCCAAATTTTACTACAAAATCAACAGGAATGGGTCTTGGATTAGCAATGGTTAAAAACATTGTAGAAAATGCCAATGGTAGTATTTGGTTTGAAACAATAGAAGAAATTGGAACTAGTTTTTTTATAAAACTTCCTAAAGCTTAAAATAATTTTATTCAAGTTGAAAATTTTTCTATAACTCCCAATTAATTAGTAAGTTTGCACCCCGATATTTTTATTGGGATTAACTATTTATTAATTAAATTCTTAAAAGAATGCCTACAAAAATTAGATTACAAAGACACGGTAAGAAGCGTTACGCTTATTATCACGTAGTTGTAGCGGATGCTCGTGCCCCACGTGATGGGAAGTTTATTGAAAAACTAGGTACTTACAACCCAAACAACAATCCAGCAACGATTGACATTAATTTTGACAGATCCCTTCACTGGGTAAAAGAAGGTGCACAACCTACTGATACTGTTAGAGCTTTACTTTCATATAAAGGAGTAATGCACAAAGATCACCTTGATAGAGGTGTAGTTAAAGGAGCTTTAACTCAAGAACAAGCTGATAAGAAGTTTGATGCTTGGATGACTGAAAAAGCGACAAAAGTTGACGGTAAAAAAGATAGTTTAGTAAAAGCTGCAGATGCAGATGCTAAAGCTAGATTAGCTGCTGAAACTGAAGTTAAAAACAAAAGATCTTCTGCATTATTAGCGAAGCAATCTGAATTAGCTGAAGCTGCTGAAGCTGCTGCTGCTGAAAAAGCTGCATTAGCTAACCCAGTTGTTGAAGAAGCTGCTTCTGAAACTGCTACAGAAGAAGTTGCTGCTGAAGCTCCTGCTGCTGAAGAAGTAAAAGAAGAAGAAGCTCCGGAAGCGAAAGCTGAAGATAAGCCTGCTGAAGAAGCTAAATAAATAATTTCTGATGAATTTAGACGAGTGCTTTTACATAGGTTACACATCTAAAGTTCATGGGAAGAACGGAGAGATCACTATCAAATTAGATATTGATTTTTTCGAAGAATGCAAAAAACTGGAATCAGTGTTTATCCAATTGAACAAAACGGATACATCGCTGATTCCTTTTTTTATATCCAAATCTCAGTTCCAAAACAATGGAACATTCCGAGTTAAATTTGATGATGTAGATGGAATTGCTGATGCTAAACCCCTAATTGGAAAAGGAGTTTACATTCTTAAGACTGCTCGCCCTAATTTAAAAGGTAATCAATTTTACCACCACGAAGTTGCCGACTTTAAAATTATTGACACCAATTATGGTGAAGTTGGAGAAATACAACAAATCTTAAACTATCCCAAACAAGCTATTTTTGAAGTAGTAAATCCTGATGGGAAAGAAATTTTAATACCTGTTGCAGATAACATTATTGATAGTGTTGATAGAGCCAACAAAACAATTACTGTTACTACTCCCGATGGTCTTATTGAGTTGTATCTAGATTAACCTTCTAATAAATCCAAAACATATTCAAAACTTGAATATGAAATAATCTGAAACGACTCCAATTCAAGTAAATAAGGCTTCCAATAGTAAGTGTATTATACGAACTAATTAGTTGCAAAACCAGATTGAATTAGCTTTCTTTAGAATTCTAAAACTCTACCCTAATGAGAAGCTTATTCATCCTTTTAACAATATGTTCAGTCCCCTTATTAGTCATAACATTTAACTAATGCAGCCTTTCCAATTCAAAAAATTTAGCATACAGCAAAACAATACCGCCATGAAGGTTGGTACTGATGGTGTTTTATTAGGAGCTTGGACAACTATCAGCGAGGATAACATTTTAGATATTGGCACTGGAACAGGTTTGATTGCTATAATACTCGCACAACGCTCTAAAACTGCTTTTATTGATGCTGTAGAGATAGAAAAAGAAGCCTACAATCAAACAAAAGAAAATATTAAGAATTGTAATTGGAGTAATCGGATTTCAGCGCACAATACTTCCATTCAAAATTTTAAGTCAACAACCAAGTACGATTTAATAATAAGCAATCCTCCGTTTTTCTTAGCTTCTACCAAAGCACCTAATGAGGAACGAAATACTGCTCGGCATACCGACAGTTTATCATTTGATGATTTAATTGCTTCTGTGATTCGACTACTCAACTCTGAGGGCATTTTCTCTTTAATACTTCCCATTAACGAAGCTGAACTATTTATAAATATTGCAACTACACAGCATTTATTCTTAAATAAAAAATGTGTTATCAAACCAAACCCTACAAAACCAGCTAAAAGAGTTTTGATGGAATTCTCGTTTTCTAAAACGGATATTGTTTCTGAAGAATTAACAATTGAAACGGCTACAAGACATCAATACACCAAAGAATACATATCTTTAACCCAAGATTTTTATTTGAAATTTTAATTTTTTGTCAGTTCGAGTGTTCCGAATTTATTTCGGAATGTATCGAGAACAAAAAAAGTAACATTTAAATTACAATGAAGTATCACTGTTATTATATTTACATCCTTAAATGCAATGACGAAACCTACTATACAGGTGTCACAAACAACATTGAAAGAAGATTACTAGAGCACGAATCTGGCGAGAATCATAATTCGTATACACATAAAAGAAGACCTGTTGAATTAGTTTTTTATTCGGAGTTTTCAAACATAGAAGATGTTATAGAAAAAGAGAAACAAATTAAAAAGTGGTCTAAAAAGAAAAAAGAAGCGTTAATTAATAACAATTTTAATTCACTTCCAATATTGAGTAAAAAAACATTTAATAAAAAATCTACCTAGTTCTCGATACGTCCCAATAAAAATGGAACACTCGAACTGACAGGTTTTTCACACAATAAGCGAAACCATGGCTATTCAAAATTATCAAGGAATAAAATTTTACAAGATTGAAAGCAGTAAGGTTGATGATAATTTAGTTGTTGAACAAGCTTTACAAATCAACATCAATAAAGAAGTCTTTACTATTACTATGCGAACGCCTGGTGATGATGAAGATTTAATAAGAGGTTTATTATATTCTGAAGATATTTATAAATCGAATAAAAATCTAACTGTTTCTATCTCAGAAAATACTGAAAAAGGAATAACCGAGGCGAACACCAATATTGAGAAGAGCTTATTAAGCGATGGGTATTCTAATAGCAGAAACCTTTTATCTGTTTCTTCATGTGGAATTTGTGGAAAGACTGAATTAGAAGAATTAAATCCTGACAATAAAATACATAGTGGTTTTACACTAAACAGTCAAGAACTCTTTACCATGTTTAAAGAGATGAAAGAAAAACAGGTTACCTTTCATCAATCTGGAGGTTCTCATGCTGCTGCCGCTTTTTCTAAAGATAGAGAATTATTATCCGTAAGAGAAGATATTGGTAGACACAATGCGGTAGATAAAGTTGTTGGACACTTAGTTAATCAGAATAAATTAAAGGAGGCCAAGTGCTTAATTGTAAGTGGAAGAATTTCTTATGAAATAGTTGCGAAAGCTTTTACTGCGAACATCCCTGTTTTGGCTGCCGTATCAGCACCATCATCATTAGCGGTAGATTTTGCTAAAGAACTAGGAATAACATTATTAGGATTCTGTAGAGAGAACAAAGCAACTTGTTACGCCAATCCGCAAAGATTAGTTTAGTGAACTATTGTAACAGTGCCCTTTTTGATGAAGAAATCTCCTTGAGCTGAATTGAATTCAACAACGTAAAAATAAACACCGGTTGGACTTAAATCTCCTGAGTTATTAAACCTACCATTCCAAGCACTAGATACATCTCCAGTTTCAAATACAACTACTCCCCAACGGCTAAACACTCTAAACGAATAGGTATTAGGATTTGCAAAAGTTAAAACTGGTTTAAATTCAGGATTATAAAGCCCTCCAGGCAAGAATGAATTTGGCACATACAATAACGGTTCATGCAAAGCGCACGCATCATTAGAGCTACTTTCCATAAATGTTCCTTTCTCAATAGCAACAACCTTATAACAAAACTCTCCATTCCCATCAAATACTTCAGAAATATCATCTACAAAAGTCATTGTATCAGAAAATGCAGGAAAAGATCTAACGGGTGTTAACTCCCAAACTCCACCAACCGCACGATATAAATCATACCTTAAAACACCTAAACCCCAATCTTTATATTCAGTAATAGTAACCGAATTAAATGCCTCTAAAGGGCTTGATGTTGCACTAACCAAAATAGTGCTTGCTAAGTTTGAATAATTACTATCAAAACCACAGATATCATTTACAATTTCTATTTGATAAAAATAGGATGTACCATCTGTATCTACAACTGTATCTGAATAATTAACGATAGTATCCATATTTTGAACTTTATCGACAGTAGCAATTGTAACAAACGGACCTGTTTCTGAAGTTGACCGTTGAATCTTATATGCTGTCATATCAGCAATCGTATCTATTGTAAACTGAATATCAATTTGTTGAGAATCAATTACTGTAGCAGTATTTAAATAATTAAACGCTGGCATAATTAAAACCCCGCGAACATCTGGAGTAATTAGATTAGTAGTAGAAGTAGCTGGCCCTAAACCTCCATTATCTACAGCAACAATATAAAAATTAATCGAATCCCCTGGAGTAACTCCTAAATAAGAAAAAGATGTGCTAAAAGTTGTTCCTTGCGTTACTGCAGGACCTCCATTGGTAATCATAAAAACCTCATACCTTGGAGTATTGAAAAAATCATTCACATTCCAATCCATATCTATACTAGCTGTACATGGCTCTAAAGCTCCTGTTAAATACATTGTGCTAAACCAACCAATTCCAGTTCCTAAACCTGGACTAGAAATTGTTGTTGGCGGACAATCAATAACAGCCTCAACAAAAATTTGAAGACTTTGTGTTCCAGAATAATTTGAAGCTCCAGGATAAGTAAAACAATTTGTGCCTAAAGGTACAGTTCCTATTTGCAAATTTGCCCCAGTCCCATCTATAGTGTAAATGTTATATTGAATCAAATCTGCATCCAGAACAGGATCCCAGCAAATTACTACATCACCATTGGTATCAACAGAAATTGAAGTAATTTCAGGTGCGAGCACTGACCCATTAGCACAAGTGGCTTGAGCTCTTGTAACTCCAAATAAAAATATGCTGATAAAGAAGAGAATTCTTAACATGAACCTATAAATATATTATGCTTAAACATTAATGTTATTAGTTACTTTTTTCTAAAGGAAATTTCAATTCTCCTTTTTGCAGTTTGTTATAACGATCAACTAACACCGCTAACAACTTACTAAACGACTGCATTGCCTCTTTGGTTGCACTACTTATTTCAGTTCTTTTTAACCTTAAAAGTAAAAAACCATAAAGTCCATTTAAACAAGCCTGTATCTCAGTACCTGACTCACCTCCAGACTTAATTATAAAATTATTAATGTTATCTTTTGCAGCAAGATAAACCTCTTGATAATTAAGGTCTTGCATTGTAGTTAATAACGAATTATGAAGGTTATTTAACTCTTGCAAGTGTTTTGTAGTGCTTTTAAGATGTCCTTTATCAGAAATTCCTTCTTGCATCATTTGTTCAATTAAATTCTGATACCATAATTTCATATCATATTGAACTTCTTTATCTGCATTAAATTTGCTGATAACAGAGTCTGTAATCTGAATTAAATCAAAATCGTGCGAACGAATAATATCTTCAATTTGCCACATATATAAAATATACTCGGCAACATTTGTTTTTTCTTTTTCTTGAGCAATCAACATTATTTCTGAACTTCTTTAGGAGCGTTTTCGATATCGTACTGCTCATTTAAACCACTTACAATCTCATTTGTAATATTTAACCCTTCATTATAATCTAACACTACATTCCCCATTTTTGAAGCTCCAATAATTAGATTATAACCTGCCTCTGCATTGTAGTTTTTGATAAAGTTGTTTACTTTATTCTGGAATTCCTCATCTAACTTTGTTTGTTCATTTTGAAATTTGATCGCAAACTTTTCTTGCAAAGCATATAAATCCTTTTCTTTCTTTCCCAACTCCTTTTGTCTCATTTGTCCTTCAAACTGAGTCATTGTAGGTGCTTTTTGTTGAAACTCCATCACTTCTTTCTCGAAAGCTGCAGATTTAGAACTTAATTCCTTTTCATATTTTCGTTCTCTACCTTTCAATTTAGCGATTAATTCGTCATAAAATTTGTAGTTAGCTCTTAAAGAATCGGTATTTAAGTATCCAATTTTTGAAGCAATTTTTCCAGTTTCATTAACAGGATCTTCTTTCATTTCAACCAACGACTCAACAACAGTTTCTTCAACAGGAGTTGCACTCGAAAAATGTAAGTAATATAAAATGGCCACAGCCAATATCAGCACTGCGTTTAATCCTAATGATAAGTTTTTCATGAATCTATATTTATTTGACACATTTTAACTGCAAAAGTGAACATTATATTAATAATGTAGCTAAATAAATAGTATTGATTTATACTAATTCTGGATACATGGTATTGCTGATAAATTCAAAAGGCAAATTTACCATACACGCAAGGTCTTCTCCAACTTCTTTCACATCATCATCCATAGAAAAGTGCCAAATAATATTAATATTTGCCCCTGTTTTTTTTAAGATCACTCAATTTATATAGGCTAAATAAAATTCTTTTAGATGAAAAAATATTAACGTATTCTAAATCGAAAAGAATCAAGATAAATTAAATTTTATCACAGATAAAAAACTTATAAACTTTTCATTTCTTTAAATTTACTAGCCTGTCTTCTTGATATCTCAACCTTTTCTCCATTTTTCAACTTCACCATCAATCCTCCATTAAACCAATTTTCAATACTCTCTACCCAATTCAGGTTAATAATAAATTTTCGGTTAGCTCTAAAAAAAGATGCTTCATCTAGCCTATTCGATAAGTTATTTAAGGACTTTAAAATCAAAGGCTTATTCTTATCAAAATATACTCTTACATAATTCCCTTCAGATTCAAACATTGGTACATCTGATAGATTAACAAACCAACACCGATCACCATCCTTTACAAATACCTGATCATCAACGCCTAGCTTATCCGGTTTTTCGATTGGTTCAATCAATTCTGCTTTTACCTTATTAATCGCATCTTTTAATCGATCTACCTCTACTGGTTTTAACAAATAATCTAACGCATTTATCTCAAAGGCTTTTATCGCATATTCATCATAAGCTGTTATAAAAATAACATGCGGCATATAGTCGAGTTCTTCAAGCACACCAAAACCATCCTTCCCTGGCATATGAATATCTAAAAAAACTACATCAGGCCTTAATTTATCTACGGCAATAATTGCAGCCTCAGCACTATTACATTCTTCAATAATATCCACTTCAGGGTAATCAGCAAGAAGTCTTTTTAATTCATTTCTTGCCAATCGTTCATCATCAACTATAATCGCTTTCATGTTTTTCAGTATTATAAAATGGTTTCCTTTGGTATTAACAGTGTTGTTTTAACCGTACTATTTTCATTAACAATTTGAAATGTAGCCTTATCACCATACATTAATTTTAATCGTTGCTTTGTGTTCAACAATCCAAAACCAGTTTCAGATTTCTTAGTCTCATCATAAACTCCACTGTTAAAAATAACGACCTCTAAATTTCCTTTTTTTATTGAAGAAATAATCTCTACAGTTCCTCCTTCTGGCAATCTGGATGTTCCATGCTTAATTCCATTCTCGACTAAAGTTTGTATCATTAATGGCGGAATCAATAGCTTCCCAGATTCTTTATCTATATCTTTTTTAATAGTTAGGCGTTCTTCAAAACGTGTTTTTTCCAATCCTAAATAATCATTAACGAGCTTCATCTCATCATCTAATGAAATCAACTTTTTACGTCCCATCAACAAAGAGTTCCGCAATACATTTGAAAGCTGTGTTATCGCTTCTTTAGCTAACACAGGATCTTCATTAACTAATGCTCGAATACTATTCATTGAGTTAAATATAAAATGAGGATTTAACTGCGATTTTAATTTGTTTAACTCTATCTCGTTTTTAGCAGCTTGCCACTTTAAATTCTTAATCTCTTCCTTTTTATAATTGGTAACAAAATGAAACAAGAAATAAAGTAACGACCAAATTAAATACAATAAACTCCAACTAATGACAGATGGAAAGGCTTCTGACACATTAAATTCATAATCATTTTGAACAATTATTCTTTCTATGATTATTGATTTTAAAAAATAAACAATGACTCCCGCCAACAACGTTCCTAATAATATCCTTGGAATTAAACGAGATATATTAAATCTCATCCAATTTAACTTAACAATTACAAGTCTAAAAGTATGGGCAACAGAAATTCCTATCAAGAGTATAGAAATTAAGCTATAAACTAATTCGGAGGACAATTTATTTCCTGTAAGCACATTAAAAACACCGACTACAAAAGCATATAGCAGCCAACCTACTATTTGTGAAATCCAATATAATTGTGTTTTTTTAAGCATCTACTTTTTTAACTAAAAGTAATCAATTTTACTTTTGTTCTAACCAAGCATTTCTAATTTGAATTTGCTTTTCAGTAGCATTTTTATTAAATTTAATTAAATAATCTTGCTGTTTTTCAACCTTTAACGCTTTCCCTTTTAACGTTTTACTTTTCACTTTCCCTTTAAGCTCTCTTGCAATTACCACTGTAACTTTAACGCCCTCTTTAACACTAATTTTACAAGTATATAATTGCTCTTTCACTGTATTAATCTCAATTACTTCTCCATTTATCGAAGTCATAAATACTATACGTACCAGGAATAATCTTAGGCATGTTATATATTATTTTATCCGAAGTCATATTCGGAGTAGTCAATTCAATCTGAATTAAATCGTTACTAATTTTATTTAAATCTAAATGGAATTGATATTTATCATTTTGAGCAGTTAGTGCGAAACTTGTTATTATCAAAAATGATACGAGAATACTTTTCATGCTTTTCTTTTTTGAGTTCATGGCAAAGGTATTTATGTTTAACTTAGTTTTATATCAATTTTACATCAGTGGTAAAATTTACCCATTAAAGGACCATATGAATTATTTAGCTCATTTCCACTTATCAAAAAATGATGAAAACCTCATTATTGGTAACTATATTGCTGATGATGTAAAGGGAAAAGCATATCTAAATTATTCATCAGAAATACAACGAGGAATTTTATTACACCGAAAAATTGATGACTTTACTGATAATCATACAGTAGTTGATAATAGTAAAGGTTTGATACGTCAACACCAAAATAAATTTACGCCTGTGGTGATGGATGTTTTTTACGATTACTTTTTAGCAAATAACTGGAGTAGCTATTCCGATAAAGAGCTACTGAGTTTTACAAATCAGATTTATAAAGTGTTGTTTAAAAATATAACATCACTTCCAGCTCAGAGTCAAACGCGCTTACCTTTTATGGCTAAAAGCAACTGGCTTTACAACTACAAAAATATAAGTGGAATGGAGAAATCTCTTACAGGCATGTCGAAAAGAAGTAAGTACGACAACAACATGTATAATGCCCACCTTATTTTAAAAGAAAAAGAGCATGAATTGAATGTTGATTTCAACGCTTTTTATCCAGACCTTATTAACTGCGTTAATAACGAACTTAAAAAAATAAACTATGAGTAAACTAAAACTCGACTTACACGACATATACAACAAAACGGACTTAATTGACAAGTCTTTAAATGATATTATTGATGAAGCTATTGACAAAAAAATTAAAACTGTTGAAATAATTCCTGGTAAAGGTTCTGGTCAATTAAAAAAGAAAGTGATTCGATTTTTACAACAAGTACACATTAAAAACAAATACCACCGCATTGATAAAGACAGTAAGAATTTTGGACGTATCTTTGTCTACTTTAAATTCTGATAATGTTTACACCTGGTCAAAAAATATTTGCTTTAGCCTTTATCGTTTCTTTTGTGGTCTTTATAGGCTATCAATTTTACAGAGATCGTAAAAAAAATCCAATATTATTTAAGGGAACTTACTGGGTATTAATTACTGTGATTACCATGATGATTGGTTACGTTTTACTAAGTAAAATCGTTTAACAAACTTTTAAGACTGTATTTAAAAAGAACGATTGATTAGGTGATTTTATAGCTTTTGTCAGTTCGAGTATCCCGAGGCTTTTGCTTTCGAAAAACGTGTTCATCGGAATGTCTCGAGAACAAAATTAAATAGTTTAGAGAAAAAGTATGAGTTTGCCCTTCCCTATTCTTATAGGAAAGGAGTAGAACAAAAAAAGGCCACCAGTTTTCAGCCTTTTTTTCAAACAAAATGTATTCTTATTTTGCTGCTTTATATAATTTCAAACCTTCATCTAACCAATTTTGGAAGACTTCTGGATCACTGTGATTCTTATAATCAGCCGAACCATTATCTAAATCTTCACCGTTAGGCCCTAGCATTCTATAATAAGGTTGAGCAGTAATTTTATATTTTTTAATTTGAGTATAAGCCCATTTATCTCCTACCGTTTTTAATGTTTTCATTTTTCCTGGAGCCAACTCTACTTCAATTTGTTCCTCCAACGGTAAATCTACATCTTCATCAACATACAATGAAGTAATGACTACATCATTCTTTAGTTTATCGATAATTCCAGCTTCTCCCCAAACGCTTTGCTCCATTGCACGGCAGTTTACACAATTGTGACCTGTAAAATCAACAAACAATGGTTTACCTACTTCTTTAGCGTAAGCCTGTGCTTTTTCCATATCATGGAAAACCCAAATATTTTGAGGTCCAAGGTGCGTACCTTCAGGTCCATGCTCTGCAGCTCCACCGCCACCAGATTTTCCAACACCCATTGGCGATTCACTGTAATGCATTGGTGGTGGAAATGCACTAATTAATTTTAATGGTGCGCCCCATAATCCTGGAATCATATACACCACAAACACAACTACTGTTGTTCCTAATAATGTTCTTCCAACGGACAAATTCCCTACAGGACCGTCATGAGGAAGCTGTATGAATCCAAATAGATACATTGCTAACACTCCAAATATTGCTATCCAAATAGCCAAGAACATTTCTCTTTCGAGTAAATGAGCTTGTACAGCCAAATCTGCATTCGATAAAAATTTAAATGCCAATGCTAACTCTAAAAATCCTAAAAACACCTTGACACTTGTTAACCAACCACCAGATTTTGGCATAGAATTTAACCAACCTGGAAAGGCAGCAAACAATGCAAAAGGCAACGCCAAGGCTAAAGAGAATCCTAACATTCCTATAACAGGAGCAATCCCTCCAATATCAGCAGCTTCTACCAGTAAGGTTCCAACTATAGGACCTGTACAAGAAAATGAAACTAATGCAAGAACCAATGCCATAAAGAAGATCCCAATCAACCCTCCTTTATCTGATGCTTTATCCGCTTTATTTACCCATGAACTTGGTAACGTAATTTCAAACGCCCCCATAAAAGAGACTGCAAATACCACTAACAATATAAAGAAGGCCATGTTAAACCACCATTGTGTAGACAACCAATTTAATATTGAGGCTCCAAAAATCCATGTTACTAACGTTCCGAGTATTACATATATTCCTATAATACAAATTCCATAAAAAGTAGCATTTCTAATTCCTGCAGCTTTAGATTTACTTTGCTTTGTAAAGAAACTTACTGTCATTGGAATCATCGGAAACACACAGGGTGTTAATAATGCTGCAAAACCAGCACCAAATGACAAAAAGAAAATTGTCCATATAGACATATCAGATATCTTCTTACTTTTTTCTGGATTATCACTTGAAGTTTCAGTAACAGGTTCAACTGCATTTTTACTTCCTTCTACTTCAATTGAAAAATCAGTTTCATAAGGTGGAAGACAATGTGAGTCATCACATGTAATAAAAGCAAACTTCCCTTTTAAAGTAAAATCTTCTTTACTACTAATTTTAATTTTACGTTTAAATCGAACCGTTTTCGAATGCTGATATATATCTTCATCTGCAGCTTTATCATGATAAAAATGAGGTTCCGGCTCTTCTATTTTTCCTATAACAATATAACTTGATGATTTTTCTACCTCTATTCTTGTCCCTTGTCCGAATTCATCGTTAGGGATGTTCGCTGCATAAATATGCCATCCTTCATCACAAGTTACATCTGCAATAATTATTGCTTCAGCTCCATCTTGCTCAACACTAAACTTCCAACTTACTTTATCTTCAGGAAATTCAAGTCCGCTATCTTCTGAATCATTTTCATCAAGAGCTTTAAAAACAGTACCTTTTGCCTTTTCAAAACCACACCCTTTAACTTTTAAACTAAAATCAGCATCGTAAGGAGGTAAACAATGTGACTCATCACAAGTCTGAAAAGAAAATCTTCCTTTAAGCGTAAAATCTTCTTTACTATTAATTTTTATTTTACGCTTTAACGTAAAAGTATTGGAATGCTGAAAGATATCTTCATCAGCTGCTTCATCATGGTAAAACTCTGGTTTAGGCTCAATAACCTTACCTATAACTTCATAATTTGACGACTTATCAGGCTCAACTTCAGTAGGTAACAAAAATGATGCTTCTGGTAAATTAGCACCATAAACATGCCAATGCTCCACACAAGTTACTTTTACAACTATGGTAGCTTCACAATCATTTTGTTCTAAACTAAAGTCCCAACTTACTTTATCTTCAGGAAACTCAATTTGTGCATTTCCATTGCTAACAAATAATAGCAAAGCCATTATAGGCAACAACATGTATCTTGTCAATAATTTCATCAAATCAATTTTAATAAATAGGAATCCAAAAATAGGTTTTTTAATCTGAGATAAAAGGTAATATAAAAGACAAACTTGTAATCTTACGACTATAAAAAAAAGACCGAAACACTTTAGTTTCAGCCTATCTATTTATCAAAAACATTATGTTTAGTAAAACTTCACTTCATGTATGCATCGAATAGGAATTATAGTTGTTCTTTTAAGAATAACATTCTTATCCGTGAATCCCCAAATAGTTGTTTCTACTTTTTTCAATCCATCAACATCTTCAAAAATAATTTTCACTTTTCCTTTTGAAGCATTTCCTAAATGCATTCCTTTTTCTAATAGAGCTTGACGCTCGTCTCTTTTTTCTTCTGTATCTAGTACATCTCCTTGAGGAAAAGAGAACTCAACAATCGATTCTTTTTCTATAAGCGGTGTAGCATCTTGTATCGTTGTACTCATAATTTAGGTAGTTTTTAATTAATGGCCTTTCGCTTCTAACTTTAACGCTAAATTTAAATAAATGTTTCAATTTTATTTTTAGATAGTAAAAATTGTCAGCGACCTTAAAATACCAACTAAATACCCTCAAAGCAGTATGCTCTCTCTACTTTACAAATTCTAATGCTGTATGACTTATAAAACTTTTCCTTACCTAACCTTTGAGCTTCTTTATGTTCGAGATTGGATGACCATTTCAAAATTGACGCTTCATCTTTCCAGTAGGAAACAGTAATACCAATAGTATCTCTGGCACTCTCAAACCCTAAAAACCCAGATTGCTGCCAAACTAATTCAACCATTCGGTCAGATTCAGTTTCATAACCCAGTGAGTCCTCATTCAATTCTGTAGTAAAAATAACTGCACAATAGGGTGGTTTTGGTGTGTTTGAAATCTCCATAAACTATCTTTTAAATAAAAAAAAGGAAATCAAATTTATGATTTCCTTTTTAATTTGTTTTATTTAATTAGTCTGCTTTAACCAAGTTTAAACCATTCGGTTATTCCTCATCTAAAAATCCAACTTCTTTCATCCAATCATCGTTAAACATTTTTCCAACATATCTACTTCCATGATCGTGAAACAATACAACAACAACATCATCATCTTTTAATTCATCTTTTAATTGCAACAATCCTTTAATTGCCGAACCAGCTGAATTACCAACAAAAATTCCTTCTTCTTTAGCTATTTTACGTTGCCAAACTGCAGCATCTTTATCTGTTACTTTTTCAAACTTATCAATAATATCAAAGTTTACGTTTTTAGGTAAAATATCTTCCCCAATCCCTTCTGTTATATATGGATAAATCTCCTTCTCATCAAAAATTCCAGTTTCGTGGTACTTTTTAAATACAGATCCATAGGTGTCAATTCCCCACAATTTAACATTCGGGTTTTTCTCTTTTAAATATTTTCCAACTCCTGAAATTGTTCCTCCAGTACCAACACCAACAACAAAATGAGTAATCTTCCCTTCAGTTTGTTCCCAAATTTCTGGCCCAGTACTTAAGTAATGTGCTTTTGCGTTTGATGGATTATCGTATTGATTAACATACCAAGAGTTTGGTGTTGTTTCAGCTAAACTTTTAGAAACCGAATAATATGAACGAGGATCGTCTGGCGCTACATCTGTAGGACAAACATGCACCTCAGCACCAACAGCTCTTAAAATATCCATTTTTTCTTTAGACTGCTTATCACTCAACACACAAATTAATTTGTATCCTTTTATAATAGCAACTAACGCCAATCCCATTCCAGTATTCCCCGAAGTTCCTTCAATAATCGTTCCTCCTGGCTTTAATCTACCATCAGCTTCAGCATCTTCAATCATTTGAACCGCCATTCTATCTTTTACAGAATTTCCTGGGTTTGTTGTTTCTACTTTCGCTAAAACAGTTGCTTTAATGTCTTTACAAACATTGTTTAATTTCACTAAAGGAGTGTTTCCAATAGTTTCAAGAATATTATTATAGTATTGCATGTATTTTTAAAATATTATTTCTACAAATGTAACAAATAGAGTTGTCTTAATTTAATTGAAGCCCTCAGAATTATTTGGGCGTTTTAACAGGCTGCTCACTGTATTCCCGATAAAAAAATCGGGAGATGCCGCTGCCATCCTTAACGCAAAACAGACTCTGTCTGAATAGCCGACTTACCGGATAAAGAGTAAAACGCTACTTATTTAGTTAAAGACAACACTAATCGAAACGAATAGCTTTTACCGGAGAAATTTTGGCAATGACATACGAGGGAATCAATAACATCAGAATACAAACCACTAATGTTCCAACATTCAACAATAAAATATTCGTAAAATCCATTTCAATGGGCACTTCAGAAACATAATACGATTCTTCTGGTAAAGTTAAAATACCAAAATATTGCTGCAGCAGACAAAGGCTTATTCCAATAACATTCCCCCAAACCAATCCTTTAAGAACTAAATAAGTTGCATTGTACAAAAATATTTTTCGCACATTCCAATTGGGCATTCCCAAGGCTTTTAATATCCCAATCATATTGATGCGTTCTAAAACAAGGATAAGTAATGCTGAAATAATGTTTACCACCGCCACAATTATCATCAATAAAATAATGATATTAACATTATAATCTTGTAAATCTAACCAGCCAAAAATATCAGGATGCTGCTCTTTTATAGTAGTCGCATGTAAATTGTAATCAATATGGTCGTAAACAAAAGCTCCCATTTCATCCAACTCCTCATAATTATCAATTAGCACCTCAAAACCTCCAATTCGATTCTCATCCCAACCATTTCTTTTTTGAATGTGTGCAATGTCTGTAAGAACAAATAACTTATCAAAATCCTCCATTCCTGTTTGATAAATCCCTTTTACAATAAAATCTTTCGGTCTCAATTGTCCGTTCTCCTGTATAAAATAGAGGAACATCTTATCGCCCACATTCAGCTTCATTTTTGTTGCAATATGGTTCGAGACTAAAACACTATTCTCTTTCTGTTCAGTAACTAAAAACGAGCTTCCGTCAATTATTTTTTCATTAAAAAATGACCAATCAAAATCGCTCCCTACTCCCTTTACTACAACCCCATAGATATCTTCTTTGGTTTTAATAATTCCTGGTTTGGTCGCATAAATTTGGATGTGTTTTATTCCTTCCGTTTCTGATAAACTTGGATAAAAATCTTGCTCAATATTGATTGGCGTTGCCTCATAAGTATTTTGAGAATCGTAACTTGTTATTTGAATATGACTTCCAAAACCAATTACTTTATTTCTTATTTCTCGTTGGAAACCACCAACAATACTCAATGCAACAATCATAACAATTAACCCTAAAGCAATTGCAATAATTGAAATACGAATAATAGGTTTAGTTATCTTTTTAGAATGACTATCGCCTTTAATTATATTTTTTGATATGAAATACTCGAGATTCAACTTTATAAAAGATACTTTTGGTTGTTTTGTAACAAAAGTAATAATTTGTAAGGCATGAATTTGAGGCATTATCTAAATATTATACTTATCAGTTTATTTTGGGTGAGTTGTTCTGGTCAAAACCCTGAAACAACAGAAGCAAAAACTGCGTTAAAAGTTGTTGAAATAAAACCACAGTTGCCAATTATTGTTGGAGCGTTAAGAATTGATGCCTACCTAAAACTGCTAGAAAACAAAAAAGTTGGTGTAGTAGCCAACCATACCTCAATGCTTAACAAAACACACCTTATTGACTCCTTAGTTAGCTTAGGAATTAATGTTGTAAAGGTATTTAGTCCTGAACACGGATTTAGAGGTAAAGCTGATGCTGGAGAAAAAGTAAATTCTGATGTAGACATAAAAACAGGTTTGACAATTGTATCGTTATACGGTAAAAACAAAAAACCTACAGCCGAACAGTTTAAAGATTTAGATGTAATTGTTTTTGACATACAAGATGTTGGCGCTCGTTTTTACACCTACATTTCTACCATGCATTATGTAATGGAAACGTGTGCAGAAACCAATAAAAAACTTATTGTTTTAGATCGCCCCAACCCAAACGGGCATTATATTGATGGTCCTATTTTAGAACCCGCATTTAAATCTTTTGTAGGAATGCACCCCGTACCAATTGTACACGGAATGACTGTTGGTGAATACGCGCAAATGATAAATGGAGAAAAGTGGCTATCCAATAAAATACAATGTGATTTAACGGTAATAAAAACAGAGAATTATGACCATAATCGATTTTATGAACTCCCAATAAAACCATCACCCAACTTACCAAATATGAGTTCTATTGCGCTCTACCCTTCGCTATGTTTGTTTGAAGGAACACCAATAAGTATTGGGAGAGGAACAGCTAAGCCTTTTCAAATTATAGGGCATCCTTCCATAAAATCCGAAAGCTATGCCTTTACCCCCAAAAGTATGGCTGGCGCTAAAAATCCTAAACTTAAAAATCAAAAATGTTTTGGGTATGACCTCGCCCATTTTGGCTCCGAATACCTAAAAGGGAAAGGAGAAATTAATCTCTTTTGGCTAATCGAAATCTACAAGGACTTTCCAAAAAAAGAGAAATTCTTTACGCAAATGTTTCAATTGCTTTCTGGTACGGACAAACTACAACAGCAAATTGAAGCTGGAAAAACAGCCGAAGAAATTAAAGCCACTTGGAAAGATGGGTTAGAAAAATTTAAAGTAACAAGAAAAAAATACTTGCTTTATAAAGATGTTGACCTCAGTCATTAAAGCCTCTTAACACCCACCTCAACTCATTGAGCATAAGAGCTGTTGCTCCCCAAATAATTTTATCATTAAAACGAAATGAAGGCGCTTTTATAATCGTTTTATTGGGCAGTGTAATGTTTGAGATTGTCAACTCTTTAACATTCGTTAAATCTGACAATTTTAGTTCTATCAATTCTTCAACCTCTCGTACATCAATCATAAATTGAGGATGGTAATTAACGCATCCAACTATTGGAGATACATTAAAATTACTCACCGGAATATAAACATCACTCAACCTTCCAATCACATCTACATCATCCATCACAATTCCAACCTCCTCATTCGCCTCTCTTAATGCTGTATGAATAATGTCTCTATCTAAAGTTTCTCTTTTCCCTCCAGGAAAAGAGACTTGACCACTATGCGCCCCATTATAAGTTGTACGTTGCATCAACGCTAAATGCGGCTCTTTTTCTATCAAATAAAGTAGTATTAGCACCCCACTCTCTCTGGCGTTTAACAATTCATCCTCATTAAAATCAATCCTTCTATTAGGAGCAATCTCAATGTGCGCCAACTTACCCGGAAGTTCTTGAGCTAACTTTTCTACCAAATATGTTTTTAAGAGGGATATCATTTAATAATAATAAGGTCATTTTTCAAATATTCAAATCCATCATTAGTGTGTAATCGTAACAACTTATTGTCTGAGCTAAATTCAATTTTAGTATATTGAATAGGCAATAGAACTTCTTTAGTCAAATCAATTACTCCAACCAAACCGTTTTCTTTAACCAACAATAAGTGAGTACTAAACCTATCTATACTTTCATATTTCGCTTCAATTACTTCCGTTCCTTTTTTATTGATAACACCATACAAACTATCTCTTTTTACTATTGCAAATTCACCTTTAAAACCTGTAACTGTTTCAAAATTGTAGGGGATTTTTAATTTAATATCATAATCACAATAGCCCCACTTACCGTGTCTTTTTATTGCTATTAAATCATCAGAAACTGCACCAATATCTTCAAAAAGAGCTGGAACAAATCGTTGACCAGTTGTATCAATTAGTCCAAATTTTTCTTCTGAAATAATTCTTGCCAATCCTTTATCATTAAACATTCCCCAATTAATTACCCCTTGAACATAAGGTATCTCAATTGCAATAGTAATTCCTCCATCCGATTTAATATAGCCATACAAACCATTCTTTACCACCATTGCATACCCATTTTCTAATTCAGTTAATTGTTCATAAATTGGTTCTACTATATATTTTCCTTGTACATCAATCACTCCAAAAAGACCTTTCTCTTTTACCCGAATAAAATCATTTTTTAAATTATCTATCCACTCATATTTGGGCTTCACTACATAATAAAGGTTAGTATCAATTATTCCATATAGTCCGTTTTGTTTTACATAGGCAATTCCATTATTAAAATCTCCTACGGTTTCGTATTCCAAGCCCACTTTTAAATTTCCTTTCTGATCAATAAACCCATACTTACCATTCAGTTCTATAGAGATAAACTGAGTAGAAGTCTCTCCTATTTCATCATAAATAAGTGGAACAACCGTTTCTCCAGCTCTATTTATTATTCCGTATTTATCATTTTTACCAACCATAGCTAACCCACTTAAAAAAGGCTCTGCCTCATCATATATAAAAGGAATTACAGTCCGCTTATTTTTATTGATAAAACCAACTTTATTATTTAACATTACTGCTGCTGCTCCTTCAGAAAAATTAGAAACCCAACTATAATTGGTTGGAACAACATTTTTTAATGCTTCGTTTACAAAACCCCATTTTCCTTTCGTTTTTATAGGGTAATACGTTGTATTTGCTAAAATAAAATCTTGTTCTAATTCTTCTTTAAAAGGATAATCTAGAAACTGATTTAAAAATTTCTTAATGTTTTTAGACGTATGTACTTGCGTTGAAATGTTATAGATATTTCGCCATGCTTTAGGAACGGAAGGATTCTTCGGGTATTCTTTAATAAAATGGTGGTACGCTTCTACCGTTTTACTTTTTGTAACTAACCGATAAATATTATCCTGTGCTTCTGCTACATAAAAACTAGTTGGTTGCTCCCTAATAAAACGAACATTACTTGCTAACGATCGATTGACGGTATATTCTCTAAACAACTGTTTATCATATCTCGCTTTTGCTTCGCCAACCGATTTTGCATTGGGATATGTTGTTATAAAACTTTGATACGAAACAGAAGTATTAATTTTATTTGCAGCATGATAAGCTAGTTCATTTCTATTAATCTCGGCTTGTTTTAGTTGTGTTGCACCAATATTTTGCTTTATAAAATAATTATATCCATTTATTGAGTTTTTCTCTTGAGCATAAACAAAACACTTTTTATTAATAATTGCCTGTTGTTTTAATATTGAAGCAGCATCTACTTTTAGGGCTGCATATTTAATTTTTTGTTTTTCTGAAATAATAGTTGAGAAAGTTGTAGCAGAAATTTTAATATACAATAAGGCTGAATCTAAGCTATAAAAAGGATTGTTGTTTAACGCATAAATAACACTTAAGCCATAAGAAGCCGCAGCGGAATCCTTTTTTAACGATTTGTAAAATATTTGTTTAGCTTTAAAATAATCAAAAACTTCTAATGCTTTAAAACCTTTGTCCAATCCTCCTGCTTTTGTATCTTTGGTAGAACAAAGCAACATTAACAGAACTGGAGTTATTATGAGTATTCTTTTCAAAAGATAATTATTTATTATTTTTCGCGTATTTTAACCGAACGACTAAATTAGTCATACAAATTTTCATCTAAAAAGACTTTAAGCTGATAAATGAATAAGTTTTGCACATACTCAACACTAATTTTGTCTGTATTATTTACAGCCTGCACAACTCCCGAGGTGCAAGAAATTAATCATAAAAGCAAAGTATTCCATAAAGACTTAGACGGTATTCAAGCAACAGGCGTTTTAACAGCCATGCTAGAGTACGGCCCAACGAGCTACTTTATATACAAAGGAAACCCTATGGGGTTTGAATATGAGCTATTAAAAAAATACGCTAAGCACATTAATGTTGACTTAGAAATTGTTCCCATAAAAAATATGGACAGCATTTTTGTTGAGCTTAATACAGGTATTGGAGATGTTGTTGCCGCCAATTTAGCAATTACAGCAGAACGTTTAATGCAGACTCAGTTTACAGATCAAGTTTTAGTAACGCAACAAGTTTTGATACAGCGAAAACCTGAAGGCTGGAGAAAATTGAAGAAATCAGCATTAAAAAAAATACTCCTACAATCTCCCTTAGATTTAGTTGGCAAAACAATTACTGTTAGCAAAGGCTCTTCTTTTTATTCTCGCATAAAAAGTTTATCCAATGAAATTGGCGGAAAAATAAATGTTAGCACTGTTTCTGGCGAAACGTCTATGGAAGAACTTATAGAGAAAGTTGCAACTCAAGAAATTAAATACACTGTTGCAGATAAAAATTTAGCCAGTGTAAATTTATGGAAACATCCTAATATTGACTTAAGCTTAAATCTTAGCTTAGATCAAAAAATTGCCTGGGCAATGAGAAAAAATGCACCACAACTGACTAAATCTATGAACGACTGGCTTTCTGATTTTAAGAAAACAAAGCATTTTAATATCTTATACAACACCTATTTTAAAAACCAAACGGGGTTTAATACGCGAATTAACCATGAATACTACACCCTAACAAGTGGCGCCATTTCTCCTTATGATGAGATTTTACAAAAACACGCTCCAAGAATTAATTGGGATTGGGAACTATTGGCCGCTATGATTTACCAAGAATCGCATTTTAATAATGCTGCAAGAGGATGGGGAGGTTCTTTTGGATTAATGCAATTTATGCCTGTTACAGGAGCAAAATTTGGGGTAGACACCAACTCTACTGCTCATCAAAACATTGTAGCTGGGGTTAATTATATCAAATATTTAGACAACTATTGGGCCCCCATAATAGCTGATACTAACCAACGAATTCGTTTTATTTTAGCTTCCTACAATGTTGGCCCTGGACACTTATTAGACGCCAGAAGGTTAGCCGAAAAATATGGTAAGGATGCTTTTGTTTGGGACGACAATGTAGATTTTTTCTTACTCAACAAATCAAAATCAAAATATTATAAAGACGAAGTAGTTCGACACGGATATTGTAAAGGATTTATTACTTACGCCTATGTTAACGAAATAATTGCACGCTACGAACACTACAAAAACATGTCGAATATGCAAGACACCTTAAAAAATAACTGAACGCTAAAAAATTAGCTAAGTTCTAACCTCAAGTGGAATTTTACAAACAGGTATGGCGTCCATTTTATGCTGATTAATAGTATTTAATCGCGTGTATATTTCAAAAACTTGTTGCTCTCTGGTAGTAAATGCAGTAAAATCTATATTTGCCTTTTCAACTGTTTTCATTGCCCATTCTAGTTCAGGATAGGATGCGCCTATCTGATCTTCATCCGTTCGCTCATCACCCCACAGCCCATCGGTTGGTGCAGCTTTTAAAATCTCATCAACTACGTTTAAATGCTTTCCTAAAGCAAACACTTCCGTTTTTACCAAATCTGCAATTGGACTAACATCTACTCCACCATCACCATATTTGGTGTAAAAACCAACACCAAAATCTTCTACTTTGTTACCAGTACCAAGTACTAAAAAGCTATTAATTTGAGCATAATGATAAAGTGTTGTCATTCTTAATCGAGCACGTGAATTGGCTAACGATAAAAAATCTAACTCTTTATTATCGGAATGATTTACAGCCTTTGAAAACAAATCAAAGACACTTGTTAAATCAGTTTTAACCCTTAAAACGTTTGGATATTTTTTTGACAACCACTCAATATGATTCTGTCCTCTGTTCATCTGACTTTTATCCTGATGAATAGGCATTTCAATACATAAAACAGGTAAACCAGTTTCTGCAGCCAATGTGGAAGTAACTGCAGAATCTATTCCACCAGAAATTCCGATAACAAAACCTTTTGTTTTAGAAGTTTCTACATAATTGGACAACCAATTAGCAATGTATTCTTTTACTTTTTCGGTATTCATCTAATTAAAAGTAAAGTGCAATATTTAAGGCTATATAATTTAAGTTCGCACTTGGATCTTTACTCGTGTAAACAGGATTTCCATCTGCATCTAAAACTGCTTTTCCTTCAGTATTAAGCAGGTTCGATTCTTTATTTAATTGATTTACAAACCCATTATTATAGGTTAAACCAACCATTAAACTGGTGTTGCCAGAGATGTTATATTCTACACCAGCACCAACCGCTAAATACATATTTACAAAAAAGATATCTCCTGTAGTATTAACATCCTCCTCTTTAGGTGAGTTATTGATGTCAGCATACGTATAATCACTTGTAGACTTAAACTTTACAGCAGATTTCAATCCAAACTGACCATAGTAAGTCATGTACCCTATTTCATTCGTTCTTAGCTTTAACGTTAACGGAATTTCAATGTATTTAATCCTGTACGTTTGCTCAACTGCTGATTGGAAATTAACGCCATTGTCATCAACAAAAATACCTTGATACGAAAATTTTCCACCTAAACTTGAAATATAGAAGCCTGTAGAAAATAAGTAGTTTTTAGTTAAAAAGAATTCAGTTGAAAGTCCATAGTTTAGGCCAAGTTTACTTCCTTCACTTGAATAATTTTTAGTATTAGGACTTAACCAGCTAATTTGTGGATTAAGCTGTAATCCAAACCTAACTTTTCTATCAGTATCTGGAAGCTTAGCAAATTTATCATTACTATACTCATCTTCTTGCGCAGAAAGGTTTAAAAATAACAACCCAAATACCACTAAAGTAAGTACCTTTGTTCTTTGTATCATAATCTAATAAGTTTACAACTACAAATTTAGCCATAATTAAAACAGATAAAAGTTAATGAAGCCCTATTTTTCAACACTTAATAACTTAATAACTTTAGCTCTCTCAACAACGCTGCTTTCGTGCGAAAATAACCACTTAGATATTGATGTAAGCACTGTTAATTTAAACCTTAAGGTTAAAAGATTTGATCAAGATCTTTTTCAAAATAAAGGACAAATTACACGTGACAACGTACTTGAATTAAACAATACCTACGGATTATTTTTTCAAGATTTTACCGAGAGCGTTATTAACATTGGTTCTATTAAAAACCCTACTCTTAACAATCGATTAAACGATTTTACCACCGATACTTATATCAACGAAGTTAAAACAGATGTTGCACATGTTTATTCAGATTTCACCCCATTTGAAACTGAACTAAATGAAGCCTTTAAACACTACAAACATTACTTTCCTAAAAAAAATATTCCTGAAGTAATCACTTATATTTCTGGATTTAATTACGCCATTACTACGGATAAAAATTATTTAGGCATTGGTTTAGACATGTTTTTAGGAAAAGATTATGATGCTTATGCACAATTGGGACTTCCTAAATACAAAACTGCTTTTATGAGTAAAAATGGTTTAGTTGCTGGAGCTATGTTAGGTTGGATTGCTACAGAATTTGAGCTGAAAGAAAAAAATGCAGACCTGTTAACCGAAATGATTCATCAAGGAAAAACGTTGTATTTGATGGATGCACTTATGCCAAAGGCATCAAATACAATAAAGATTAATTACACCAAAACACAATTAGAATGGTGCGAAAATAATGCTGAACCCGTTTGGTTTTATTTTATTGACAACCAATTATTGTACACCAAAGACACCAAAGAAATAATAAAATACATGGGAGAATCTCCTTTTATACAAGGTTTTCCTGAAGGCTCCCCAGGAAGAATTGGACACTGGATAGGTTGGCAAATTGTAAAAGCGTATATGAACAAAAACCCAACTATTACTGTGCTGCAATTAATGGATAATAATAATGCACAAGAATTATTAAACAAATCGAAATTTAAACCGTAAAAATTGATTACTCTTTTACAACAAATTGAAATTCAAATTTATACACCTTGAACTTTACAACTTTAAGAACTCAACTATGAAAAAATCAAAAATAAATTTTACCATATCTTTAGATGAAAACCATGTGCCAGAAAAAATTGACTGGTCGGCTTCTGATACTGGAGAAGAGGAAACAAAAGAAGCTAAAGCTATGATTATTAGCTTATGGGATGCTAAAGAAAACAATACTTTGCGTATTGATTTATGGACTAAAGATATGATGTTGGATGAGATGAAACATTTCTTTTATCAATCTATTATTACGATGTCTGACACGTATGAAAGAGCTACAAACGACAAAGAAATTGCACAAGAAATGCGCGAATTCGGTAAAATGATTGGCAAGAAAATGGTTGGCGAAAACAAATAAAATTAGATCGATGAACAATTCACTCATTCAAAAATACAACATTGCAGGCCCAAGATACACGAGTTACCCAACTGTTCCGTTCTGGGACAAAGAAGGAATAGCTTATGAAGATTGGGTAAACTCTACCAAAAAATCTTTTATTGAGAGCAATAGCTCTGAAGGTATTAGTATATACATTCATTTACCTTTTTGTGAGAGTTTGTGTACTTTTTGCGGTTGCCATAAACGTATAACAAAGCAACATAGTGTTGAAGAGCCTTATATTGACACCGTTTTAAAAGAGTGGGATTTGTATTGCGATTTGTTTGATGAAAAACCGAGAATTAAAGAAATTCATTTAGGTGGTGGTACACCCACATTTTTTAGTCCAGAAAATCTGAAGCAATTAATTGATGGTATTTTAGCTAAAGGTGAAACGTGCGAGGAATATGAATTTAGTTTTGAAGCTCATCCAAACAATACCACTAAAGAACATTTACAAACTTTTTACGATTTAGGTTTTAGAAGAAATAGTTTTGGCGTTCAAGATTATGATCCTAAAGTTCAAAAAACAATAAATAGAATTCAATCATACGAAACAGTTAAAGAAGTTACTGATTGGAGTAAAGAAATTGGCTACACTTCTATTAGTCAAGATTTAGTTTTTGGATTACCACATCAAACCAAAGAAAGTATTATTGATACTATTAAAAAAACAAAAACATTAAAACCAGACCGTATTGCATTTTACAGTTACGCGCATGTGCCCTGGATTAAAGGTGTAGGACAAAGAGGTTATGATGAAAATGACTTGCCAAGTGCTGAAGAAAAACGTGTGCTTTATGAAACTGGTAAGCAAATGTTATTTGATTTAGGATATGTAGAAATTGGCATGGACCATTTCGCATTAAAAACCGATTCTATGCATTTAGCCATGGAAAACAAAACATTGCACAGAAATTTTATGGGCTATACTGCCAGTAAAACTGAGTTAATGGTTGGTTTAGGAATGAGTTCTATAAGTGACAGTTGGTATGCTTTTGCACAAAATGCTAAAACTGTTGATGAATATACTGACCTTGTTAATGCAGGTAAAATACCCATTTTTAGAGGACACTTATTAAGCGAAGAAGACTTGGTAATTCGTCAGCATATTTTAAACATTATGTGCCATTTTGAAACAACTTGGGATACCGAAGCATTAAAGTTTCCGGAATTACAGGAATGTTTAGACCGTTTAGAAGAAATGGAACACGATGGTTTGGTTAAAATAACAGAAAATGGATTAACATTACCCGAAAAAGCAAGACCTTTTGTTCGTAATGTGTGTATGGCTTTTGATTTACAATTAATTAGAAATAAACCAACTACACGAATTTTTTCGATGACTATCTAAGATGACTGAGCCAACAAGCAAACCATATAACAGTTTAGAAAACCATTACATCCATAGGAGTAATTGGTTAAGAGCTGCTGTACTTGGCGCTAATGATGGCATTTTATCAACTGCAAGTTTAGCCATAGGAGTTGCTGCAGCCAGTGATGGTAGAGAACCCATCATTTTGGCAACTTTAGCAGGCCTAATTGCGGGAGCTTTATCAATGGCAGCAGGAGAGTATGTTTCTGTAAGTTCGCAAACAGACATTGAAAAAGCCGACATTGAACGAGAAAAATTGCAACTAGAAAACGAACCCGAACTTGAATTACAGCACTTAGCAGAAATTTATATAGATAGAGGTTTAAAAGAAGAAACTGCACTTACTGTAGCTAAAGAATTAACAGAACACAATGCTTTAGGTGCACATGTTAGAGATGAATTAGGGATTACCGATACAAGCCAAGCCAAGCCGATACAAGCAGCTTTTGCTTCTGGAATAGCTTTTATTGTTGGAGGAACCCTTCCTTTTATGGTATCTTTATTATTACCGTTAAAAACAATGGAGATTTCGCTCTATGGGTTTTCACTTTTCTTTCTAATTATTTTAGGAGCCATTTCAGCCAAAACAGGAGGCTCTAATATTAAAGCCGCTGTTATAAGAATTACATTTTGGGGGACCGTAGCTATGGGACTGACTGCATTGGCTGGTTATTTATTTGGCGTTAATTTATAACCACAGCACATTATTTACCCATATAATCTTGCCATTGCACTAATACATATTTAGGCTTTCCGTTTTCTTTCTTTTCTAAAAAGCCAAACTCGTAACAAAAGAGGTAAATATCCCCTTTTTGGTTTTTCCAATAATGGGTAAAGTATTTCGGATTAAAACCAACCTCTAACAATTTCTGTTTACGCACAATAGCTTTTCCAGCCCTATTAAAATGTTGTAACAACTTTCTGTTGACCTTTAATTGTTTATCAATTTCTAAATATAAATTTTCTCCTTTCCCCTTATTTTTTTTATGATGGTAAATAGATTTACAATAAGGTGAACAAAATATTTTATCTATCCGCCCTTCCACTTCGCTAGCACATTCCAAACATTTTTTCATTATTATTAGCTTAGCCGTATATTTAAATTATACGTATATTTATACGTATAAATGTACGATTAAATTTTTGTATGAATTATTTCCATTCTAATTTTAGTAATTATGGAGCATATAAAACATAAAGTTGTAACATTAAAGCATCTATTAATTATGGATGAAAAACAAATTGGTTTAAAGTTTTATCCTGACAAGATGATCCATACAGTAATAAAAGGCTTACCAAATGCTAAATGGAGCGCAACTTACAACATGGCCTTTATACCAAACAACAAACAAAATTTAGATGCTATTTTTAATGATTTTAAAGGTATAGCTTGGATTAACTCAGGTAACTTTTTCAACAATACCAGCAACGGAAAAGGAAACGAATCTATTTCTTTAGAACGCTATAGGAAAAGAGAAGTGCCAGATAGTTATAGAGTTTGTCCAGAAAAATACTTACAAAAGTTGGAGTTAAAACAATATTCATTAAGCACCTCTAAAACATATATTCAATTATTTGAATTATTTATTAATTACTATAAAAAATGGGAATTAATACATATTAATGAGGAAGAAATAAGAAGCTATCTCCAAGGTTTGGTTTTCCAAAAAAAATCACATTCTTATATTAACCAAATGATTAATAGCATTAAATTTTACTATGAAATAGTATTAGGAATGCCCAATCGTTTTTACAGTATTGAACGTCCTATAAGAAAAGAGCCTTTACCAAAGGTTATTAGTTTAGAAGAAGTAGGACAATTAATAAATGGCACCAATAATATTAAGCATAAGTGCATTGTTAGCTTATTGTATTCCTCGGGGTTAAGGCGAGGAGAGTTACTCAATTTAAAACTTAATGACATAGACAGTAAACGTATGATTATCAATGTTATTAATGGTAAAGGAGGGAAAGACAGAATAACTATTTTAAGTAGATCTGTACTAGATGATTTGAGGCTCTATTTTAAGGTTTGGAATCCTGAAATCTATTTATTTGAGGGAATAAAAGGCAAACAATATACTGGATCTAGCGTTTCTAAAATTATACGCAATGCTTGTAATAAGGCTAATATTAAAAGAAGAATTACTCCCCACATTCTTAGGCATAGTTTTGCGACTCATTTGCTAGAGAACGGAACAGACTTGCGTCAAATTCAAGTTTTATTGGGACATAGCAGT